>CAVCXB010000001.1:0-101828 GCA_963605535.1 Wujia chipingensis
CCTCTCAATTTGAGGTTCCCTATAGGTCGTGAACGTAGCCTTATTCATCGCTTACTTTTCATCGAATGCGCCGGGTACCTTTGATGCAATTTTGATGGATATCATGATGCCAGAGATGGACGGTTTAGCGGCAACGCGTGCCATTCGAAGCTTAGACCGTGCGGATGCGAAAACGATTCCGATTATTGCGATGACGGCAAATGCGTTTGAGGAAGATGCCAAGCAATGTTTCAATGCCGGAATGAATGCGCATATCGCCAAACCAATTGATATGGAATTATTGGAAAAAACGTTATCTGATTTTTTGCATGAAAAAACTTTACAAGATCGCAAGGAAACGATATAATAACCAAGGTTCTGTTTTAGAATATTAAGATATTTGAGGCAGTGGTGGACGGAGAAAAATCGGTATTCCCCACTGACATGAGGCAGGTCACAGTCGAATTATTTTCGATATGTCAGACTCCGTGAAAATACCGACTGTGAGTTGAAACAGAGAAAGGGGATAATAAGTGAAAGTAAAAAGAAAACAGGCGGTTATGCTTGGACTGCTTGCGATATTCATCGTATTGCTTGCGATTACCATGGTGACAGGAAAACCGGCAGAGGGCGAATATACAAGCGTAGCATATGCAACGGTACTGTCGTTGCTTCCTCCAGTGATTGCGATTGGACTGGCGCTCTTTACAAAAGAGGTGTACACATCACTTCTTGCTGGAATTTTAACCGGCGCACTTTTGTATGCCAACGGCAATTTGGAGACGATGTTAAATACGATGTTCTTCAATGAGGACGGCGGTATGATCTATAAGTTAGCTGATTCATGGAATGTCGGTATTTTGGTATTTCTTGTCATGCTGGGTATATTAGTGTCATTATTAAACAGGGCAGGAGGCTCGGCAGCATTTGGAAAGTGGGCATCCAAGCACATCAAGACAAGAATCGGCGCACAGATCAGCGTTATGATTCTTGGAATATTGATCTTTGTTGATGACTATTTCAACTGTCTTACCGTAGGAAGTGTTATGCGGCCAGTGACCGATCGTCACAAGGTATCCAGAGCAAAGTTGTCTTACATCATTGACGCGACAGCGGCTCCGGTCTGCATCATCGCGCCGATCAGTTCTTGGGCAGCAGCAGTCACCTCATCTGTTCCGGCGGATTCCGGTATCAATGGCTTTGCCGTATTCATTCAGACCATTCCGTACAATTTGTATGCGATCCTTACGCTGGTTATGCTGTTTGCAATCACCGTTTTGCGTGTCGATTTTGGACCGATGAAGCGTCACGAGATGAATGCGATTGCGGGCGATTTGTTCACCACACCGGGAAGACCATATGAGGGCAATGAGGAGGAAATCGTAAAGGAAAATTCTCATGTGTTGGATTTAGTGTTTCCGGTAGCCGTATTGATTGCTAGCTGTATCGTCGCCATGATTTATACGGGTGGCTTTTTTGAAGGAGCATCCTTCGTGGATGCCTTTGCAAATTCAGATGCATCCGTTGGACTGGTGCTTGGCGGTGCCGTGACACTGGCATTTACCTTTGTCTATTATATGATGCGTGACGTACTTTCCTTCCGCGAGTTTACCGAGTGTATTCCAGAAGGCTTTAAGTCGATGATCGCTCCGATCATGATTTTGACGCTTGCATGGACTTTATCTGGTATGACAAACCTCCTTGGCGCAAAGGTGTTTGTAGCTGATCTGGTTGAGCATTCGGCGCAGGGTATGCAGGGCTTTTTGCCGATGATTATCTTCTTAGTTGCAGCATTTCTTGCCTTTGCGACTGGAACTTCATGGGGTACGTTCAGCATTTTAATCCCGATTGTTATCGGTGTATTCCCATCCGGCCAGATGATGGCAATCTCCATCGCGTCCTGTTTGGCAGGTGCGGTATGTGGTGATCATTGTTCCCCAATTTCCGATACCACCATTATGGCGTCTGCAGGTGGTCATTGTGAGCATGTCAATCATGTCGCAACCCAGATTCCATATGTAGGACTTGTGACAGCAGTTTGCATGGTCGGTTATTTCCTGATCGGTGTGTTGCAGGCAGTTGGATTGGCATCACTTTCGCTTCTGGCGCTTCCGGTTTGTGTTGTGCTGTTGATTGGCATTCTTCTTGTGATTCGTGCGAAGACTGGCGGAAAAGAAGCCATTTAAGAAAGCAATTCGTTTCACCGCGAATTCAGGTTACGATATGTTTTTACTTGACAACAGAAAATAGTTGTACTATCATCCAAATTAGATGCACATACATCTAGTTTGGATGATTTTTTTTTATGATAGCATTTGGAACTAGATGTGTGGCTCTGGAAGGTTACAATAAGTGGCTTTGAATTGCTACGATTTTTTTAGAAAGGAACGAGTGCTATGGATGTTACAGAACGAAAAATCACAAAGATTGCGCGTGAGCTGAACAAATATACCATTCAGACGATGAAGGAGGACGGAATCGGCACCGCAGAATTTGATTTTATTCATTTAGTGCGTCACAATCCTGGCATCACGCAGGCACAGGTGCGCGAGCAGCTTAAGATTGACAAGGGAGCGGCGGCGAGACGTGCAGCGAATCTTGAGGAGAAGGGGTATCTGGTGCGAAAGCCAAATCCATCAGATGGACGCAGTCAGCTTCTGTATGCGACTGAAAAGGCAGAGAGTTTAAAAAAATCAAAGGCACATATTGAGGCCGTCTTTTATGAGTGGCTGTTAGATGAGTTGTCAGAGGAAGAAAAGGCACAGTTTGTCCAGACACTTGACAAATTGTACCTGCGTTCAAAGGCGCAAAGCAGAGCGGGTTTCCCGGATGTGGCACCGCGAGTTCGAAATGAGGAGGCAAGTACCGATGAAGAAAAATGATACGTTTCGCCCGAACCGCATTCTTTCCTATTTTAAGTTGGAATGGGTGGTGCTTTTGATTGTCACCGTTTCGGGACTGATTTACAACATAGGCTTGCTGGCAACACCTTGGTTTGAGGGTCGTATGACAGGCTGTCTGATTGACATTTTAAATGGAAAGAAGACGTTTTCGGATATGCTTGTTCTGGTTGCATTTTATGTCGCTGTTATCGCAGGTGTGCAAGCATGTCGTTACATCAAGCGTTTTTATGTGCGCCGATTTGCAAACAATGTAAACCGCAGAATGAAGCAGATTTTGTATGATAACCTTGTTCACAAGACAAAGTCTGAGCTTGAGGAGGAAGGAGCCGGAAATGTCATGACAAAGGCCATCCTCGATGTCGATGATTGTGCAGAGGGAATGCGTAAGTTTACGACTGAAATTTTTGATACTGGTGTGGCACTGGCAGCATATGCTGGAATGCTTCTTTACTATGACTGGCGTTTGGCACTTCTTTGTATGATTTTTCCACCGATCTCTTATATATTGGCAGAAAAGTTAAAGGTAGTTGTCCAGAAAACAGGAGCTGCCTACAAGGAACAATCTGGACGATTAAGCAGCGCAACACTTGACCGCGCAACAAATGCCGTTACCTACCGGGTATTTGGCTGTGAGAAGCAGCGCGAGCAGGCATATGAGGATAATCTTCTTGCTTACGAAAAATCAGCGATCAAGGCAAATATCTGGAATACCGCACTGGCTCCTCTGTACCGCGTGATTTCCATGGCGAGTGTATTGTTTATCTTATACTTTGGAAGCAAAAATGTACTTGGAAACGGCTGGATTGTGTGGAGTGTTGCCGCATTTACGACATTTCTTTCCTGCTATAGCAAGCTAGCCGTCAAGTCCTCAAGAGCAGCAAAGCTGTTTAACGCCGTACATAAGGCTCAGGTTTCCTGGAAGCGTATCAAGCCACTTATGACACCAATGGAGAACCCCAAAAAGGTGCCGGAGAAGAAGTCCCAAACACTCGAGACAAAGAATCTTTCCTTTGCGTATCCGGGCAAAAAGGAGATTGTAAACGACGTAAGCTTTACTGCAAAGCCGGGACAGATCATCGGTGTCACGGGTCCGGTTGCCTGCGGAAAGTCCACACTTGGAAAGACTTTTTTGTGTGAGTATCCATATGAGGGAAGTATTCAGTTTGGCGGTAAGGAGTTAAGCCAAATGGAGGCAATCGACCGCACTGGAATTATCGGTTATCTTGGCCACGATCCAGAGCTGTTTAATGATACGATTGAGAACAATATTCGCATGGGCGATGAGATCAATGCAAATGCATTCTTGCGCGTGGTATGCTTTGAAAATGAAGTGGCTGCGATGGAAGATGGCATTCACACGATGGTTGGAAATAGCGGTTTGCGCCTCTCCGGTGGACAGGGACAGCGTCTGGCACTTGCCAGAACACTTGCTCATAAGAAGCCGTTGATGATCTTAGATGATCCATTCTCTGCACTCGATCGCACAACAGAGGAACAGGTATTTCAGAACTTAAGAGCACTCGCAGCAGACAGCATTGTGATCTTGATCTCACACAGATTGTATCTGTTCCCGCAGATGGATCAGGTCATCTGGATGAATGATGGAAAAATAACAGCAGCTGACCATGAAACGCTTATGAAAACCGTGCCGGAATACGCGACGTTGTTTGATGAGCAGTCCACAGGAAACAGTGAGTCAAATGCGGAACAGAAGGGAGCAGAGAAACGATGAAACAAAATTCGGTAAAACAAAATCCGGTAAAGCAAAATAAAAAAGTCGGAGGCATTATTTTCCAGACCGTAAAAGAGAAAAAAGCACTGTCACTTGGAATTGCCGTCAGTGTGTGTACCGCGATCATTTCCGCCCTGTTTCCACCGCTGATTCTTGGAATGGCAATTGATAAGATGATAGTCGGTGAGAATGTGCCGCTTTCTATGGTGTTTGGCTATTTTGGTCTGATCGTGCTGAACGGACTGACTGAGTCTGCTCGTGAAGGACTTCTGACCGTGTTTGGACAGAAGATCACCCATGCGCTCAGGAGCGCACTGATGGGGAAATTTACCCGCCTGACAGCCGATTTGCTAAATCATCAGGAACCTGGCACCCTTGTTTCAAGATTTGTCGGTGATGTCGATACCGTGGAAAATCTGTTTACCTCTGGTATCATCAGTATGTTTGCGGATTCCTGCAAGATTCTCAGTATCTTAGCTGTCATCTGGTTTCAGAACAGAGGATTGACAATTGTGCTTCTTGTGCTGCTGCCATTTCTGTTCTGGTTTACCAGACACGTACAGAAAAACATGCTGACAGCGCAGATTGATAACCGGCGTGCCGTAGGCCGTGCCTCCGGTCATGTCCCGGAAACCCTTCATAACATTCGTACCATTCACTGCCTCGGAGTCGAGCAGTACATGGAAGAAAAATACGACGAGTATATCACACAGGGATACAGCGCAATGGAAAAGACAAACTTTTACGATGCCATTTACTCCCCAGTGATTCTGATTTTAAATGCCATTGTCGTAGCCGTTGTCATGCTGTTTTCTGCATCTGGAAATACGGCGGTGTTGACCTTATTTGGGATGTCTGCCGGTACCGCAGTAGCCGTTATGAACTACATTTCCGAAATCTTTACTCCGGTTGAGAGCCTTGGTATGGAGATTCAGACCATTCAGTCTGCGCTTGCAGGTGTGAAGCGAATCAATGAGTTTTTAAGTCAGGATGAGCTTCCCCAAAAGAACCACAGTGCCGATGATGCCCATCAGAAGACACTTTTGACCGTGACAAAGACAGACGCAAAGCCAACTACAAAAATAACTGCAAATGGCGGGAAGGAAACACCATTTGTCGAGTTTCATGATGTCACCTTTGGCTACGATGAGCATGTTGTTTTGAATCATATAAACTTCTCTGTAAATACAGGAGAGCGTGTCACACTTGCCGGACGAACCGGTGCCGGAAAGAGTACCATTATAAAGCTGCTGCTTGGCCTGTATGAGCCGCAGAGCGGCAGCGTACTAATCCGAGGAATTCCATCTGCAGATGTACCAGAGATCACCAGAAGACGTTTGTTTGGCTATGTCGAGCAGTCCTTTCATATGGTTCCGGGAACCGTAAAAGGTCAGATTACCTTGTTTGACTCAAACATTTCGGATGAGGATGTACATGCGGCAGCAGTTATGACGGGACTTGATGAGACGATCCGAAGCTTTGAGCATGGCTACGATACCGTCTGCACACAGGATTTGTTCTCACAGGGTCAGTGGCAGCTTCTTTCCATCGCCCGCGCCGCAGCTGCAAATCCGAGAATGCTGTTACTCGATGAGATCACGGCAAACCTTGATGCAGAGACCGAAAAACAGGTGTTACAGGCACTTGAGCAGGTTTCTGAAAACCGTACCGTTATTTCCATTTCTCATAGAATCAATGCGAGAACCGGCCGCGTAATTCTGGTATAAAAAATACGCGATGATTTATGAGAAATTATCCTGAACAGTAAGTATGGAAGCTCTTAATGAGAATCGGTACCGTTTTATTTGTTCGGACAATGGAATTGGCATGAAGCCAGAGTACATTCAGCATATCTGCGAGGAATACAGCAGGGCAGAGGATAGCCGCTTATCAGCAACAGAAGGCACTGGACTTGGAATGGCGGTTGTAAAGGGTTTTACAGAGCTTATGAATGGCAGCTTAAAAGTAGAAAGTAAGCTGAATGAAGGTTTCATTTTTTTTGTGGAGATTCCATTTAAGGAACCGACAGTAAAAGAGCGCGAGATGGTAATGAATTCAGTGCCGGAGAAAAACTAAAAGAATACGGAATTTAAAGGTTGAAAATTCGGATTTGAATACCTATTTTGCCATTTTTATGGACCTGCAGATGCCAGTTATGAATGGAATCGAAGCGATAAAGCAGATTCGTGCCTTAAAGCGCACCGATCACACGATAACGATTTTTGCAATGACGGCAAATACGCTGACAAAAGATCGCAGGGACTGCGAGGATGCCGGAATGAACGGTTATATTTCAAAGCCGATTGATTTCAAAGATATTAGAGGTACATTAAAGGCAAACGTGGGCTAATTTACGGTTGACATAGTACATTGGAAAACTGTATAATGTTGTGCGTGGTATTGCGTGGCATGCAGATAAAAACAGTGCTTGCATTCTTCGCAAAATAGATTAAAATAGAAAGAGTATGCAGATTGGCGTGCGGCTAACGGCATACTCTGATATTGTATGGAAAAAAAGGAGTGTTTTATGGCATTAGTAAAGAAGCCTGTTACAGGTATGAAGGATATTCAGCCAGCAGAGATGCAGATCCGTGATTATGTGATCGGGCTGATCAAGGAAACCTATAAGGGATTTGGTTTTACCCCAATCGAGACTCCGTGTGTAGAGAACATTGCAAACTTGAGCAACAAGCAGGGCGGCGAGAACGAGAAGCTGATCTTCAAGATCTTAAAGCGTGGCGAGAAGTTAAATCTTGAGACTGCGCAGACCGAGGCAGATTTAGTAGACAGTGGTCTTCGCTATGATTTGACGGTTCCGCTGTCCAGATATTACTCCAACAATGCAGCAAATCTGCCGAAGCCATTTAAGGCATTGCAGATCGGACCGGTATGGCGTGCAGACCGTCCGCAGAAGGGCCGTTTCAGACAGTTCTATCAGTGTGACATTGATATCCTTGGTGATCCGACCAATCTGGCAGAGATCGAACTGATTTTGGCGACCACAACCCTGCTTGGGAAGGTTGGCTTCAAGGGCTTCACCGTACATATCAATGACCGTTGTATCTTAAAGGGTATGGCAAAGTACAGTGGTTTCGAGGAAGCACAGTACGATGAGGTCTTTATCATTCTGGATAAGATGGATAAGATCGGTCTGGATGGCGTAGCAGCAGAGTTAGAGTCGAACGGTTTTGCAAAGGAAGCGATCGATCGCTACATGGGGCTGTTCAAGGGATTGAACGAGGCAGAGGATGGCATTGCGTATCTGGCTGAGACACTTGGTGATTGTCTTGAGGGTGGCGCAGCAGAGAATTTACAGCAGATCTGTGAGGCTGTTAGCGCAACGACACAGGCAAGCTTCAAGCTTCAGTTTGACCCGACTCTGGTACGTGGTATGTCCTACTACACCGGAACCATTTTTGAGATTGGTGTAGACGGCTTCCCAGGTTCCATCGCAGGTGGCGGACGTTACGACAAGATGGTTGGTAAGTTCACCGGAATGGAGACACCGGCATGTGGATTCTCCATCGGCTTTGAGCGCATTGTAACCATTCTCTTAGATGAAGGATTTACCGTTCCGGGCAGCAAGGAAAAGATTGCGTATCTGGTAGAAAAGGGTGTTGACGGCAAGGTGCTTGGCTCTGTTTTACAGGAGGCAATGGCAGGCCGTGCAGAAGGAAAGCAGATCTTAGTTGCATGGATGAACAAGAATAAGAAGTTCCAGAAGGAGCAGCTGACCGCAGAGGGCTACAGCGAGTTCAAGGAGTTTTATAGAGAAGCATTGAAGTAAATGCGCAAAAGGAGGTATCGATGAAGAGACGTGTATTATTGAAAAAGGGAACGGCATATCTGATTTCGCTTGGTGTTATGCAGATGTCAGCAGTTCCAACAATGGCGCAGGAAATAGTTACTACAGAAAGCAGTAGTGAACCGGGAAATGCTGTAGAAACGCTGATGGAATCGGTATCATCCGTTATGGAAATTACAACAGAAAATCAAGCAGCTGAAACATCCGAACCAACGGTGCAGGCGACTGAGAGTGAGCCAACGCAGCCGCAGGAATCAGTACCGGTTTCAGTAACAGAGGAAACCTCCGTACCGTCTCAGGAATCAGAAGTACCGACTCAGGAAGAAACAGAACTGACAACCGAACAGCAGACATCTCAGGAACAGACAGAAAGTGCAGAGGTAAGTGAAACACAGCCAGCGGAGACAGCAGAGGAAACAACGGAAGAAGTAACCGAAGAATCCACGGAAGAGTTAAGCAGTGAGGAAGAGTTGACCGAGGAAAGCCTTGGAGAAGGAATCGAAGAGGTTTATTACGCTCAGGCATATTTGAGCAGTGATGCGCAGATTTATACAGGATGGAAAGAAGACTCGTCTGCATTTACGTCACTGCCGTCTGGCTATCCGGTTTATGTGACGGGTGTTGTTCTGTTTAATGATGAACCAGTTTGGGCAAGAATCATGTTTGATGTCAACGATTACAGCAGCGAGGGTTATATTCGAATGGATTCGCTGCAGATCAGCGGCGAGGGCAGCATCATGTTACTGGATGCCAATGAGGTGCAGAGCTTTCCAGCAGATTATCAGTCCGCATTGAGCGCACTTCAGCAGGCACATCCAAATTGGATTTTTAAACCGATCTATGTTGGAGATACATTCTCCTATGCGGTTAGTCAACAGATGGATACACCGGCAAGAGCATTGGTCAGCATGTTGTATCTTAATGAAGGGTATCGTTCTCTTTTGGATAGAGATTATGATCTTAGAACCAATACATGGAAACAGTGGGAACCAAATTGGGCAGGAGCATCAGAGGAAGCTGTGCGCTATTACATGGATCCGAGAAATTTCCTGAATGAAAAAGATATTTTTATGTTTGAGTCGTTGACATATGAATCGTATCAGAATCAGGCCTCTGTAGAGGCAGCACTTTCTGGTAGTTTTATGGCCAATGCAATCGTTCCGGGGACTGATTATACCTATTCTTGGCTGTTTTGCTGGGTTGGAGAAAAATATAATATCAATCCAGTAGCACTTGCGAGTCGTGTGAAACAGGAACAGGGATCTGGAACATCTGGTTTGATTTCAGGTAAGTATCCAGGCTATGAAAGCTTGTATAATTATTTTAATATTCAGGCAACAGGATCCACCAGAGATGAGATTATACAAAATGGTCTAAAAGAGGCAAAGGTAGGTTCTACCATGATGCTTCCTGACGGAAGCGTATCGTCTGGTGCATGGAATACGCCGGAAAAGGCATTGATCGGGGGCTCTTTGAAGTTTGCAAATCAGTATATTCTTCGAAATCAGAATACACTGTATGCACAGAAATTTGACTATGATGGAAAATACAATGGCAAGTATTGGCATCAGTATATGACGAATATTTCCGCACCATATTCAGAGGGAAGTCAGGTTGGAAGTTCTTATCGTGCAACGGGTCAGCTTGAAAACAGCTTTGTATTTTTGATTCCAGTTTATGAGGAACGCCCGGCTTCTTCACCAAAGCCGACCGAACATAAAAATCAGAATGTATATTTGAATTCATTAACAGTGAATGACAAAGAAGTAATTCAGACATTTGATAAAAATAAAAAAGATTTTTATTATAATGTGGGAAGCAGTACGGTTTATGCAAATGTTAAGGTAAAAGCATCTGCAACAACCTCTTCCGTGTCTTTTTCAAACGTTGGAACAATGTCTCATAAAGTAGAAACAACGAAGATAAAGGTAACGGCAGAGGATGGTTCAACGGCAGAATATCGCCTGATCATTGGTCGCGGAGTCGAGATTAAAGAAGGCTTCTTTGATGGATTTGATGTGGATGCTTACCGCAAGCGTTATCCAGAACTGAACAAGCAGTATGGAGATGATCTTGATGCGTATTATGAGCATTATCTTCTGACAGGAAAGGCTGCTGGTTGGGATGGTTCAACAGATGGTCCGTTCCCAGATGATACGAAGAAGGATGACGGTAGTAGTAATTCAGGAAACAACTCGAACTCCGGAAGCAATTCAAACTCAGGCAATACTTCAAATTCCGGAAATAATTCTTCAACGCGTCCGGCTGCAATGTACAATGGAGTAAACTATGCACCTGTATTTGATGCAGAATATTACCTCAGTAAGTATCCAGATTTGAAGGCGGCGTTTGGCAGTGATAAAACGGCTGCATTAAAGCATTTTGTTACATATGGTATCAAAGAAGGAAGACAGGCTTGTGCTGAGTTTAACGTGGATATCTATAGAAGCAATTATGCGGATTTGAAGAAGGCATTTGGCAATGATAACAGCGCATATGTAAAGCATTATCTGGAATATGGTCAGAAGGAAGGCAGAAATGCACAGAAACTGACCCAGAGCAATTCGGATAATAAGTCAGACAATAAAAACAACAGCAACAATAATAGTAACAATAGTAATAACAGCAATAACAATAATACCAATCATGTCGCTTCTGCTCAGGAAAAGAAATATTCAGGAGTGTATGATTACACCTATTATCGAAATGCCTACGCGGATCTGAGAGCAGCATTTGGCAATGATGCGGATAAGTATTTCCAGCATTTCATTCAGTGTGGAATGGCAGAGGGACGCCAGGCAAGTGCAAGCTTTGATGTGAAGACATATAAGAACAACTACGCAGATTTGCGCAAGGCATTTGGAAATAATAATGTTCTGTATTACAATCACTATTTGGAATATGGAAAGGCAGAAGGCAGAACGGCATCATCTGCATCAACCGTTTACAATGGCGTAGATTATGCTCTGGTATATGATTATGAGTATTATAAAAAGAATTACGCAGATTTAAGAGCTGCATTTGGTGATGATCCAGAGAAATATCTTCAGCATTTCATTCAGTGTGGAATGGCAGAGGGACGCCAGGCAAGTGCATCCTTCAAGGTGTCCGCATATAAAAATCGTTATGCGGATTTGAGGGCAGCGTTTGGCAACAATAATGTAGCGTATTATCTGCATTACATGAAAAATGGAAAAGCAGAAGGAAGAACTGCCAACTAAAAATGAAACAATCATGAAACGGTCATGAAATAACTGGGAGCTGCGTGTGGTAAATGCGCAGCTTCGAACTGTCACTTGAATTTTGCAAAAAAAGAAAGGCATGGAATAAAATGTCATTATACGAAGAAGAAATTAGCAAGCGAAGGACGTTTGCAATTATTTCCCACCCGGATGCGGGTAAAACTACATTAACAGAGAAGTTTCTTCTCTACGGAGGTGCCATCAATCAGGCCGGTTCCGTAAAGGGAAGAAAGACAGCAAAGCACGCAGTTTCCGACTGGATGGAGATTGAGAAGCAGAGAGGTATTTCTGTAACCTCTTCCGTTTTACAGTTCCACTATGAGGGCTACTGCATTAACATTCTGGATACCCCGGGACATCAGGATTTCTCCGAGGATACTTACCGTACTCTGATGGCAGCCGATTCTGCCGTCATGGTAATCGATGCTTCTAAGGGTGTCGAGGCGCAGACTATCAAGCTGTTTAAAGTTTGTGTGATGCGCCATATCCCGATTTTCACCTTTATTAATAAGCTCGACCGTGAGGCAAACGATCCGTTTGATTTGATGGATGAGATCGAGCGTGTATTAGGAATCAAGACCTGCCCGATCAACTGGCCGATCGGCTGCGGCAAGAACTTTAAGGGTGTTTACGATCGCAATACAAAGAAGATTACAACCTTCGTTGCAGCGGACGCTGGTATGCATGAGGTTGAGAGCCATGAACTCGAGGTCAATGAGGCAGAGGATGAGGTTGGTATCATTGGATACCAGAAGCTTCTTGAAGACATCGAGCTGCTTGACGGAGCTTGTGAGGAGTTTGATCAGGATAAGGTAAGCCGTGGTGAGCTTTCTCCTGTATTCTTTGGTTCTGCACTGACAAACTTTGGTGTTGAGACCTTCTTGGAGCATTTCTTAAAGATGACCTACTCACCGCTTCCAAGACATAGCTCAAACGGTGATATCAGTCCATTTGATGAGAATTTCTCTGCATTTGTCTTCAAGATTCAGGCAAATATGAATAAGGCGCACAGAGACCGTATCGCATTCATGCGTATCTGTTCCGGTAAGTTCGAGGCAGGCATGGAGGTCAATCATGTGCAGGGCGGCAGAAAGATTCGTCTGACCCAGCCGCAGCAGATGATGGCATCTGAGCGAACCATCGTAGAGGAAGCGTATGCAGGCGATATTATCGGTATTTTTGACCCGGGTATCTTCTCTATCGGTGATACCATCTGTTCTCCGAAGATGGGTAATCTGACCTTTGACGGAATCCCGACCTTCGCACCGGAGCATTTTGCAAGAGTCCGTCAGGTCGATACGATGAAGCGTAAGCAGTTCATCAAGGGAATCAATCAGATCGCACTCGAGGGTGCTATCCAGATTTTCCAGGAGTTCAATACCGGAATGGAAGAAATCATTGTCGGCGTTGTCGGCGTGCTTCAGTTTGACGTTTTGAAGTTCCGTTTGGAAAATGAGTACAATGTTGAGATTCGTCTGGATCCGTTGCCATACGAGTATATCCGCTGGATTGAGAACTGGGAGAGCGTTGATGTGGCAAAGATCAATGGAACCTCCGATATGAAGCGTATCAAGGATCTGAAGGATCGTCCGCTTTTGTTGTTTGCAAATAGCTGGAGTCCGCAGATGGTACTCGAGAGAAATCCGGGATTAAAGCTGTCTGAGTTTGGAACCGAGCACTAAGTTTTAAATACGCATATACTGTACCGAGAAAAGGAAAGTGTTTCGAGGACAGCATATGCGTATTTGTGATTTAAGGCAGAAAGAAGTAATTAATATCAAGGACTGCAAACGGCTTGGCTATGTGTGTGACATTGAATTTGACTGTAAGAGCGGGTACATAACCGAGCTGATTGTACCAGGGACGGGAAAAATTTGCGGATTATTTGGGCGAGATACCGAATTTCGGATCCCATTTTGTAAGGTAAAGCAGATCGGGCCGGATATTATTTTGGTAGACATCGAAGAGGGTGAAAAACCGATCAAAGAAAAATAAGACTTTGAAGTAAATTTTGCAAATAAAAATCTTGCAAACTGTAGCGAAAAGACAAAAACGAATTAAAAACAATTCAGAAAAACCTTGACCTCACATACTCTTTTATTTTATAATAATAGCATAAAAGGGATGCTGGCAGACAGCAGGAATGGAGGCAGCAATGAAGTGTCCGTTTTGCGGAGAAGATACAACAAAAGTAATTGATTCAAGGCCTTCTGACGATAATACTGCGATCCGTAGGCGTAGGATGTGCGAGGTGTGCAACCGGCGCTTTACCACATATGAGAAGATTGAAGTATTTCCGCTGATGGTAGTGAAGAAAGATCAGACAAGAGAGACCTATTCGAGAGAAAAGCTAAAGACCGGCATTGTTATGGCCTGCCATAAGCGCCCGGTTCCGACGGATGCGGTCAATCGTCTGGTAGATGATATTGAGACTACGATTTTTAATAATTATGAAAAGGAAGTCAGCAGTCAGACAATTGGCGAGCTGGTGATGGAAAAGTTAAAAACACTCGACGAGGTGGCTTATGTGCGCTTTGCCAGTGTGTATCGCTCTTTTACCGATTTAAATAATTTTGCGGAAGAGCTTAAAAATATGATTCAGAAAGAGAAGAAACAGTGAGTAAATTGTATCCATGGGCAGAGGCATCGTCTGCTTACCAGATTGATTATCAAAAAGAATATGACAATGGCGTGCGAGGCGTACTGTTCGATGTGGACAATACGCTTGTTCCGCATGGCGCTCCAGCAACTGCGCAGGCAAAAAAGCTCTTCGATGAACTTCACCGAATCGGGTTAAAGACCTGTATCATTTCAAATAACAAAGAAGCGCGCGTCAGCCCGTTTGCAAAAGCGGTGGGAAGTGACTATATTTATAAAGCAGGAAAGCCATCCGCACACGGTTACGAAGAGGGAATGAAACGCATTCACACGACACCGGATACGACGATTTTTATCGGAGATCAGATCTTTACGGACATCTACGGGGCAAACAGAGCGGGCATTCGTACGTATCTGGTAAAGCCAATCCATCCAAAAGAGGAAATCCAGATTGTGTTAAAGCGCTATCTGGAACGAATTGTATTGTTCTTTTATCACAGAGAGGGAAACAGTCACAAAGGGGGAAAATGATGAGTTCTATTATTTTAATCGGATTTATGGGGGCTGGAAAGACAACAGTAGGCAAAGAGCTTGCAAAAAATGGATTCGAGTTGATTGATACCGATGCCTATATTGAAGCATGCGAAAGGATGAGTATTTCCGATATTTTTGCAAAAAAGGGGGAGGCTTATTTTCGTAAGGCGGAGACAAGAGCACTCGAGGCACTTCTTGCACAAAACAAACCGTTTGTCATTTCCTGTGGAGGCGGAATGCCGCTTCGCGCAGAAAACAGAGCACTTTTGAAAAAGCTTGGCATGGTCGTCTATTTACGAATTCGCCCAGAAACGGTTCTCGCGCGCTTAAAGGGCGATACCACGCGGCCGCTCCTTCAGGGAGATGACAGCGGAGAGCGTGTGCGTACCCTGATGGCCCAGCGTGAGGCGCATTACGTGAGTGCCGCGGATACAATTTTGGATGTCGACCAGAAAACGCCGGGCGAGCTGACCAAAGAGATTTTGTTACAATTTACGGGGCAATGATCATTACGTAAATAGCGGTAAGACAGATTGATTTAATTTTTTTTCATAGTTTTAAAAATACTACTTGAAAAGTTGAATTTTTTATTGTATGATATTACAGTATGCAGCGCCATTTTATGGGCGTTTGCGTTTTGTTAGACCGATAGGCATCTGTGCAATCGTACAGAAAGATGCCGTTCATTCTCATTACAGGAGGAAAAAAGATGATTTCAGCTGGTGATTTCAGAAATGGTAAGACTTTGGAAATTGAAGGCACTGTCTATCAGATCCTTGAGTTTCAGCACGTAAAGCCAGGTAAGGGTGCGGCATTTGTTCGTACAAAGTTAAAGGATATCAAGAATGGCGGAGTAGTTGAGAAGACCTTCCGTCCGACCGAGAAGTTCCCGGAGGCAAGGATTGACCGTAAGGATATGCAGTATCTGTATCAGGATGGAGATCTGTATTACTTCATGGACAACGATACCTATGAGCAGATCGCACTTGGAAACGAGCTGATCGGTGACGCATTAAAGTTCGTTAAGGAGAATGAGATGTGTAAGGTATGTTCCCATAATGGAAACGTATTCTCCGTAGAGCCGCCGTTGTTTGTAGAGCTTCAGATCACTGAGACTGAGCCAGGCTTCAAGGGAAATACCGCTACTGGTGCTACCAAGCCGGCTACTGTTGAGACTGGTGCACAGGTAATGGTTCCGCTGTTCGTAGAGAACGGTGAGGTGATCAAGATCGATACCAGAACTGGTGAGTATCTGTCCAGAGTATAATGTTATCAGAGTCTCAAAGTCAAAGGCCCGCGTGGGGTTGCCTGCAACGACTTTTGACAATGAGATTTTTGAACATTAGAAATAAAATGTGCTGCTTAGGTCAGCATATACGTCTGTAGCTCAGTGGATAGAGCGATGGCCTCCGGAGCCGTGTGCGTGGGTTCGATTCCCATCAGACGTATTCTCTCATCCGGCTTTTCTGATTTTGAAATGAAGGCTTACACGATACATGGAAAGCCGAAAAAAGATTAAAAATCGGAGGAGCAATATGGATTATCAACAATTTTTATTTACAATTACCGCAGGTCTTCAGTCTTCCTACTCGGCTGACGAGAAGGTAACGGTACAGACAACAGAACAAAAACATACAGCAAAGATAAAAACGGTGTCATTATACCATAGAGGAAAACGAACAACCCCTTTGATATATATGGCGCCGTTTTACCGTATGTACCAGCATGGATATTCACTCGAGAGCATCCAGAAGGAATTAAAGAATGTACTCGACATGGTGGCACAGAATAAAACGATAGAAGGTGAGGTTTTTACTGAGTTTACGAGTGCGTCTACCTGTCTGACGATCCGTCTGATTTCCTACCAGAACAATCAGGACTTTTTAAAGCTTGTTCCACACAGGCGTATTCTCGATTTTGCGGTCGTCTATCAGCTCGTTTTTGAGGGAACAAGGGAAAATGAGGGGATGATGGGGGCAGCGGTTGTCTATCATGATCACTGCAGGATCTGGAACGTGACAGAGGATATTTTATTCCAGACGGCTCTTTCCACGATGATGCGGCGTTTTCCTCCAGCCTTAAATAGCGTGGAAGCACTGATCGGTGTGCCAATGCGGCCTCAGCAGTCTGAATTTCCGCATCTTTTTGCACTGTCCAATAATCGGGCATTCTTTGGTGCATCGGTGATGTTATATCCAGGTGTACTTCGAAAGGCCTCACAAAGATTGGGTGGTGCCTACTATATTTTACCGTCGAGTGTGCATGAAATGCTGCTTTTGGCAAAGACGGATGCGCAAGAGACCATTCCGATGCAGCTAAAGGCGATTGTGGAGGAGGTAAATCTTACAGATGCAGTCAGCACGGAGTTTTTGTCGAATCATGTTTATGAATATAATCCGGAGTCGGACGAGGTTCGTATTGTGATATAACGGCGTTATTTTGTGGTAATTTTGCACAAAATAAAGTGCAAACAGGGGCAAAAGAGATAAAAAGCTTGCATATTTTACAGATTCGTATTAAAGTATAAAAGAACTTGGGCAGTTCATACCATTCGTTTCGTATTCACTTAGCATTCATTTAGATGGAGGCGATCAGGAAAATGAATCACCATGAATGGCAAAAGAGAACTGCTTCAAAAGGTTTCAGGAGAGGAAATGTCTATGATAAATGGAAAGACGGGGCTTATCGGCTTGCTTGGAAGTCCGGTAGGTCACAGCAAATCACCGATGATGCACAACACAGCATTTCAGGAGTTAGGATTAAATTATGTCTATCTTTGCTTTGATGTGGGGATTGAGGGTCTTAGCGGTGCCGTAGACGGCCTTGTGAGCCTGGGAGCAAGAGGATGGAACTGCACGATGCCGGATAAGTCAAAGATGGCACAGCTTTGCGATGTGCTTTCCCCAGCGGCGGCGATCACAGGTTCTGTAAATACGGTTGTAAATGAAAATGGAACACTTACCGGATATAATACCGATGGAACCGGTTATATGCGGGCGGTGAAGGAAGCAGGCTTTTGTATAGAGGGCGAGAAGATGACGCTTCTTGGAGCAGGCGGCGCAGCAACGTCGATTCTGGTTCAGGCAGCACTTGATGGGGTACGAGAGATTTCTGTATTCTGTCGTCCGGGCAAGTCTACTGAGCATGCAAAATCTGTAATCAGTCAGCTGACAAAGGAAACGGCCTGCCGCATTAATTTGTTTGATTATTCTGATGAGTCGGTGATCAAACGGGAACTTTCGCAGAGTCGTATCCTGACAAACGGTACGAATGTCGGCATGGCACCTGACACCGATCGGAGTGTGATTACAAATCCGACCTTTTTCCATCCAGAGTTGATTGTTTCGGACGTGATTTATAATCCGAGAAAAACGAAGCTGATGGAGATTGCTGAGAGCCAGGGCTGCAGCTGTTTTAATGGTCTGTATATGCTTTTGTATCAGGGAGCAGAGGCATTTACGTTGTGGACAGGAGAGCAGATGCCAGTGGAGCTGGTAAAGGAAAGATATTTTGATGAGCCTGAGGCGCGCCCGCGCGCGGCACAATAACGTGCAAGACGGCAGAACAGGAAGGAACTATGGCAAAAAATAATTTTAAAAGAAAGAAAAAACCAGGGGTGATCCGGAGAATTCTTCCGTACTTTGTCATTATTCTGGTTGCGGCTGCGCTGATTGTGGCGGTTATTGTGATCACAAGCCGAAAGGGTAACAAGGACCATCAGGAGATTCAGATGGTTGTTGATGTCACCGAGAATCAGAACAATAATAACAATCAGATACAGTCACTTGAAAAAGACGGCGTGCCAGCGGTAAAGGAACTGGTGCAGAAGTATTTTGATGCAGTAAAGAATGCGGATGTCAAGCAGCTGACACAGATTGTTTCACAGGAGACACCATTTAGCGAGGCTGCGCTGAAAAAGCAGTGTGAGTATGTGGAATCCTATGAAAATATTGTCTGCTACACCGTTTCGGGCATTGCAGATAATACGTACATTGCATATGTGTATTACGAGATTAAATTTATTGGAATTGACACACAGGCACCGTCTATGATTCGTCTGTACATTTGTCAGAATGAGGATGGAAGCCTGTATATTGATAAGAATGCAAAGGACGGCGAGATCGCTGCTTATCTGCAGGAAGTAGCCGGATGGGAGTCTGTGCGCGAGCTGGTTGCCAATGTCAACACCAGATATCAGGAAGCGTGCGTAAAGGATGAGGCGCTCAAGAACTTAAAGGATATGCTCGATGGAAAGACAACCGTTCCGTCTACTGAGAATGTATCCGACGAGGATTCATCCGATGCATCCTTAGAGGAAGCAACCGAGCAGTCTTCCGAAGAAAATACGTCAGAGTCCGCAAGCGAATCGTCTAGCGAGACAAATTCCGATGCAGATAAGGCATAAGACAAGGAATGAGAGGAAACATGGAGAATATACAAAACGTAAAGAAAGTTTGGCAGGCAATTGATGATATAAAAAAGGTAATCAAGGGTAAGGATGATAGCTTAAATAAGCTGATGTGTACGATGCTTGCAGGCGGTCATATCCTGATGGAGGATATTCCGGGTGTTGGTAAGACCACACTGGCATTGGCTTTCTCTAAGGCACTGTCCTTAAAGCAGAAGCGTATGCAGTTTACGCCGGATGTACTTCCGTCTGATGTGTGCGGTTATCACATGTATCAGAAGGATACCGGAAAATTTGTGTATTATCCGGGCGCTGTTATGTGCAATCTGTTCCTTGCAGATGAGATCAACCGTACTTCACCAAAGACACAGTCCGCGTTACTTGAGGTTATGGAGGAAGGCACCGTTACCATTGATGCTGTAAAGAGAGAGGTTCCACAGCCGTTTATGGTCATTGCGACAGAGAACCCGACAGGTTCGTCTGGTACCCAGCTGCTTCCAGAGTCTCAGCTTGACCGTTTTATGGTTCGCATGTCCCTTGGCTATCCGAGTCAGGCAGACGAGATTTCTATGATGAAGAGTAAGAAGGAGTATTCTGTTGATGACATTCCGTCTTCTCTTACCGTTGATGATATTCTGGAGATGAAGCAGGAGGTTGAGAAGGTATTTATCCATGATCTGATCTATCAGTACACCACCGATCTTGTCAATGCAACCAGAAAGCATCAGTATTTGAGCCTTGGTGTCAGTCCGAGAGGAACACTGGCGCTGATTCATATGGCGAGCGCACATGCCTATCTTCAGGAGCGTGATTATGTGGTTCCGGCCGATGTGGCTGCTGTATTTACCGATGTCTGCGCACACCGTTTGATTTTAAACACAAAGGCAAAGGTGGGCGGTCTGACTGCAGAAGGCATTCTGGAGCAGATTTTAAAGCTGATCCCTCAGCCAAAGGCAAAATAAAAACGACGGGCCTTGTAGGAAAATCTATAAGGCCTGTATTTGCTTTTTCCTGAAAGGAGTGTTTTTATGTGGGGAAGAAAAATTGTATACGTCTTACTGATTCTGATTACATCGTATATCGCACTGATGTATGAGAGTCCGGTTCCAGGCGTATTTCTGGCATTTGAGATTCTGCTGCCGATCGTGTTGTTTGCACTCACTTGGTACCAGAAAAAGAATGTCCGGGTAAAGATTGGTTATGGACCGCAGGTAGCGGACTGTGAGGAAAAGATTGAGATTCCAATCGGCTTTCAGAATACGGGATGGCTTCCGATCACCGATGCATCTGTGCGTGTTACCGTCAGCAACACATTAGACGGTGAAAAAGAATCCTATGATATCAATTTGCGTGCACCGGCAAGATCAACGGTCAGCGTACCGTTTACCTTTTGTTCCACCTATTGCGGTGTTGTAAAAATCACATTTAGCCGAATTGTACTGTTTGATTATTTAAGACTGTTTCAGAGAAAGAAATCGTTTTCGGCACAGGCAGAGTGTATTGTTATGCCGCATCTTTTAGACCTGCAGGTAGCGGTGACGGATGCGTGCCGCAGCTTTGACAGTGACAGTGAGGAATATGACAAGCATCACGCAGGTGATGATCCGGCAGAAATTTACCAGATTCGTGAATTCCGTCAGGGCGATAAGATGTCACGTGTACACTGGAAGATGACGGCGCGTCTTGACCAGATGATGATCAAAGAGTTGTCTCGCCCAATCAGCGATTCGGTCGGAATCTTTCTTGATCTTCGCTATCAAACGATTGAGGAGATTCAGTCGGTATATGATCTTTGTTATTCGCTTTCAGCGGCGCTTAGTTTCCAGGAGTGTCATCACCGTGTGATCTGGTATTCACAGGATGGAGATGGTGGTTTTGAAGAGCACTTGATCAAGGGAATGGATGACATTACTGCAGTCATGAGCAAGCTTCTTGTCAGTGCAAAGAAAACCGAGCAGCTGTATTGGGAGGAATACAAGAGCAGCCGTCTCACACCGCCGTACCGCGTGATTGCAATCAGCTGTATGGATACGAACCAAGACGAGCAGCTGAGTGGATTTTTGTCGTCGGATGGCACAAACAAGTCCATTCTGACAATCAATCAGATTCACGAGCTGATTGAGGTGTGATGTTGATTAGAATTGTTACGGAATTTTATATACAGAATCGTGTCCTGTGAACAGGAATGGTATGAGGACATAGATGAAGGAGGAACTTCATGGAAAATGAAGAGAAGGGCATTCTGGTCGAGCAGGTTGTTCAGGCTGACCGAATCCGGACACACGGCAAGTTTCATGAGTGGTTGTTTCGGTTGCTGCGTTTTTTGTATTTTGTAATCGGAATGCTTGGTGTGGTGCTTGGACTTGCTCTTACCTATGAAATCGAGCTAAATTATGTGCTGCTTGTGTTGGGCACCATTTTGATCTGTCTTTTGATGACGGCGGCATGGGAGTTTCCGATCAGCCAGGCAATTACCTGGCCCGTTGTGTTGGGCATTTTTATTTTGTTTGGTGTGATTTTTCACAGCAGTATTTTGAATGGCCTGCTTGGGCTTTATAACATCTACGCGGGGTATATTAACGAGTATTATAGCGCAAAGGTTTCGCTCGCTGCGATTGGGCCGGTTTCCGGTACGTCACTTTTGCTGACACTTTTGTTTGCTACATTTGTGCTGGCGGCGATCTTATCACTTGGAACCATTCGTTCACTCGATGGGCGTGTAACCGCATTGATCTTTGCGGTAATTTTTGTCCTTGCACTTGCGGTTGGAAAGCTGCCGGCAATGCCAGCGTTTTTGATGATGTTGTTTGTACTGGTGGGTATGTTCTCTTTGCAGTACAGCCGTTACCGCGAGAGCTTTAGTGTGCGTACCGTCACGGTCAAGATGAGCAGCAGTGCATTTGGCCTGCTTCGCTGGCAGACATCTGCTGTTATTGCAGCACTGTTTCTTTTGTTGCTTCCGCTTAGCCGATTTGTAATTGGACCGGCCTTTACGGATGGTTATGAGGCTCAGAGCCAGATTCGCGAGGATATCCGAAACGGCGATCTGTTAAAGAGCATGGATACACTTTGGAAGAAGGTTACCAGAGGCGAGTGGGATTGGCTTCCGGTTGATATCATCCGAAGCAGTGGTGTTCACGGCGGAAAGCTTAGTAATGTCAAGGAAGTGCGCGATTACGACGAGACGCATTTGTATCTGGATATCTCCAGTGATTTAAACGCACCGCTTTATATTCGCGGTTACGTGGGAAGCAATTATACAGGCAGCGGCTGGAAGGAACTTAGCGATAAGCAAAACGAGGAAGGTCTTGCGACTGGAATGGATTTGATCAGCTTAAGCAGCCAGTATTATCAGGTGTTAGAGAATCTTTACAACAACGGCGATGCATCCGTTGCCAGACGCGATCTTGTTATTTCCGATGTGGATGCCAACAGTGCATTTTCGTATATTCCATATGGAACCGATTTGATGAACTTTACAGCGGGCGAGCCGTTTGATGCCTATCCAAAGCAGGATACGGATCGTGAGATCTTTTCGATGTATTACATGAATACACAGCGCCTCTCTAACATTCAAAAGTTGGAGAATGCAGGTGCCTCTGTGACATCCGATGCGTCATATCGTGCCTTTGCGGATTCAGTCTATCTGACACTTCCGACAAAGGGACTTGATTCCTTCTATGAGGAGTATTCAGGACGACAGTTTACGTCCATTGCAGATTGTGTATCGTTTGTGCGTTCCACACTCGAGGCTCATGCAACCTACACGAAGACGCCAGGCTCAACACCGCGTGAAAATGATTATGTCGAGTATTTTCTCTATGAAAATAAGCAGGGTGTTTGCACCCATTTTGCATCGGCTGCGGTCTTGTTATTCCGTCTGTATGGAATTCCAGCCCGCTATGTCGAGGGCTATTTAGTGCGCGATCTGACCACAGAGAATGGTGCGCAGGCAATTATGGATGAGGCGGCACATGCGTGGGCAGAGATTTATGTAGATGGTGTTGGCTGGATTCCGATCGAGGTGACACCTGGCTTTATTGACGATGAGGATTTGGCAGATTCCAATACGACTGATTCCACAATTAGTTCCGATCAGTTGGAGAATGCAACGAACCCAGCTGAGCCAGAGACCGAGGAACCGCAGGCAACGGTAGAGGGTATCTTTGAGACTACACCGCAGACCACTGCGACATCGGAAGGCTCTTTAGAGGAGACACAGGCTGCCGATCAGCCATCCGATCGGAGTCAGCCGCAAAGTCAAAGCGACCCGAATAATCAAAACAATCAGGACAATTCGGACAACTCGAAAGACAATCATTTCTTACAGCTTTTGATTCGCGTGATTTTGATTGTGCTTGGCTGTATCCTCTTTGTTGTGCTGGTACTGTTTGGTATCATTTACCAGAGAAAGGTGCGTTTGCAGCGTCAGGAGCAGCATTTAAAGGGCGAGCCGAAGAAAGCGCTTCTCTATGCGCTTGCCAGAATGGATGCGCTGTGCGAGGCGGAAGGGTTTGAAAAGATCAGTACCGCGACAGATGCAGTTGGCCTTCAGGAGTCGTTCCCGACGATGACGCAGGATAAGCTGATGTGGTTACAGGATCTGCTGCAGGAGCTGACCTTTAGTGATCACGCGTATGGAACGGAGCTTCGCGATGAGACGGCGCAGCTGTACCGCGATATGGCGTCCGATGCGACGGCACGGCAGAGCTGCATCAAGAGGGTGTGGTACCGCTACGGAAGGTGCTTCTGCTAGTGTAACCCGGAAGTTTCACGAACGCCGGTAAGGTTTCTGATTGCGAAAAGCCACAGAACCTGATATACTTTGGGAGGCAGTATAGAAAAATCGCAGGCGCTAACGTCTGCACAGGAGGAAACATGTCAACGATATCACAGGAAGAATTGGAATACGAAAAAAAACTCGTAAGCGTCGTGCCGAGCAGCAGACAGCTTGCACTCGAGCAGATGGAGTTTTACGGTTTTATCCATTTTACGGTTAACACATTTACGGACCGCGAATGGGGCGATGGAACGGAGAGCGAGTCAGTCTTCAATCCAACCAATTTGGATGCCGATGAGTGGGCCGCAGCCGCAGCAGATGCTGGTATGAAAGGTCTTATCTTAACCTGTAAGCATCACGATGGTTTTTGCCTGTGGCCAAGCAAGTACACGAGTCACACCGTTGCAAACAGCCCATTTCGGGGCGGAAAAGGAGATGTTGTTCGTGAATTATCCGATGCTTGCCGTCGTCATGGATTAAAGTTTGGCGTGTATCTGTCCCCGTGGGATCGCAACCATACGACCTACGGTACAGGAGATGCGTACAACGATTACTTTATCAATCAGCTGACGGAGCTTCTGACGGGATATGGTGATATTTTTGCAGTCTGGTTTGATGGTGCCTGCGGTGAGGGCAAGAATGGCAAGAAGCAGGTCTATGACTGGAATCGTTATTATGAGACGATTCGTCGTTTACAGCCGGGTGCATGCATTAGCGTTTGCGGACCAGACGTGCGCTGGTGTGGCAATGAGGCAGGTGATACGAGACCATCTGAGTGGAGTGTTGTGCCGCTTCGCACAAAGGATACAGAAAAAGTAGCCGAGAAGAGCCAGCAGACGGATGAGGATGGATTCCGTACCAGAAAGCTGACAGCAGCGGACCTTGATTTAGGAAGCCGTGAGATTCTTCGCGGTGAGAAGACCTTAATTTGGTATCCGGCAGAGGTCAATACTTCGATTCGTCCGGGCTGGTTCTATCATGAGAGCGAGGACGATAAGGTAAAAAAACTTGATGAATTGCTTCATGTGTACTTGAACAGTGTGGGAGGAAATGCTACATTTTTGCTGAATCTCCCACCGACAAGAGAAGGTCGTATTCATGCAAATGACAAGGCACGTCTGCACGAGCTGGGCACATTTTTACGCGATGCATTTGCAAAAAATCTTCTGGATCAGGCAGCGCTTGATACCGATACAAAACAGGTGGAAGAGGGTACAGTTACTGACATCCGAAAGGACGATGAAAAGTCACTGGTACTGGTGGATGGTGAGCATGAGCTTACCATTACAGCCGAGTGGGAGACTGCACAGACCGTTCGCTATGTTGTGTTAAAGGAAGATATTACAAAGAGCCAGCGAGTAGAGCGTTTTGTAATAGAGGCAGCGGATGAAAATGGTGTTTATCAGACCGTTTACGAGGGAACGGTAATCGGTTATAAGAAAATTGCCTGCTTAGAGCCGGTTCAGACAACCTCACTTCGCCTGCGCATTACAGAGTCTCGCGTAGCGCCGACGCTTCTTTTCATGGGGGCTTATTAAGTCGAGTACATAAGCAGTTGAATAAGAATTGATTGAACAGAGCAATTGCTTTGATTGAACAAGAGACAAGAAAAATAAATATGCCAGACTTTGCTATGGGCAGATCTATCTGCTTATGCAAAGCCTGGCATAAATTATGCTCATGACACATAGATTGGCATAAGAACAAAAACGGGTCGGTGCCATGAAACGAAAATCAGGGAGGAAAACACGGACGCAGAAAAAGCATCGTGTTCAGAGTGATTCACGAAAGCGCCGGACAGAGCATGTTGTGGACTGCCTTCATCTGCCAAAAGATGTTGTGATGGGTGCAGAGCTGACGCAGCTTTCTGGCAATCGTGAGATGCAGGTGCGCAATTTTAAAAAGCTTCTTTCCTGTCAGGAAAATGAGATTTGCATTCTAGCGGGGCGGCATCGCATCCGAATTACAGGACGGTGTCTGGCAATGGCGTATTTTGCAGCGGAGGAGGTCAAGGTCACTGGTTGTATTGAGTCGATCTGCTATGAGGAGTGAGATAGAAGAAATGGAATGGACGGTGAAAGCATGAAATTTGGATGGACCAACCGGATCCGAATCTGCGTGAGCGGATCTGAGACAGAGCGTTTTTTCAATATGGCATCCTTTCATGGCCTGATTTTGTATCATGTGTGCCGGACATCAGACGGTATGGAAGCAAGTGTAAAGGCAAAAGATATGAAAAGGCTATGCAGCCTGAGGGCAAAGACAGGCGTTTCCATTCATATTCTTGAAAAGCGCGGCCCTTATTTTTTATGGAAGAAGACAAGAAAACGGCGTGTAGGATTGGTATGTGGCGTATTGTCATTTGTGGCGCTGTATGTGATGTCACTGTTTGTGTGGGACATTGATTTTGCGGGCAATGTGCGCTACACAGACAGCTATCTGCTCTCATTTGTCAAGAAGGAAGGCTTTTGTCCTGGCATGCGAATTTCCGATGTCGTGTGTGATTCGCTTGAAAAACGGCTGCGAAACGAATTTGATGATATTACATGGGTGTCGGCACGTCTTGAAGGTACGAGACTGGTTGTTGAAATTGAAGAGAATAATACCGCCACAGTCAAGGTGCAGGAGGAAGCACCGTGTAGCATACGCGCCTCAAAAAGTGGTACTATCATGCAAATGGTGACAAGGCGCGGTACACCGCTCGTCAAAAAAGGTGACGAGGTGGCGGCTGGTGATGTGCTTGTGTCCGGCTATATCCCGATTTATAATGATTCACAGGAAATCATCGCCTATGAACAGACAAACGCCTCGGCAGATGTGTGGATTGACTACGAAGAAACGGTTGAAATGAAAATACCCCGAAGCCAAATGGTTCGGCATTATACGTCCGAGCGCGTGCTCCCGGGGCTTATTTTATTTGGACATCGCTTTTGCCTGCCCGGAAGTCTGCCAATTGTAAGAGCAAATTCAAATGAAACTTCAAATTCAGGATCAGCGAATGTGCCGCAGGAGAATGAATTGCAGCCAAAAGAACTGAATGCGTCACAGCAGG
The DNA here is from genome assembly GCA_963605535.1 of Wujia chipingensis. Classification (GTDB taxonomy): domain Bacteria; phylum Bacillota; class Clostridia; order Lachnospirales; family Lachnospiraceae; genus Anthropogastromicrobium; species Anthropogastromicrobium chipingensis_A. Next base: position 27,034 of record CAVCXB010000001.1, read on the forward strand.
AACTGTATATTGAGCAGCACCAGTGGAAGCTCTTCGACAATTTTTATCTGCCATTTTACTCAGAAAAATATCGACTGTTTTCCTACGAAACAGCGCAGATTTCCTACAACGACGAACAGCTAAAGGAGCAAGCCAATCAAAAATATCTTGAATTTATTGTTCAATTAGAAAAATTAGGGGTGGAAATAATTGAAAATAATGTTACAATAGAAAGTGAACCTGATACGTATCGAATGAAGGTACGATTTCTTCTTGAGGAGAATGCAGTGGAGAGTGGTGAACTCGAAGCGCAGGGACAAGAGAAGAACTTTGATCAGGAATCACAAAAACAAGAGTAGCAAGTTAGAGAGGTTAATGTATGAGTGTTGCGCAAGCAGTTATGGAAATACCAGCTGCCCATCAGCTGAATGTATTTGGGCAGTTCGACTGTAATATAAAGAAGATTGAGCGTGCGTTCGGTGTGACGTTTGTCAACCGTGGCGATGCGATCCGTCTGTCTGGAACGGAAGAGGCAGTGGGCAAGGCGCGAAGCGTCGTAGATACGCTGCTTGAGCTGTCACGCAGAGGAAACACAGTGACAGAGCAGAATGTCGATTACACAATTGCAATGTCCTTTTCGGAGAAGAGCAATGAGGTGCTTGAAATTGACAATGATATCATCTGTCGCACGATTTCAGGAAAGCCGGTAAAGCCAAAGACCGTTGGACAGAAGCAGTATGTGGATGCCATCCGCAATAAGATGATTGTCTTTGGTGTTGGCCCGGCCGGAACCGGAAAGACCTACCTTGCAATGGCGATGGCGATTGACGCATTCAAAAAGCAGGAGGTCAGCCGTATTATTCTGACCCGTCCGGCAATCGAGGCAGGCGAGAAGTTGGGCTTTCTTCCAGGCGATTTGCAGAGTAAGATTGATCCCTATCTGAGACCGCTGTACGATGCACTGTACCAGATTATGGGAGCAGAGAGCTTCCTTAACAATCAGGAGAAGGGCTTGATTGAAGTTGCACCGCTTGCGTACATGAGAGGACGAACCCTTGACAATTCCTACATTATACTGGATGAGGCACAGAATACCACACCGGCGCAGATGAAGATGTTTCTGACCCGTATCGGTTTCGGCTCAAAGGTCATCATTACGGGTGATATGACCCAGAAGGATCTTCCGGCAGGTACGCCGTCTGGTCTGGATGTGGCAATCAAGGTCTTAAAGAATGTGGATGATATCGGATTTGTCTATCTGGATAATCGAGACGTTGTTCGCCATCCACTTGTTCAGAAAATCGTAAAGGCATACGAGGAGTACGAGAACAAGCAAAACAGCAAAAAGCGTGCGCAGGAGCATGCAAAAGAAGCAGATGCACCGCGCTCGGAAAAAACAAGAAAGCCAAGAGGCTGATGGAGAGAGTATGACAATTACAATTGAGAATGAAGCTTCAAAGGAGCTGCCATTTGACTACAAGGCGTTGATTGAGCGTGTCGTCATGGGCTGCATGGATTATGAAAAATGTCCGTATGAGGCAGAGGTAAATGTACTTTTGACAAATAATGAAGAAATCCATGCGATCAACAAAGAGTACAGGGGAATTGACCGTCCGACTGATGTGCTGTCCTTCCCGATGGTGGACTACAACAAGCCGGCGGATTTTGATCCGCTTGAGGATGCCTCTGAGGATTATTTCAACTTTGAGACTGGGGAGTTGGTGCTTGGCGATATCATCATCTCCGTGGACAAGGTGTATGAGCAGGCCGAAAGCTATGGCCATTCATTAGAGCGCGAGCTGGGATTTTTGGTTGCGCACAGTATGCTGCATCTGTTTGGCTATGACCATATGGAAGAAGAAGAACGCGAGCAGATGGAGGCTCGCCAGAGAGAGATATTGAACGGATTATCAATTCTCAGATAAGCCACAGGGGGGAATCCTCGGAATCGTGGCAGGAAAGGGAAGATTTTGTAATGGAAAAAAAGAAAAATGATTTTATTGCGCAGGGAAGTATTCTTGCGATTGCGTCGATATTAGTGCGTGTCATGGGAATGATTTACCGTATTCCAATGACAGCGATCATCGGAGATAAGGGAAATGGATTTTACTCGTATGCATACAGCGTCTACACAATTTTGCTGCTGCTATCGTCATACAGCCTTCCGCTTGCCGTGTCAAAGATGGTTTCCGCAAAGGCACAGCTTGGACAGTGGCGCAATGTAAAGAGAGTCTTCATCTGTGCAGTTGTATTTGCGATCGGTATCGGTACCACATTTGGTCTGATCGTGCTTGTTGGCGCACAGTTTTTTACAAGGGTATTTTTTCACAGTGAGTTAGCAGCGATTGCGCTTCGTTTTATGGCACCAACCATTTTGATTATGGCACTGCTCGGTGTGTTCCGTGGATTTTTCCAGGGACTTCAGAACACACTTCCGACAGCAGTTTCACAGATTGTAGAGGGCTTGATCAACGCAATCATGTCCGTTGTATTTGCGTATTTTCTGTTTAACTTTGGTCACGGAATGGATGTCACAAACGGTACCGCTGATTTAGGCTATGCATGGGGTGCAGCAGGTGGTGCGATCGGAACTGGTGCTGGTGCGCTTGCCGGACTGATCTTTTGTTTTATTTTGTTTGTGGCATACCGCAAGATTCTGGCAGTTAACATCAGTCGTGATAAGACGGGAACTCAGCAGGAATATAAGGATATTTTCCGCTTGATGTTGTCCATCGCGCTGCCGGTTATTTTAAGTACTGCGTTGTACAACTTGATTGAGTTAGTAGATGGAAGCTTGTTTAACAATATCATGGCATCTAAGGGCTTGGAGGATGTAAAGGACAGCATGTGGGGCGCTTACAATGCGAAGGCGCTGCTGTTAGTTCACATTCCGGTATCCATCTCCTCTGCAATGGCGGTATCACTTGTTCCGACATTGACAGCTGCCTATGCACTTGGAGATGAGCAGACAGCAAAGTCGAAGGTCAATGCGATTCTTCGTTTTATTTCGCTTTTAGCATTTCCGTCTGCAGTTGGTCTGTTTGTGTTAGCAAATCCGATTATTAAGACCTTATTCTCAAGTGATACCAGCTCTGCAAGCACTTACCTTCAGGTGGTTTGCCCGGCGGTTATCACGTTCTCCTTCTCCACGATCACAAATTCTATTCTTCAGGGAATCGACCGGATGAATCTTCCGGTCTGCCATTCACTGATTGCGATGGCCGTTCACGTTGTGGTATTGCTGATTCTTTGCCTTGGCTTTAACATGGGCATCTACGGCGTGATCATCAGCTATGTGATCTATGCGCTTGTGATTACGATCCTGAATTTCTATTCCATCAGCAAGCTTTTGGAATATCGCCCGGATGTGATGACATTGTTTGTAAAACCAATCGTGGCATCAGCAATCATGGGTGTTGTCTGCTTTGGATGTTACCAACTGCTCCATCAGTTCTTAGGAAAGGCAATTCCGATGCTGATCTCAGTAGTCGTAGCAGTAGTTGTATACTTTGCAGTTGCTGTTAAGATTAAGCTGCTTACCGAGAGCGTCATGAGAGATCTGCCAAAGGGACAGATGCTCGTTCGCATCGCAAAGAAGTGTAAGCTGCTGTAAAGTAGATAAGAATGAATTATATGTAGTATGTAGGAATAATCAGATGAAAACGAATCCATACTTTACATAAGAAAAACGATTGGAACCGGTACAAATTGTGTGCCGGGAAAGGTGGTGCTTGTGTGAAGTATGCAATTCGTTTTCTTGCTGTTGCGGCATTATTTCTGACGATTGAGCAGACAAGCTTTCTTGTGACAAAGCAGGTGGCACAAAATGCGTGGGCAAAGAAAGAAACAAAAGAAACGCTGATCCGTCTGCCGTCAAAGTCAGAGAGTGCGGTGCGCGTGACTGCACAGATGGATATTTTTCTGGAGGAGTACAACGTTGATACTGGACAGCTAATTTCAGTAGCGCCCTACTGGGATGTGCGTTTTGCTGGAATGGACGAAGAAGAACTTCGTCTCTTTTTGTCGGACCCGTCTCATATGGAGGAAGATGGCGATAAGGCACGCGGCTATGTTGGCTGTGAGCTGATCGAGATGAATTGGAATACGCTTCGGATTCGAAAATATGTAACGATTCACAGTCTCGCAGGGTCAGTATTGCGAAGCGAGTTTTAAATGGTCACGAATCATTATAATACAAAGAAAGATAATACAAAGAAAGGAAAACTTGGATGAAAACACAGGTGCTTGTCATTGGAGCGGGTGCGTCTGGTCTGACGGCGGCGATCTATGCCGCACGCAGCGGATGTGAAGTTCACATTCTCGAGGCGCAGGATCGCCCGGCAAAAAAAATCCTGGCAACAGGAAATGGAAAATGCAACTACACGAATGAAAAAATGGAGCGTTCCTGCTATCGAAGTGCGTCGTTACAGCAGGCAGAAAAGGTGCTTTTGCAGTATCCGACATCGGCAGCAGTTGACTACTTAAAAGAACTGGGCATTTGGCCGAGTGCACGCGATGGCTATCTGTATCCATCCTCTGGACAGGCGGCTTCGGTTGCCGAGTGCCTTTTAATGGAAACCAAGCGACTGCAAATTGTGATACATACCGATTCCCCCGCAAAACAGATCAAAAAAACGCGTGATGGATTCGAAGTAGTGACGGTAGCAGGCGATCGCTTTGCGAGTGATGCGCTAGTTTTGGCGGCGGGAAGTCTCGCAGGAATGAAGGCAGGAAAGCTTACCGATCCACAAGGCTTTTGTCGTACACTTGGCTTGAAGGTACAGCCGATTGTCCCGGCACTGACGGCACTTGTCCAAGAAAACGATCCAGTGGGAAAGCTTTGGAGTGGAGTGCGTGTGCAGGCAACCGTTACGCTGTATTCAGATGGGCAGCGTATGAGTGCAGATACAGGAGAGGTGCAGCTGACTGATTATGGAATCTCCGGAATCCCTGTTTTTCAGGTGAGCCGTTATGCTGCCTATTCGCTGTTAAAGAAGAAAAAAACAGAGGCAGTGCTTGATTTTATGCCGTCCATGACAAAGGATGAGTTGTTAGAAGAGTTGCGTGCGCGTGCAAGATTTACCGAGCGAAGCGCGCAGGGACAGCTGTGCGGATTGTGGAACTCAAAGTTAGTTCAGGCGCTTTGCCGAAAGGCAAGGATTGCCATTGACCGTCCAATGCGACCGACCGATTGTGAACATTTAGCGGGACTTGCAAAGGAATATCGCGTGACAATTATGGGAACCAACCCAGTTAGTCAGTCACAGGTGTGCGCAGGCGGAGTTGATCTTCGTGAAATCAATCCAGAAACGATGGAGTGTATTAATGTGCCAGGACTATACCTGACCGGAGAGATTCTTGATGTGGACGGAATCTGCGGCGGTTATAATTTGCACTGGGCATGGGCCACCGGTACGCTTGCCGGAAGAGCAGTGGCGAGTACGATTAAAACGCATACAAAAGAGAACAAAGAATATACAAAAGGTCATAACGTACAGAAAAGCAGAGGGAAAAATAGATGATACAGATCAATTCATTAAAGCTTCCATGCGATCATAGTAAGGCACAGTTGGAAGAAAAAATATGTAAGCAGCTAAAAATTTCGAGCAGTCACTTAAAGAGTTGGAAGATTCTGCGCCAGTCCATTGATGCAAGAAAAAAGCCAGAGCTTTTCTTTGTCTATCTGATTGAGGCAGAGGTGGACAATGAGCATGCCGTTGTAAAAAAACTTCATAATCCGTCAATTGTGATTGCTTCCGGGCAGACCTATACGTTTCCAAAAGCAGGAGAACAGCAGCAAAAACATTGTCCAGTCATCATTGGAACTGGACCGGCGGGACTTTTCTGTGGCTATCTGCTTGCACAGCACGGGTATCGTCCGATTCTTTTGGAGCGTGGAGCCGATGTCGAGCGTCGCTCTCAGAAGGTCGAGCATTTCTGGAATACAGGAGAGCTTGATGAGAAGACAAATGTTTCCTTCGGAGAGGGTGGCGCAGGTACATTTTCCGATGGAAAGCTCAACACGCTCGTGAAAGACAAGTTTATGAGAAACCGAAAAGTCCTTGAAATTTTTGTCGAGCATGGTGCACCAGAGGAAATTTTATATCAGCAAAAGCCTCATATCGGAACCGACGTGTTAAAGGATGTAATCGTTCGCATGAGAAAGAGCATCTTGGAGTATGGCGGAGAGGTTCGTTTTGACAGCTGTATGACTGATCTTGATGTAAGAGACGGCGCTCTTGTTGGAATTTGGGTGAACCAGACCGAATATATTGCTTGTGAGACACTTGTCCTTGCAACCGGTCATAGCGCACGCGATACGTTCGCAATGCTTGGAAAGCATATTCACATGGAGCCAAAATCCTTCGCTGTCGGCGTGCGTATCGAGCATCCGCAGAAGATGATCAATATTTCTCAGTATGGAGCCGCACATGTTCCATCACTTGGTGCAGCCAGTTACAAGCTGACGCATCAGGCGGCAAATGGACGTGGCGTTTACAGCTTTTGCATGTGTCCGGGTGGTTTTGTGGTCAATGCATCAAATGAAAAGGGCGGCCTTGCCGTAAATGGAATGAGCTATCATGCACGAGACAGCAGGAATGCAAACTCGGCGCTGATTGTCACGGTTACGCCACAGGATTTCCCAGATTCGTCCTATATGGGCGGCGTTGCCTTCCAGAGAAGCCTCGAGCAGGCAGCGTACCGCGCAGGTGGCAGCAAAATTCCGCTGCAGCTCTTTGGCGATTTCAGACAAGGTCGTGTTTCAACAGGATTTGGCGATGTCAAGCCGTGCACAAAGGGCGCATATGCATTCGCTGACTTAAATCAGGTGCTTCCAAAGCCACTTACCGAAGCACTGTGCGAGGCAATACCAGCATTCGATCGCAAGATTCATGGTTTTGCAAGAGAGGATGCATTGCTTCTCGGTGTAGAGAGCCGTACCTCATCGCCGCTTCGCATGGTGCGCGACGAGAATGGTGAGAGCAATGTGCGCGGACTGTACCCGTGTGGTGAGGGTGCAGGTTATGCGGGCGGAATCACGTCGGCGGCAATGGATGGCATTCGCGCTGCGGAGTGGATTGCAATGCGTTTTTGTCCGTGAAGAAGGAGCTTCATATGACGATAGAAGAAGAGAAGCGAGTGTTTCGCAAGTCTGCATTAAAAAGGCGAGCTGAGATTACAAATCGGCAGGAAAAATCCATACAGATTGCCGAAAATTTATTTGCTACGCAGACGTACCAGAATACCGATATGATTTTGGTCTATATGGCATATCGCAGTGAGGCAGATACCATGCCCGTTCTTGAGCAGTCGCTTGCGGCACATAAATGCGTTGCAGTGCCGAGAGTGCTCCTTTCAGAGAACCAGCAGGGCAATGGCACAATGATATTTTGCCGTATTGCATCATTGGATGATTGCGTGAAGGGCGCATATGGAATTTTAGAGCCTAGAGAGGATTGCCCGATCGTTCAGCCAGATGAAAATAGCTTGATTCTTGTGCCGGGATGTGCGTTTACACGGGATGGGCTGCGCATGGGATACGGTGGCGGTTACTATGACCGCTATCTGCAACTGTATCCAAAAGCCGTTACGATTGGTTACGCATTCGAGGAGCAGATTTATGATGCGATTCCAAGTGAGGAACATGACAGACGACTTAATTTTGTTGTGACGCAGAAGGAATGTTATGCATCAGAATAAAAGGAATCAGAAAGAAAGGTACAAAAGTTGAAAATTACGATATTAACCGTTGGAAAATTAAAGGAAAGCTATTGGAAACAGGCCATCGCAGAATATTCAAAGCGCCTTGGACTATACACGAAGCTTGAGCTTGTCGAGGTTGAAGATGAGAAGACGCCAGATCAGGCAAGTGATCTGCTGTGTGAACAGATCAAGGATAAAGAAGGTGATCGTCTGCTTGCACGTTGCCCGAAAGATGGATATGTCATCGCATTGGCGATTGATGGAAAGCAGTATGATTCCGTAGCACTCTCAAAACATTTGGAGAAACTTACTGTGGCGGGTCGGTCGCATCTTGTTTTTGTGATTGGAGGCTCCCTTGGCCTTAGTAAAAAGGTGCTTGCGCGTGCGGATGAGAAGCTTAGCTTTTCGGCACTGACATTTCCTCATCAGATGATGCGTGTGATTTTGCTGGAGCAGATTTATCGTTGCTTTCGCATTCAGAAGAATGAGCCGTACCATAAATAAGATTCATTTGTTGCAAAGTTGGTAGGTTTACGCCAGAGATGGAAGAAAAATTTCTTCTACCTCTGGCGTTTGAATTTTTATTTGAATTTCTAAGCTGATCACGAGTTATAATAGTTATAACTGTGCGCAAATTAGGTCATTTACTGCCTGCATCAGTTCATCATCCTTGCGGCATTCTGCGACAAGCGATAATCGGAAATGGTTCCAAGTGGCTTGTTATGTGTGGCATCATTTGTAGACAGCTGGCAGACAAATATACCAGTTCTCAAGGAAAAAGGAAACTGGCATTTCTTTAGATGAACCTAGAATTGGACGACTCCATGTGTACCGTTATGGATTACTTTGGAATCTTTTTGGAGCGAATGATGATGTGCAGGCGTGCGGCAGAGGTACTAGGTTGGCGTTTTAAGCTTGTTGCAAATGGAAGTAAGTTATGTTAAGTTTGGTTTTTTGAGTATGCAAAATAAACAGGCAGGTAAATTCGATGAACGAACAGCCTGCCTGTCACTATTTATGGCGTAATTAAGTCAATTAAAAAGCAACGCTACAAACAATACCGTACATTGATAATTATGAGAAACTGGAGTAAGATAAGCTTTAAGACAGATAAAGATAGAAAAATCAGGGGGAAATGGATATGTATTATGTGATGGACAGCAGAATTGTACCGCAGGTACGTCTGGCCGATTATTGTACTTTAAAACCGCCGTGTGCGCATAAAAAGCGTGTACCGCATGAATATATCGCCTATTTGATTCAAAAGGGAGAATTGTATCTGGCAGAGGATGGCATTCCATATCATCTGCGCCCCGGCGATTTTATTTTATTGGATCCGGAGAAGTATCATGAAGGAAAACAGATTACCTATTGCGAATATTATTACATTCATTTTCAGCATGAGACGATTCACATGATGACTCATCCAATGTTGGAAGGAGGCGAAAATAATAAAATAGATAATGAAATAAATAACAAAATAGATGAGTCCAAAATGCATGAGCAAATGCTTCAGATTCGATGTGCGGCGATGCAGAGCGATTCGTGTGATATACCGAAAGAAGAGAGTCATCAGCTGGTGATTCCGAAATACTGTCATATTCAGGATGAAACCGTTTGGGGATCACTTATTCAGCAGATTTTGCAGGTGGTATCGGCAAATTCCGATCATATGGAGTATTATAAGGACCTGAGCGGCGTTCAATTTCTAGCATTTTTAATTCAGTTGTCTCGGGCCAGTCTGACATTTGCACTGCAGGAAAATAGAATGATAACCGCCCGCGGTTATAAGAAGGTTCTTGAAGTGCAGAGCTTTTTGCATGAGGCCTACAAGGAACCGCTTACGGGCGATTATCTAGAAGAAAAATTTGACATCAATTTTGATTATCTGAATCGTCTGTTTCGCAGAAACATGAAAAAAACGGTATTTCAGTATTTGCGGGATATTCGTATTGCACATGCAAAGCAGCTGCTCACGACCACTTCCATGCGTATAATGGAGGTCAGTGAGTGTGTTGGCTTTGCAGATGAAAGCTATTTCAGTAAAGTTTTTAAGAAACAGACAGGTGTTTCGCCAGCCGATTATGCCAAAACACAGGAAAACGCACAGCACAACTTGCTATGAAAAATTTGGTCCATTTTATGGCAATCAAACAACGGTTTTCTTCATCCACTTTTTTGATTTCCAGCGGAAGAAGTAGTTGATTCCGCGGGAGGCTTCGTCCATGGCAAAAGCAATCCAACAGCCTGTCAGTCTCAGTCCGAGCTTAACGCCGAGTATGTAAGAAAACAGTACGCTCATTGCCCAACAGGAGCAGATCGAGACGATCATTGGAAAAATAACATCGCCAGCACCGCACAGCCAGCCAATCAGAAGGGATGTTGACATTCCAGGGGACATGCCGAGTACATAGACATAAAAGACCAGATTGGAGACGTAAATTTTGGTCGAGATCGCGGAGACAAAAAAGAGAATGGAGCATAGAGGGATAACTTGTAAATTAGCGACTTTTTACATAATGAAGACGGGCCTGCATATATTTGTGTTAGAGGTGATGCCAATGCAGACAGAAGCCATCCAGCAGATTTTGCCGGAATCCATAAAGACGGCATTTTTAAGAGGAAACATTTCGCTTGTGTCATTTGAGGAAATCCGCATCCGCGCACAGCGTCCTGTTTCTCTGCGAAAGGGAATGCGTCTTTGGTATCTCAATCAAGACGGTAGCTTGACGTTAGCAAAAACAAGACTATCGAAGACAAGATTATCGAAAACAACACTACAAGTATCACAGTTCATTCTCCCGTCAAAAGCAGAGATGGAGCAGATTTTGCTAAATGCAAGCCGCTTTTCCGTCTATGCTGTAGAAGATCAGATTCGGCAAGGGTATCTGACTATTCAGGGAGGACACCGCATTGGAATCTGCGGAGAAGTGATTCTTCGGGATGGACAGATACAGGGAATTCGTCGGATTAGCTCGTACAACATCCGTATCGCCAGAGAAGTGCGCGGCTGCGCAGAGGCAGTCTATCCGTGGCTGTGGGAAAACGAAAAGTTTTTAGACACACTGATTGTTTCTCCACCAGGCTTGGGAAAGACAACCCTCCTTCGAGATTTGGTTCGTCTGATTTCAAATGGAGACGACGCTCATAACCCGCTTACCGTTGGTTTGGCGGATGAGCGAGGTGAGGTGGCAGCTTGTGTAAATGGCATTCCGCAGAACGATATAGGCCAAAACACCGATGTCATGGATGGCGGCAGCAAGACAAACACGATGCCGATGCTTCTTCGGACAATGGCACCGCAGGTATTGGCAGCAGATGAGGCGGGAGGAGCAGCAGACATTCAGATCTTTGAGCAGGCGAAGAAATGGGGAACTTCACTTCTAACGACTGCGCATGGAACGATCAAGAAGCATTTGTTTGATCAAAGGTGCGGTCAAGAGGCAGAGGCAGCGAAGTTGTTTTTGCGGTACATAGAAATTCAAATAAATGATGATCATTCCCGCAGCTATTTGCTTTATGATCCGAATCGAACACTCATGACAACGATAACTGTGGAAAGGAGCGATTCATGAAACTGGCAGCTGCCGCAATGATAGCAGGTATTCTTTTATCCATTGGATTTTGTGTAGAGATGTCCCGAAAAGAGACGGCGAAGCAATTACAGGAATTTATTCGTTTCTTGCTTTTTTCTGGGCAGGAGATCGAGGCCAGAGGAAGCATGCTCGAAGACGTATTTCAAAAGGCAGCGTCAATCACACAGGGGGCAACAAAAGAATTTATTGATCGAATTGCAAGGTATGTGGCAGAAGGCAGTGATTTTCTACAGGAATGGGATCGGGCTGCATGTGAAGCGTACAGCAAAATTGGCTGGAGTACACAGGAGCAGGAACTCATTCTTCACTGTGCATCGGATTTTCTATTGCCAGAGCGAGGCATGGTAAAGGAACAGCTTCTTTTTGATGCAAAGCAGCTTTCGCAGCTGTATGAGGAGCGGATGAGTAAACTTGGAAATGAGTGTAAGCTGTGCCGGGTACTCAGTTTTTCGGCGGCGGCGTTCCTTCTTATTTTGGTTTGGTAACGACTTAGCAGTATATGAAAGCAATACATGATGAAAATTAAGCTTATGGAAAAATGGGAGGATACCGTAATGGATGTCAATCTGATTTTTAAGATCGCGGCGGTCGGAATTCTGGTGACGATCATACAGCAGGTGCTAAAGCAGAGCGGCCGTGACGAGCAGGCATTTTTGGTATCCTTGTCCGGCTTAATTCTTGTGTTATTCTGGCTGATTCCATACATCAGTGATCTATTTGACAGCATCCGAAATTTGTTTGCTCTATGAAAAAGGTATAGTCTTCTTTTGGCTGTCTCCTTTTCTTCCCCTAATATTGAAACGAATAACATCTGGCAGACAAGCCGGAAACGGAGGGCGTATGTGGAAAATTGCCGCAGCAGGCATTGCGTTTACCTTGTTAGCTGCTTGTCTGAAACAGATAAAGGAAGAATATCGTACGTATTTCATATTAGCGGCAGGATTGTTCTTTGGCTATTATCTTTTGGAACAGATTCGCTATTTGATTCAGAGCATGAACCAGCTTCGGCAATATCTTTCCATTGATAATATTTATATGGAAAGTATTCTGAAAATGATTGGCATTACCTGTTTGGGAGAGTTTGCTTGTGATTTTTGCAAGGACTGCGGACAGGAGGCGTTGGGACGTCAGATTTCCATGGCGGCGCGCCTTACCATTTTGGGCTTTAGCATGCCAATCGTATTGGCTGTTTTAAAAGCGGTTTCGCAGCTGGTATAAGAGTGATATGAGAGTGGTATAACAGGATGGTATTGGTATCAGTTTGGCATTGGTATAAGAAAGGAACGTATGAGAACGTATGACTGGAAGGAGCGAACAGCTGCGGCAGAGTTTCTTACTGACAAGAAAGCGTTGGATCTTTTGGAGTTGGATCATTTGCCTGATTGTTGCCTGTCTGATAACTGGCATATTTGATCAGGCGGTGTATGGAGCATCGCAGCAAAGCGACGCAGAGGAAGGCAGCTTTTCGGTTGATATTGATGATGCACTGTCGGAGTTTGATCTATCGGATCTGGAGCAATTTGTCTCGGACAATCTATCAAATACGCAGATGGGATTTGGCGAGCTGATTCGAAAATTAATTCGTGCGGATGAGCCGCTTTCTTTTTCTCAAATTGCAACGGATCTGCTGTCCATCTTATTTGGAGAGATCCAGCAAAATCGCGCACAGGCGGTTCAAATTCTACTTCTTGTGATTTGCTCTGCGGTACTTAGCAGCATCGCATCCGTCTTTGACAGCGATCAGATTGCAGGACAGGCTTGGTTTGTCGTATTTTTGATGATTACAGCCTCTGCACTTGCTGGATTTATTCAGAGCTGTCGCCTTGTGACGGATTGCCTGAACCTAATGATTACATTTATGAAAATGTTGTTGCCAGCCTTTTGTTTATCTATGGTCTGCATTACCGGAGCGGCTTCATCTAGTCTGTATTATCAGGCAACCTTTGGCATCATTGGTCTGGTGGATGCGGTACTTATCTATGCCATTGTACCATTTGTAAAGTTATACTTTGGTGTTTCGGTTTTAAATGGATTGACAGGAGGTGAGCGTTTTGCGGGAATCGAAGAGCTGATCAAAGTCCTCTATGAGTGGTCGATGAAAACGCTCTGTGCGGTCATTGTTGGACTGCAAGTCATTCAAGGTTTAATTGTGCCGTTAGCGTCTAGTGCAGGCCCGGCATTTGCCCAGAAGTTGATTGGGGCCATTCCGGGAATTGGAAGCGGGATCAAAAGCACCGCAGAGATTTTGATCGGAACGGGGACATTAATCAAAAATGGAATTGGAATGGCAGGCTGCGTTGTGCTAGTACTTGTAAGTTTGTATCCGATTCTGCAAATGGCAGCCATTGTTTTAATCTATTATGGCATTGCAGCGATTGCAAGTCCGATTTCAGATAAGCGCATGATTACGGCGCTGCAAGCAGTTTCGTTTACAAATCGGATGATGTTGAAAACGCTGTGCATGGCGGTATTTCTTTTTTTTATTACAATTGCGGTGATCTGCGCATTTACAAATCGGGTATTGTAGTGGCTTCTCGGAGGTTTTGCGAGGGATGGCTCGGCAAAGTGTTTGTCGGCGCGATTTCAGGAGGACTTGACCATGGTTGCAATTCGAGATTATCTGCGTCAGATCGCAGGCTATCTTATTTTATCGGCACTGGTAGAGAACCTTGTCGCGAAAAAAGAATATGGTCCCTATATTCGTCTGTTTTTAAACTTATTACTTGTATTACTATTTGTCTCTCCGATTTTGTCGATTTCGGCGGATCGTCTGGGACAAACCTGGTTAGAAGCAGCAGCTTCTTGGTCGCAGGGAACCTATTTGGAGGCAGATTTGCAGGAATTAAATGAGAGACAAACAACCCTTGAACTATCTGCCCAGAAAAAAATTCTTGAACAGCAAATAGGGGATCTTCTTGAAAAACGTGGATTTTGCTTGGAAGAATTGTCATTCACTTCGGATTCAGATGGAACTATTATTCGAATTACTGTGACAGTAAGCAAAACGAATGCGGATAATGACCTCAAAGAGCAGAATAAGAAGAATAGTAGTGCTTCTACAGAAAGTTTTGCTGGGGAATATCAGGGCTTATCCTATGGGGAAGAAATTGAACCATCCAGAGCATTGAAAAATTATCTGGCAAAGCAGCTTTCTTCTTCCTGTGAGATTATTGTCACATTAAAAAATGGATAAAAGCAGCATGTTTTCAGTATATTTTCAGCATACTGAAAGAAATGACAACAACTATACGATTCATCTTTACGACAAAAAAATCGCGTTTTTCGACATGGTTTTCCATAACCTTTTAGGCATCCAATTTAAAGGAGCAAAACGAAATCATGAAATCCAAATGGCTTTCCGAGTTAAAAAAGATCGGCTTTTTGCGGCTGGGTCTCTTGGCGGTCGCGGCGATCATCCTTATCATCTGCTCATTGCCGCAATCCAAAAGCTCTGGCTTGAATTCCGGTTCCAATTCCGCTCAGACACAAAACGCAGGCAACGGCAGCACAACGATGGTGGATTCAAGTGGCACAGCTTTGTTTTCCTATGAGCACGAACTAGAAGCGCGCCTTGAACATATTCTTGGCGAGATGGAGGGCGTTACCTCCGTGGATGTGATGATTACGCTATCCTCAACTGCTGAAAAAGTGCTCGAGAAGTCGGTTCAGCTTGAAGAAAATAAGCAGGAGATAGAAAAGGGCAGCGGAGAGTCAGCGGAAAAAAGTGTAAATAGTCAGATAAACAAAAGCAGCGAGGCACTTTTAACTGGAAGCTCCTCGGGCGGCGTGCCATATGTATTAAAGGAAATCAGCCCGTCGATTCAAGGAGTGATCGTTGCAGCACAGGGAGACATCACTCAGACAAAAATCAGTGAGATCAGTGAGGCCGTTCAGGCATTATTTGGCATTGATGCGCATAAAGTAAAGGTAATTGAAAAGAAATCTCAGGCGGAGGAAGCAAAGTGAAGCGGATCATGAGAAAAAATCAGGTGATTATCACCGTGCTGGCAGTGATGATTGCGATTGCCGGATATCTGACCTATGCCGGAAGAGTGGACATCGCAGGGCGCAGCACAGACAGTAGTGCCCAAAATGCCAGCGATGCAAAAGAGGCAATCGCAGAGTATGATACGTACATAGCAGGAAGCGTGCAGAGCACTTCAAATGATACATCAAGCAATAGTGGAACAAGTGGAACCGAAGCAAATGCAACAAATGCAGCAAACGTGGCACAAAATGCCAATACTGCACAGAATACCGACCAAAACTTGGCTGCCAATACCGACAATGCAAATGTAGATGACACTGCTCTTACGGATATTGACAGTCTTGATCAGGACATCGACGATCCAGGAAAAACAGTGCTTGCAAATGGCCTTACCGTATCGGACTACATGGCACAGACAAAGCTTGCAAGAGAGCAGTCGAGAGGGAAAAACAAGGAAGACCTGTTAGCCATTATCGACAGTGACGCGCAGGCGGAACTCGACAAGCAGGCTGCGATTGACGCGGTTGTGCGACTGACGGACTACAGCGATAAGGAAAATGCCGTGGAGACACTTTTAAGCGCAAAAGGCTTTGAAAATTCGATTGTCAGCATCACGCAGGACGCTGTGGACGTCGTAATCTGTAAGGATAACTTGACGGATGCGGAGCTTGCTCAGATTGAAGATATCGTAAAACGAAAGGCTTCTGTGAGCGCATCTCAAATTTGCATTACACTGATGGGCTCCGCAAAAGCGGAGACTGAATAAATTTCTTTACAAAAGTCTTTTGATTTGATATAATACAAAAAGGTAAAACGATAGATAGAAGTAGAGGAGGTACCGTTGTGGGATTGGAATCAGAATCTGGAGAAGTTACTATTCCGGTTGAGGAAAGCACCGGAGAGATCAAGATTGCGAACGATGTAGTAGCAACAATCGCGGCGCTGGCAGCGACAGAGAGCAAAGGCGTTGCCTATCTGTCCGGCTCCCTGACACATGATGTCATTGCAAAGCATTCCAGTAAGAATCTTTCCAAGGGCGTTGTTGTCACCGTTGAGGAGAAGAATGTATCTGTACAGATTTCACTTGTTATTGAGTATGGATGCAGCGTACCGGTTGTAACAGCAAAGGTACAGGAGCGCGTTAAGTCTGCGATTGAAAATATGACCGGACTTGAAGTTACAGAAGTAAAGATTACTGTTGCCGGAGTAAATATGTAAGTAGGTAAGAGCAGGGTGTCGTACCGGCACCCTTTTTGCACTTATATTTCACACAAATACAAATAAAGAACAGGCAGGAAACGAGGTAGAATTTGAACCGCAGACAGTTACGTGAATACACGTTTAAGTTATTATTTCATGCAAATTTTTATGAGAAGGAAGAGCTGACTGAGCAGGCTGACAATTATCTGGAGGAGTGCATGTATCCAGAAGAAGGCCAGTTATTGTTGATCGAGAAGGAAAAGGAGCAGCTTGCGCAGCGTTTTTCTTTGATCGTGGAGAAGCTTCCGCAGATCGACGAGGAGATCACACAGGCGGCAGAGGGATGGAAGCTTGGCCGTATGAACAAGGTCGATTTGTCCATCATTCGTCTGGCAGCTTACGAGCTGATGTTTGACGAGGATGTTCCGGGAAAGGTAGCCATCAATGAGGCAGTCGAGTTAGCAAAAAGCTATGGAGGAGATGAGTCGCCGCAGTTTGTAAACGGCGTGCTGGCAAAGCTCGTTCACAGACATCCGGAGTTAGCTTAATGGCATCTGTCTACACAGTAGCGCAGGTTACATCGTATATCAGTCATCTGTTTGATGAAGATTTCGCCCTGAAGAGGATTTCCATTCAGGGCGAGATTTCTAATTGCCGCAAACACACGAGTGGTCATCTGTATTTTACGTTAAAGGACGAGGAAAGTACCCTTTCCTGTGTGATGTTTGCGTCAAACAGAGGAAAGCTTACCTTTGTTCCGAGTGAAGGAATGCGTGTCATTGCAAGAGGCAGTGTGCGCGTTTACGGGCGAGATGGCGTGTATCAGCTGTATGTGACGACGCTTGAGCCTGCTGGTGTGGGCGAGTGGTTTCGTCTCTTTGAGGAGCGAAAGGCACAGTTAGCTGAGATGGGTATGTTTGACGATTCGTACAAAAAGCCGATTCCGCGTTTCGCAAGGACCGTTGGCATCGTCACAGCAAAGACAGGTGCTGCCATTCAGGATATCATTAACATTTCCCACCGGCGAAATCCTTACGTACAGTTGGTTTTGTATCCATCGCTTGTTCAGGGGGCATCGGCAGCTGCAAACATCGCGGCTGGAATTGACTATTTGGACACGCTCGGCCTTGATGTGATTATTGTCGGGCGAGGTGGCGGCTCAATTGAGGATTTGTGGGCATTTAATGAGGAATGTGTGGCGATGGCGATTTTTCGCTGTGAGACACCGGTGATCTCCGCAGTCGGTCATGAGACGGATTTTACGATTGCCGATTTTGTTGCCGATCTGCGCGCGCCGACACCGTCCGCAGCGGCAGAGCTTGCCGTGTTTGAATACGATGCATTCGAGCAGACGCTTGCGATGTTCTCCTCACAGATGAGGCAGAACATTCAAAAAATGGTAGAACGCGAACAAAAGCGTCTTGAGCAGGCACAGCTTTTGTTAAAGCTTTCTCATCCGGGTGTACGTTTAAATGCACAGAAAGAAACGCTTGCACAGCTTTCGTCACAGATGAGTCGTCAGATGAATCATTTGATTGAGCAAAAAAAGGCAGAACTGTCCGTTGCGGCAGCAAAGCTTAATGCGCAGTCTCCACTTGGAAAGCTTGGTGGTGGCTATGCGTTTGTGACGAATGAGAAGGGAGCGCCTTTGTGCAGCGTAAAAGAGGTCGCACCAGACCAGCCGCTTTTCGTGTATGTAAAGGATGGCGTTGTGCAGGCAAATACGGTGCAGGTAAAACCAGTTTCACGAATCGAAGAGGCAGCGTTTGATGGAAAAAAAGAAAAAACAGACAAAGGACATGACGATCAATCGAACAAGCAACATAACAATTGAAGAGCAGCTGATAAAAATTCAGGAGATTGCAGCCAAACTTGAGGGCGGCGCTCTTGGACTGGAAGAGGCACTTGAAAAATATGAAGAGGGCGTGCGTCTTGTCCGCGGATGCGCCGGTCAGATTGATCGTGTGCAGAAGCGTATTAAGGTCATAGAGACAGAAACAGAGGATGAGTCATGATGGAATGGAAAGAAGAGTTAAAGCAGCATACACAAGAGGCAGAGGAAGTAGTAAGATGCTATCTGCCAGAGGAGACCGGACATCAGAAGCTTTTGATCGAGGCATCAAATTATAGTGTTTTAGTTGGCGGAAAGCGCCTTCGCCCGATGATCATGCTGGAAAGCTTCAAGGCATTCGGCGGCAGCGGTGCGGTTGTAGAGCCGTTTATGGCAGCACTTGAGATGATTCATTCCGGTTCACTCGTCCATGATGATCTGCCATGCATGGACAACGATGAGTACAGAAGGGGAAATCTCACGACATGGAAAAAGTATGGCTACGATATGGCGGTACTTGCAGGAGACAAGCTGTTTATTTATGCATTTGAGACAGCAGCGAAGGCATTTGCCCTGACAGACCGTGCGGATTTGGTTGGAAAAGCCATTTCCATTCTGGCAAACAAGGCCGGAATTTACGGCATGATCGGCGGACAGAGCGTCGATGTCGAATATACAGACCGTCCGGTGACGCAGAGTCAGTTGGAATTTATCTATGAGTTAAAGACAGCGGCGCTGTTAGAGGCAGCGATGATGATCGGTGCCGTTCTTGCAGGAGCAGATGACAGCCAGGTGCAGGCAGCAGAGCAGATTGCTCATCATGTTGGCATGGCATTCCAGATTCGTGACGATGTTCTGGACGTAGTGTCCACAACCGAGGAACTTGGCAAGCCGGTAAAGAGCGATGAGAAGAACAATAAGACGACCTATGTAACGATCCACGGGGTAGACGGTGCTTCCAAGCTTGTAGAGGAGTATTCCCAGACGGCAATGGAACTTTTGGATAAGGTTTGCCCGAATGCGACTTTCTTAAAGCAGCTCTTTGAGTATCTCATCGTAAGAAAAAAATAAGTATTGCGATACTGAAGGGGGCCGGTTTATGGTACTTGAGAAAATACAGGGGCCGAACGATGTCAAAAAGCTCAGTGAAGAAGAACTTCCTGTTCTTGCAGACGAGATTCGGCAGTTTATAATTGATAAGGTCAGCGACAATGGTGGTCATTTGGCATCCAATCTTGGCGTGGTGGAGCTGACGATTGCGCTTCACCGATGCTTAAATTTTCCACAGGATAAACTGATTTGGGACGTGGGTCATCAGTCCTATACACATAAGATTTTGACCGGGCGAAAGGAAGGCTTTGATACGCTTCGCAAATATCATGGCATGAGCGGTTTTCCAAAGCGCGAGGAGAGCGACTGCGATGCGTTTGATACCGGACACAGCTCGACATCATTGTCAGCAGGTCTTGGTATGGTCTGTGCGCGTGAACTAAAAAAAGAACAGTACAATATTGTCTCCGTAATCGGTGATGGTTCACTGACGGGTGGTCTTGCGTTCGAGGCGCTGAACAATGCAGTGTCTCTTAAGAGCAATTACATTATGATTTTAAATGACAATCACATGTCGATCTCGGAGAATGTCGGTGGACTTTCGCAGTATCTGGCAGGACTTCGCACGGCAAAAGGCTATACGAATCTCAAGAAAAATGTGAAGGCATCGTTAAGCAAGATGAATGCGATCGGCGAGGAGCTTGAGCGAAATATTCGCCGTGCGAAAAGTATGCTTAAGCAGGTCTTTATCCCTGGTATGTTCTTTGAGGATATGGGCATTACGTATCTTGGCCCGATTGATGGACACAATATTAACGCGCTCACAGAAGTTATTGAGGATGCCAAGCAGGTGGAAGGCGCAGTACTGATTCATGTGATGACGGAAAAAGGAAAGGGCTACGAGCCTGCGCAAATGCATCCAGAATCGTATCACGGTGTCGGACCATTCATAAAAGAAAATGGAAAGGCCAAAAAGCCAAAGGAAGAGGCTACCTATACCGATATTTTTGCCAGAACAATCTGTGAGCTGGCACAGACGCATCCAAAGCTTGTGACAATTACGGCAGCGATGATGGAGGGCTGTGGATTAAAGGGCTTTGCCAGACGGTTCCCTGATCGCTTCTTTGATGTGGGAATTGCAGAGGAACACGCCGTTACATTTGCATGTGGATTGGCGGCAGGTGGTTTTCATCCGTTCTTTGCCGTGTATTCCTCTTTCTTGCAGAGAGGCTACGATCAGATTTTGCATGATATGTGTATGCAAAACCTTCCGGTTACGTTGATGCTTGACCGTGCTGGTCTTGTCGGCAATGACGGTGAGACGCATCAAGGCGTATTTGATCTGTCCTATCTGACGATGATTCCAAACATGACGGTATTCGCACCGAAAAACCGTTATGAATTCCAAGATGCGATTGCATTTGCGGCTGATTTTGACGCTCCGATGGCAATCCGTTATCCAAAGACCGAGGCCGTTCGCACCTTAAAAGAGTATCGTCAGCCAATCGAGCTTGGAAAGAGCGAGTGGATCCAACGCGGCAGCCGTGTGGCACTTCTTGCAATCGGCACGATGGTTGAGACTGCGATGGAGGTTGAAGAGCTTCTTGCAAAGGATGGCATTGATGCGACTGTCGTAAATCTTCGTTTTGCAAAGCCACTTGATATCGCAATGCTTGACGAGGTGCTTGATTATCACAGCTTGATTGTCACGATGGAGGAAAATGTGCTCTCAGGCGGCGTGGGCGAGCATGTCTGTCGCTATGTGGAGCAGCATTCCACGGGTGTGCGTGTCGTCGCCTGTGGCATCCCAGATGCGTTTATCCATCAAGGTTCCATTAAGGAGCTGATCAAAGAGGCTGGACTGGATGCACAGAGTATTTATCAGAAAATTAGTGCGTTGATTTAATTGAATTCTTTTCAATGCGTCAGACTCTGTGAATTGAAATAAATATGGTAAGTAAAAAAGGACAAAACAAAGTGAAAGAACGTTTGGATGTACTATTAGTAAATTTGGGCTATGCGCCTTCAAGAGAGAAGGCAAAGGCCGTTATTATGTCCGGCTGTGTCTATGTAAATGGACAGAAAGAGGACAAGGCTGGCACCATGTTTGATACTTATGCGGCAATCGAGGTGCGCGGCAACTCATTAAAATACGTCAGCAGAGGCGGACTGAAGTTAGAGAAAGCCATGGCGGAGTTTACGATTGCCCTTGATGGAAAGACCTGTATGGATGTCGGCGCTTCCACCGGTGGATTTACGGATTGCATGCTTCAAAATGGTGCCGTGAAGGTATTTGCAGTCGATGTCGGTCATGGACAGCTTGCATGGAGTCTGCGAAACGATCCTCGTGTTGTCTGCATGGAAAAGACAAACATCCGCTATGTGGTACCAGAAGATATCGGATGCCCAGTTGATTTTGTGTCGATTGACGTTTCCTTTATCTCTCTGACAAAGGTACTCGTTCCGGTTAAGGAGCTGATGGCTGAGCGTGGACAGATTGTCTGCCTGATCAAGCCGCAGTTTGAGGCGGGAAGAGAGAAGGTTGGAAAGAAGGGCGTTGTCCGCGAGAAGGAGACGCATATGGAGGTTGTGCGCATGGTCATGGATTTTGCATTGTCCATCGGCTTTGGTGTGCTTGGACTTGCCTTCTCCCCGATCAAGGGACCGGAAGGAAATATTGAATATCTTCTTTATCTTCAGAAGACACCGACGGCAGAGGAGCTTGCAGCACCGCTGCCAGATGTAAAGGCACTCGTTGAGCAGTCCCATGAGCTGCTCTGATGCAGTCCGGGAGGAACCTATGAGGCATTTTTATGTAATTGCAAATTATGCAAAGCCGCACACACTCTTTTGTGTGCAGCAGATAAAAGAATACCTGACTGCAAAAGGCGCAGAGTGTGTCATTGCCGGGCCGGCAGGTTCGGATAATGGCCGGTATCACTACACCGATACCGGTCGAATCCCCAGTGACACACAATGCGTTATTGTTTTAGGCGGAGACGGCACATTAATTCAGGCCGCACACGATTTAAAAGGGTCAAGCTATCCGTTAATCGGCATCAATCTGGGCAATTTGGGCTACTTATCTGAGGTGGATCAGGAAAATCTGTTTCCGAGTCTGGATCGACTTTTACAGGATGACTTCTTTATTGAGGAACGCATGACGCTTCTCGGTGAGATCGTGCGGGATGGAGAGATTGTATGCAGCGACACCGCATTAAACGATGTGGTTTTGACCAGACTGGAAAGTATGAAAATGCTTCGCTTTTCGCTCTATGTGGATGGTCAGTTTATCACAAGATACAATGCAGACGGTATCATTGTTGCCACGCCGACTGGCTCCACCGCATACAGTCTTTCGGCGGGCGGACCGATCGTGATGCCAACTTCGAATTTGTTTGTGCTCACGCCGATCTGTGCGCAGACGCTTACGACCGCGCGAAGCATTGTCCTTCCCGATAATGCACACATTCGTCTCGTAGTCGAGGCAAAGGATGGCATCCGCACGCTCCATCAGGCGGTTAGCTTTGATTCCGACAATGTGGTATCCGTCCATCCAGGGGATGAGTTAATCATAAGAAGCGCATCGGATAAGGTGCGACTTATTCGTCTTGACCAGAAAAGTTTTCTGGAAACGCTCGGCAAAAAGCTGAGCCGATAAAAATGGTATGAAAGAGGAGGCGTCTATGAAAACTGGAAGACAGCAGCGTATACTCGAGCTGATTCAGATGCATGAAATAGAAAAACAGGAAGAACTGGCACAGATGCTCTGTGCGGACGGTTTTGATGTGACGCAGGCCACTGTTTCAAGAGACATCCGCCAGCTTCGTTTAAAAAAAGTGCCAGGCAAAAATGGAAAGCTTGTCTACAAGGCGGCCGAGCAAGGCAAACAACAGGCCGAACCAAAATACATCCGTATCTTGCGTGAATCCTACGTCAGCATGGATATGGCGATGAACATTCTTGTCATCAAGACCGTTTCCGGTATGGCAATGGCGGCAGCGGCAGCGCTCGATGCGTGTCATTTCGGGGAAATTGTCGGCTGCATTGCGGGCGATGACACGATTATGTGCGCCGTTCGTACCGTACCGGACACGGTGCACCTCATGAAAAAAATTGAGGA
Organism: Wujia chipingensis; assembly: GCA_963605535.1. GTDB lineage: Bacteria > Bacillota > Clostridia > Lachnospirales > Lachnospiraceae > Anthropogastromicrobium > Anthropogastromicrobium chipingensis_A. The sequence goes on from CAVCXB010000001.1 coordinate 50,505, forward strand.
ACTTCTTCACGAATAAAAAAGTTTCATAGAGAAAGGCAGGAGAAAAATGCTGGACAGTCTGTACGTCAAAAACCTCGCACTCATTGATGAGGCCGAGGTGACTTTTACAGAAGGATTAAATGTCCTAAGCGGAGAAACCGGAGCCGGAAAATCCATTCTGATCGGTTCTGTTTTAATCGCGCTAGGGGCAAAAGTACACAAAGAGATGATTCGAGCAAATGAAAAGGAGGCCTACATCGAGCTCATCTTTTCGCCAACGCATCCTACAATCCTTGAAAAGCTTCGGGAATATGACATTGAACCGGAGGACGGACAGTTAATTATTTCCAAAAAGATTACTGCGTCCAAGAGTGTGAGCAAAATCAATAAGGAAGCCTATCCGGCGTCAAAGGTGCGCGAAGTGGCTTCCCTTCTTTTGGATGTGCACGGCCAGCACGACCATCAGGCACTTCTCTTGCCACATAAGCAGCTAGAGATTGTCGATCGCAGCGGCGGCAAACGCTTAAAAGAGGTCAAGGACAAAAACGCACAGTGTTACCGCGTCTGGAAGCAATATAAGGATGAGCTGGACAGCTACGCAGTCGATGAGGATGAGCGTCTGCGCCGGATGGACATTCTGTGCTATGAGCTTGATGAATTAAAAGAAGCGGCCATCACACCAGGCGAGGAGGCGCGTCTTACAAAAGAATGGAAGCGATTATCCGAGCGTGAGCACATCATTAGCGCCTATCAGGAACTGACTGCATTACTGGGCTATGAGTCTGCTGGAGCCTGTGATCTTTGTGGCAGGGCAGAGCATGCATTAAAGGGAATTTCAGAGGCAGATGACGAGGCAGAAGATCTATATGCACAGCTGACCGATGCCGAATCCATTCTTCATGATATCTGCAGATCTGCATCCGAGCGCCTCGATGCGATGCAGGAGGAAGAGATGGATACTGCCCAGATCGAAGAGCGCTTAGATAAGATCCGTCATCTGATGCAAAAATACCGCTGCGATGAGGAAGGCTTGCTCACTTTGATGGATCAAAAGGAGCAGGAGCTTGATAAATATCGCCATTTCGAGGAGAAAAAGGCACATGCACAGGCGGCTTGTGACAAGGCCTTTTCTGTGCTCGAGGCGGCGGCAGAGGAGCTTAGCAGTCAGCGAAAGAAATGCGCAGCGACACTTTGCACCCAGCTGATCACGGCACTTGTCGATTTGAATTTCTTAGATGTGCGATTTGAAATTCGTATGGAAGAAAACGAACAGATCGGACCGGGCGGAAAGGATTCGGCTGTGTTCTACATAGCCACCAATCCTGGCGAAGCACCAAAGCCGTTGGCTGCTGTCGCATCTGGTGGTGAATTGTCCCGAATTATGCTCGCAATCAAGTCTGTCATGGCGCAAAAAGAGGAAATAGAGACGCTTATTTTCGATGAAATTGACACAGGAATCAGCGGTCGAACCGCGCAAAAGGTCGCAAAACGTCTGTCTGAAACAGCAAAAGGAAGTCAGGTTATTTGTATCAGTCACTTAGCACAGATCGTTTCTATGGCCGATACGCACTTTTTAATTGAAAAAAATGCAGAAAATGAAGTGACAACTACACACATCACTAGATTATCAAAAGAAGAAAGCATCCGCGAGATTGCACGACTTCTCGGCGGAGCAGAGATTACGAAAAACGTTCTCGATACAGCACAAGAGATGAAAGATATGGCAAATAGAACAAAAGAATCCCAGATTACAAACGAATAAACAAACGCATACTAACAGCAGGAAAAGGAAAGGAAGGCTGTTAGTATGCAAATGAAAATAAAGTACGTTAAAATACAAAAGGCTGTGGCGCTTCTTCTTTTGGCTGCGGCCTTCACAGTCAGTTGTGTGCGCCATGGCGATTCGCAAAGCGCGCCAGCGGCTGCTTTGGAAAATGCTGCTGCAAAGCATCTCGCCTCGCAAAGTGCATCTGCACAGGTGGTGCAGCAGGAAAATGAGATGCCACAGGTCTATCCATGTGGTTTTCCAGTCGGCATTTATATGGAGACGGCGGGTGTCATGGTGGTCACACCAGCTCAGATCCCGACAGACTCCAAAACACTTCGTTCCCCCTGCGAGGGCAGCTTGCAGCAGGGCGATTATATTACATCAATTAACGGCATCGCAATCAATTCAAAAGAAGAACTCATATCCAGTGTGGAGGCATGTGGCGGACAGCCGCTTACGCTTCGTATTGTCCGAGAACAGCAGGAGTTTGATCTTTCTGTGCTTCCCGTTCAGGATGTAAATGGCACGTATCGTCTTGGCGTGTGGGTCAAGGACGATGTGCAAGGCATTGGCACGCTCACTTACATCGGTGAGGACGGAAGTTTCGGTGCGCTTGGTCATCCGATCAACGACAGTGATACCGGAAAGCGGGTCAGTGTGCGAAAAGGAGGCTTGTATGAGTCTCAGATTCAGATGGTCATCCGCGGCAAAAACGGCACACCAGGCTCTTTTTGCGGAATTATCTGTTACGATGCGTCTACCTTTTTGGGAAATATTTATGAAAATGGTTCTTGCGGAATCTATGGAAACATCTCCGTTTTGATGAAAGAACAGCTAAAAAATCTTGCCCCGATGCAGGCGGCACGCCGCGATGAGGTTGTGTGTGGCAAGGCACTTCTTCGCTGTGCGGTCAGCGATGAGCCGCAGGATTATGAGGTCGAAATCATAAAGACACAGCCAGGCACCACAGGGGGATTTCAGATTCGGGTCACGGATGAGGCTCTTTTGGAGAAGACAGGTGGCATCATTCAAGGTATGAGTGGATCGCCGCTGATTCAAAACGACAAGGTTATCGGTGCCGTCACGCACGTTTTTGTAAATGATCCCACAAAAGGGTATGCCATTTACATGGAAGACATGCTGAACCATAACGGAGTGTAATACAAAAGCATAAAACTACAATTTAATGTCATTTAATCGCGCGAAAAACGCGGTAGACTACTCTTGTAGAAAATAAAAAAGTCAGGTATAGTGAACCTGTCGATAAAAAAGACAAATGTAAAAATGAGTGCGCAATAAGTGGAATGCAAGAGAAAGGATGAGGGAAATGACTAAATTAAATGTAGCAATCGCGGATGACAATGAAAGAATTCTTACAATGCTGGATGAGGTATTAACAGCGGATGAGGAAATTAACGTAGTGGGAACAGCAAGAAACGGAGAACAGGCCTATGAGATGATCATGGATAAGAACCCGGATGTTGTTCTGTTAGACTTAGTGATGCCAGGAATTGATGGTCTTGGTGTGATGGACAAGGTTCATACGGAGGGAAATCCAGAGCATGTGCCTTCCTTTATTATCATTTCAGGTATTCAAAATGAATCGGTAGCGGAAAATGCCATGTCAGCAGGAGCTACCTATTATATCATGAAGCCGTTTGATAACATCACACTGTTAAACCGTGTGAAGCAGCTCGGAAAACGTGGATACAACATGCGCCCGCAGATGCTTGCCCAGAACACAACGCTAAAGGAGCCTTCCTTTATTTATGGTGGTCAGGGAAAGAACTTAGAACAGTATGTTACCAGTGTAATCCATGAAATTGGTGTTCCGGCGCACATCAAGGGCTACCAGTATCTGAGAGATGCGATCATGATGTGCGTCAACGATATGGATCTACTAAATTCCATCACGAAGGAGCTTTACCCGGGAATTGCAAAGAAATATGCCACGACACCGAGCCGTGTCGAGCGTGCACTGCGTCATGCGATTGAGGTTGCGTGGAGCCGTGGCAAGATGGATACGATCTATGCACTATTCGGGTACACAATCAACAGCGGCAAGGGCAAGCCCACTAACTCTGAGTTTGTGGCACTCATCGCAGACAAGATTCGCCTGGAATTGAATCTACTGAAAAACTAAACGAGGGACGTCCTGCTGATCTGTCAAATCTTCATGCAAGCATGAGATATCCAGATCTATCAGGACGCGTGAACTGGAACTATGACACAATACACGAAAAAACCTAATGCATTTTGTATAAAAAGAACTTCCATTATTCGACATTTTCGTGTATAATTAAAAAAAGACCGATTGATTGAATAGCCAATATGGCTATCTGTCCGGGTACCAAATAGTGGAGGTTTGAGGTTTATGAAGAAAAAAATTCTTTTCGCTGCGTCTGAGGGCGTACCTTTTATCAAAACGGGAGGTCTTGCTGACGTTGTCGGCTCCCTTCCGAAGTATTTTAATAAAGACGAGTATGACGTCAGAGTCATTATGCCGAAGTACTTATGCATCAAGGAGTCCCTTCGCTCCCAGATGAAGTATGTGACCCATTTTTATACCGATTTTTACTGGCGTACCCAGTATGTTGGTGTTCTGGAAATGGAGTACGAAGGTGTACATTTCTACTTTGTAGATAGTGAGTTTTATTTCGGCGGACCATGGCCGTATGGAAATATGTATGAGGATATCGAGAAGTTTTGTTTCTTCTCGAAGGCAGTGCTTTCCATTCTTCCATTAATCGGCTTCAAGCCAGACATCATTCATTGCCACGACTGGCAGACTGGTCTGATTCCGGTTTATCTGCATGACAGCTTCCAGTCGGATCCATTCTTCTGGGGCATTAAGACTATCTTCACCATCCACAACCTCAAGTTCCAGGGTACATGGAGCGTGGATACCATTAAGGGCTTCTCCGGACTGTCCGATTATTACTTCACCAGTGATAAGCTTGAGGCATATGGAAATGGTAACCTGTTAAAGGGTGGACTTGTCTATGCAGATCGTATCACCACCGTAAGCCGCAGCTACGCAAGTGAGATTCGTATGCCATTCTACGGCGAGGGCTTAGACGGACTGCTACGTGCTCGTTCCAAGCAGTTAAGCGGTATTGTAAATGGTATCGACTACAACGTTTACAATCCACAAACTGATAAAGATATCGCCGTAAACTACTCTGTAGAGGATGCAATTAAGGCAAAGGCAGCAAACAAGGCAGCGCTTCAGAAGGAACTTGGTCTTGAGGAAAATCCAGATGCATTCATGCTCGGAATTGTATCTCGTCTGACGGATCAGAAGGGTCTTGATCTTGTTGAGTGTGTACTGGATCAGATTTGTGCAGAGGATGTGCAGCTTGTTGTTCTCGGAACAGGAGAGGGCAAGTATCAGGATATGTTTACCTACTACTCCAGAAAGTATCCGGAGCGCGTATCTGCAAATACCTTCTACTCTGAGGCATTGTCACACCGCATTTATGCGAGCTGTGATGCGTTCCTGATGCCGTCTCTGTTTGAGCCATGTGGACTTAGCCAGTTGATGAGCCTTCGTTATGGAACGCTTCCGATCGTTCGTGAGACAGGTGGTCTTCGTGATACCGTTACCCCATACAACGAAGTGGATGGGACTGGTACTGGATTCTCCTTCACCAACTACAATGCACATGAGATGCTTGCGATTATTCGTTACGCAAAGAAGACCTATTTCAATGACCGCAAGGCATGGGATGAGATGGTACTTCGCGCAATGAAGCAGGATTTCTCCTGGGATGCATCAGCAAGAGAGTACGAAAAACTCTATGACGGCTTGATTGAGGAAGAGAAGCGCAGAAAAGAAGCCATCCGTTTGCAGCAGGCAAGAGAGGCAGCTGAAGCCGCATTAAAGGAGGCACAGAAGGCACTCGAGATTGCAAAAATCGCCGAGGAGAAGGCCATACGCAAATTAAGTGGTATCGAGGATGAGCCGGAAGAGACCGAGGCAGAAGAACCAGCTGAGACTACCGAGGTTACTGAGGCAGAGGCACCAGAAACCGAAACTTCTGAGGAAACACCAGAACCAGTTGCAGAGGAGCCAGAAGCTGAACCAGAAGAAAAAGAATAATTGTTTGGCTGTACGATAGCCTGGGGTATTGATTACGAAAGGTAATGAAAGGTGTTACCCTGTAGGTTATCGGAAATGGCCCCTCGACGAGTGATAGTGATACAGCCGGAAATACTAATGTTACAGGCAACAAAATATTTACTACTTCTAAAGTGGTGAACTGCTAATTTTCTATAGAAAAAGAATGGCAAACCGTCCTATAATAAGGATGCATGCCATTCTTTTTAATTGCAAAGTAAATATCGAAAAGAGTACGCACTCTCAATCCCCGCCAGCAATCAACTTCAGCCCACTGATATCCGGGTTCGCCACCAGCGAATAATTCGTATGGTAAATCACAAATCCAGGCTTTGCTCCAGCTGGCTTCTTCACAAACTTTCGCTCAATGTAATCCACCTCTGCTTTTGGCGCCGTCTTCGCCTTCGAATAGTGAACCGCCAAGCTTCCGGCCTCCTCATATGTGCGATCCGGCACTTCCTTTCCATTTGTCTGGATAATCACGTGAGATCCAGGCGTCTTCTTCGCGTGCATCCAGATGTCATTTCCCTGCGCAAACTTAAATGTCAGCTCCTCATTCTGGAAATTATTTTTTCCAACATAGATATCAAATCCATCCGAAGAGAGATAATGATACGGGATACACTTTCTGCGGTTATCCTTTCTGCCTTTCGGTGCATGAGACTTCACATATCCGCTCTCGCTTAACTCTCTGCGAATCTCATCCAGATCCACATCGCTTGCGGCGATATCAATCGAAGTCATAATGGATTCTAGATGTTCAAGCTCATTTTCAGTCTCCACAGTCAGCGTAGAAAGCGCTTCATAGGTACGCTTCAGCTTATTGTAGCGCTCAAAATACTTCTGCGCATTTTCCTTTGCGGTCAGCGTTGGGTCAAGTGGGATCGTCATCATCTGATCCGTATAATAGTTAAAGACTTCATAGGATTTGGACGCTGGCGGGCAGTCATAACCATACGCATTTAACAGCTCGCCGTAAATGCGATACTTCTCACGCTTATCCGTGTCGGAAAGCTGACGCCGCTGAAGATCCGCCTTCTTTGCAGTACGCTCAATCAGGTTTTGGACTAGATGGCGCAGATCCGAAGATTTCTGGCGCATACGAGCAATCGCGCTGCGGGAATTGTAGTAGGTGTATAAAACATCGCTGATCGAATCGTAGGTGCGAAGCGTATATTCCGTCAGTCCCGTCAGCGGGAAGGCAGCAAATTCCTTTGGCTCATTATCGTCATAGGCGATGCATGGAGAAAAGCTTTCGGTGCGAATCAAATTCATCACATCCGAAAATGCAATCCACAGGCGATTTAACTCATCGGATGTGCAGGCTTCTCCGGCAAATGAACTGTCTAAGCCGCTTCGGTACACAATTTCCTCTGCGCTGACATTGCTGATTCCGGTGAAGCTGCCCGAAAGAATCGCAGCAATGTTTTTGCCAGAGGCAAAGCGGGAACAGAAAAATTCCTTGTCTGCGGCGAGAGGATTTGTTTTGCCCGTTGTGTTCGGGATAAAATAGCTTCGTCCCGGGAGAACCTCGCGCACCGAGCTGACAGCAGCGCTGACATGCTTAATACTGTCTACGATCATGTCGGTGTCGTCACAAAAAATGATATTGCTGTGCTTTCCCATGATCTCAATCACGAGTGATTTGTGGCGCAGATCACCCATCTCGTCAAGATGCTCTAACTCTAAGCGAACGATTCGCTCAAGGCCTGGCTGGGTGACATCCGTGATGCGGGCGTTTCCGATGTGCTTTCGAAGCAGCATACAAAAATTCGGTGCTGTCATCGGGCTAAGTCCGGCCTCCTGCGTCAGATAAATCAGTGGCAGACTTGCGTTTGCCGACAGAAAGAGACGATACGTGTCCTTCTGATTTTTGATGGTGAGTACCAGTTCCTCTGGCTCTGGCTGGGCGATCTTTGAGATGCGGCCGCCGGTCAGCTTTTGCTTTAATTCCGATACAATATTTGAAATTACAATTCCGTCAAATGCCATAGTATAAATCAACCTTTCCTAAATCAGTCCCGTACAGACAACGGGATCCTGATACTTGACAGTATAGCAGAATGCAAAAAAAAACGCAATCTTTCTTCGATTGCAAGTTGACGATAGAATTAAATTAGCGTATAATAATGAGTCGTAGTCTGCACTATAAAAGCAGCTGCCGGAAAGGCTAATATGTTATGATACGAAGTATGACCGGATTCGGACGTTTTGAATTAGCGGGCGAATCGCATAAGATCATCGTAGAGATGAAATCAGTAAATCACAGGTATCTGGATCTCTCTATCAAGATGCCAAAGATCTTTAACTGCTTTGAGACCGCTATCCGCAGTCTCGTGAAAGAACAGCTGCAGCGCGGAAAAGTAGACATGTATATCAGCTATGAGAAAGAATCAGATGACGAGACTGTTTTGTGTTATCATGAGGAGATTGCAAAAGCCTATATGGAGCACATGACACAGATGGCTGATACGTTTCACCTTCAGAACAATTTGAGACTGATGGATCTTGTTCGTATGCCAGAGATTTTCACGATGGAGCAGAAGGATACGGATGCAAAGGAGCTGTGGCCAGATATTGAGACGGCGGTAAGAGAGGCCTGTCTGGCAATGGTACAGGCGCGTGAGACGGAGGGTGAGCAGCTGAAAAAAGACTTGCTTGCAAAGCTGGATCACATGGATGAGTTAGTTGATGCAGTGACCGATCGGGCACCGGTAATGGTACAGGAATATCGTGTTCGTCTCACCGAGAAGGTAAGAGAGTTTCTTGACGCATCGGTGATTGATGAAAATCGCATTGCAGCAGAGGTTACGCTGTACGCGGATAAGATTTGTGTCGATGAGGAAATGGTTCGTCTTCGCACCCACATCAGTCATATGAAGGAAGCACTGTGTGGCGGCGGAAGCATCGGACGAAAGCTTGACTTTTTGGCTCAGGAGATGAACCGTGAAGCGAACACCACGCTTTCAAAGATCAATGATGTCACCCTTGCAGATGTAGCGATCGACATGAAGACTGAGATCGAAAAGATACGTGAGCAGGTTCAGAACATCGAATAAAGGTTTCTTTATAGAAATAATAGGAGTTTTGTATGTTTGTAAACATCGGGTTTGGCAATTTTATCAATTCCGGTCAGATCGTATCGATCTGCAGGGCTGATTCCGCGCCGATGAAGCGCATGATCAGCGAGGCGAGAAGCAAAGGAAGCGCTGTGGATGCAACACAGGGCAGAAAGACAAAGTCGGTGATTCTTACTGGAAGCGGGCATCTGGTTCTCTCGGCGCTCACACCGGATACACTTTGTACCAGATGCAATCTGACAGCGGGAAAGACACAGATACAGGAGGAAGACGATGAGTAAACGAGGCAATTTATTTGTAGTTTCCGGTTTTTCCGGTTCAGGAAAGGGAACAGTGATGAAGGAACTGTGTAAGAATCCACAGTATGCACTTTCCATATCCTGCACAAGCCGCGCACCAAGACCAGGCGAGGAAAATGGAAGAGAGTATTACTTCATCTCTCATGAGGAGTTTGTAAAGAGACAGGCAGAAGGATATTTTCTGGAGAGTGCAATCTATGTTGATAAAGGCTATGGAACACCGCTTGGATTTGTTGAGGAAAATTTGAAAGCCGGCAAGGATGTCATTCTTGAGATTGAGATGCAGGGAGCCATGCAGGTAAAGAAAATCTACCCGGATACCATCCTGATCTTTATCACACCGCCGTCAGCCGCAGAGCTTAGAAGACGTCTGACCTCCAGAGGAACTGAGGAACCAGAGATCATCGAGAAGCGTTTAAGGCGCGCCGCTGAAGAAGGCGTTTACATGGATCAATACGATTATGTGATTGTAAATGATGATCTTGATGTGTGCGTAAAAGAGCTTCATGAGCTGATGCAGAGCACACACCACGCAGTAAAATTTAACAAAGAGTTTGTTGCCGCCATCAAAGAGGATTTAAAGACCCTTTAATTATAAGACTCTTTAATTGTGAGTCTAGTTAATTATTGTAAGTCTAGTTATCCTTCACAATTGATGACGCAATGATCAATAAACAAAAAAATAAAAAGACAAGGAGAATAAAAAAATGATCCATCCATCTTATAATGAGTTATTAAAGACACTGAACGAGGTTCGCGATGAGAACGAGCCAGAAATCGACAGCCGTTATTCTCTGGTTATTGCATCTGCAAAGCGTGCGCGCCAGATCGTAAACGGACAGGAGCCGCTTGCTGACCGCGTTTCCACCTACAAGCCACTTTCCATCGCAGTAGAGGAAATCCGCGAGGGCAAGGTTCATATCACAAAGGAAGGCGAGGACGATTTCACACCAGTAACCAATATGGAGAATCCACTTTCCTTCTCAGATTCTGAAGGCTCGGAGACAGAAGATGCTGAATAAAAAAGTTATGATCGTATCCCTCGGCTGCGATAAGAATTTAGTGGATACCGAGAAGATGCTCGGCATTCTTGCAGATGAGGGATGTACATTTACAGATGATGAAGAGCAGGCTGAGATTATCATTGTTAACACCTGCTGCTTTATTGGCGATGCAAAGGAAGAGAGCATCCAGAACATTCTGGATCTGGCACGCTACAAGACTGAGGGAAAGTTGGAGGTGCTCATTGCGACCGGATGTCTTTCCCAGCGCTATCAGGATGAGATGATGGCCGAGCTGCCAGAGCTTGACGGTATCCTTGGCATCAGCGCATGGCATACCATTGCGGATGTTGTGCGTGAGGCGCTTGCTGGTAAAAAGCCAAAGAATTTGATGCCGACTGGCGTGTTAAACAGCCACGCGACAAAGAGACTTCTTACGACCGGCGGCCACTATGCGTACTTAAAGATTGCAGAGGGTTGTAACAAGCGCTGTACCTATTGTGTCATTCCGTCTGTGCGCGGTGCTTACGTCAGCGTGCCGATGGAGGAGATCGAAAAAGAGGCAAAGACACTGGCGGCAGAGGGCGTAAAAGAGCTGATTCTTGTCGCACAGGAGACGACCGTTTACGGAATCGATCTTTACAAAAAGAAGATGCTTCCAGAGCTTCTTCATCGTCTGTGCCGCATTCCGGGCATTGTCTGGATTCGTCTGTTATATTGCTATCCAGAGGAGATTACACCGGAGCTGGTTCAGGTGATGAAGGAAGAAAAGAAGATCTGCCATTACCTGGATATGCCAATCCAGCATTCTTCTGACCGCATCTTAAAGAAGATGGGAAGACGCACAAACCGCAAGGAACTGTTAGACCGAATCGAGATGCTTCGTACCGAGATTCCAGATATCGTTCTTCGAACGACACTGATCACCGGCTTCCCAGGAGAGACTGAGGATGATTTCCAGGATATGCTCTCCTTTGTCGATCTGGTAGGTTTTGAGCGTCTTGGTGTTTTCACGTACTCTCCGGAGGAGGGCACACCGGCTGCTGAGATGGAAGACCAGATTGATGAGGAAGTCAAGAAGGCAAGAAGAGATGCTGTCATGGAACTTCAGCAGGAGATTTCCTTTGATTTTGAGGCGGACTGCGTTGGCGAGAAGCTTCTCGTTATGATCGAGGGCTATCTTCCAGACGAGCATGCGTATGTCGGACGTACCTACATGGATGCGCCGGGCATTGACGGTTACATTTTTATAAAATCAGGAGAAGCACTGATGTCCGGTGATTTTGCTGAGGCAGTAGTTACCGGCTCAGATGAATATGATTTGATTGGAGAATTGTATGAAGAACATGAATCTGCCGAATAAACTGACGATGCTGCGCGTAATACTGATCCCGTTTTTTGTATTATTTGAGCTGCTTCCGATTAGCTGGGGCAAGTGGGCAGCGTTAGCTATTTTTGCGATTGCATCTATCACCGATAAGCTTGACGGTACGATCGCAAGAAAGTACAACCTGATCACAAACTTCGGAAAATTCATGGACCCACTGGCAGATAAGTTACTTGTCTGCTCTGCGATGATCTGCTTTGTCGGACTTGGCACACTGGAGCCATGGATTGTAATTATCATTGTAGCAAGAGAATTTATTATCAGTGGTTTTCGTCTGATTGCCGCTGAGAACGGCCGTGTAATTGCGGCAGGAATCTGGGGAAAGGCAAAGACTGTATTTCAGATGATCATGTGTATCCTGTTAATCATGGATATCCCAGCACTTGCTGTATTGACCATCATTGCAAAATATGCCGCTCTGATTCTTACCATTATTTCACTGGTTGACTATATTTCACACAATCTGGATGTATTATCAGACCAGAAGTAAAAAATACGGGGAATAAATAATTATGAAGACCAATTCAACCATCCGCGGGATTGCTCACGGACATATGACAACAGACAATCTGACCGGATTTGCATCCATGATGACATCCGATGCCAGAACACTCTCACTGGCAAGAATTGCTATGAACCTGCCGGTTTATCTGGACATGGGAGGGGAGCCGTCTGATGAATATACACGAATCTCCAAGCTGTCTGCAGCATACTGCGGTTTGCTTGACCGTGTAAACAAAGAACTCGCCTCCGGTCTGGATGAAAAGCGTGAGGAAGAAGCATTTTCGCTTCGCAAAGAGAGCAAACAGATTATGGAGCTGTTAAGCGCATATACAGATCGTTTTACGGTATATGAGTATGTGTTAAATCGACTGGAGTATCGCTTTAGCGGAGCTGCACTTGAGGCAGGCTACAGCGATGAGGATATGACGCAGGAGATTTTACAGAAGCTGTCCTCCGAGACGGATCAGACGGTTCGTCAGTCAATGCTTGTTTCGATCATCGAGCAGCTTCCGATGCGAATGACGAGAAAGCGTTTCTTCCAGATTCTTGCAGAGGGCATGGATGCCTATAAGGGTTCCGATAAAAATGCAGTCGATGGCCAGCTGTTTATGCTGCGCACCGTTGCTATGTTAGAGGAGCCAGCAGAATTTCAGGAGAGTTTTCCTGAGTTTTACAAGGTAGTCGAGACCTTCCGTCAGGCACCGTTATCCACTATTAACGAGGCTGAGTGGAATGAGCTTCACGACACGTTGGCAGCAGCCATGGAAGAACTGAATGCGCAGATGGATCGCATACTTCTGTTACAGGAGTTGATTAACGATCTATGTGTACTGACCATGACTGATGGCTGTATGTGGATCGAGCAGCATAAGACCTGCAGCGGCATCATTTCCTTTACACTGATTCCGGGAACGGATGAGGCAGCGTTAAATGCAATGATGGGCTCACTTGAAGGCATTCAGGAGCAGTACAGCACAAATTTCCAGGAAAAATCGACACTGGTTGATGAGTTGATGCAGAGCAGCCAAAAGCAGTTAAGCAAGCAGGGAATGCTAGAAACCTTTGAAAAGCTGGATGTGCTTTCCAAGCTTCTTTCTAGCAGCCGTTTTGCGGATATTGAAAAGAAAGAAGACAGTGAAATCGTAGAGGCTTCTTATATAGAAGAAAAGACAGCAGCGCTGATTTCTGAGCTGGAAGCTTTCTTGAAGGCATCTTCCAAGCCGCTTGCACGTGCTGTCATGGCAAAGCTTGTTACTATGGTTCCACTGTTTATCCGTGATTACAATCAGCTCGAGGAATACATTCAGAATAGTTTGTCCTCCTGCTCCGATGTTGCGGAGAAGTTAGCCTGCATCGAGATCATCAGAAGTCTTTAAGATTTTGAAGAATTGCCTTTTCAGATAGAAAATAGAAAAGGAAATGCTTCATCTGAATTTTGAAAACTCATTGGCAGAGAGAGGAGAGGGATTGATTTGAAACTGTGCAAAAATATCCGCTTTGGCGAGAAGGTTTCTGGGAAACGCTTTGAACTGACCTGGAAGCTCAAACACAACCGCCCTCTCGGAAGCCTTTATGTAGTGGTTCTTCCAGAGGTTGCTTTGGAAAATCTGATGGAAATCTGTGCATACGAGGAACTTCGTCGAAAAAAACAGTATGAGCGTACGGTCATCGCGGCAGCTGCCAACAAAAGCGAGGCAATCGAAGTGGTGCGCGGCTTGATCGAAGAAATGTATCAGGAAACTAGTGGTTTCGACGTGAAATCATTCCTGAAGCTTTGAATCGTTTCATGCGAAAATGATGAATGATTTTGCCTTTCGCATTGACATTTGAACGAATTTGAACGCATTAAGGTGAAAGGAGGACAATGTTAGGTATTTTACTTACAATATTAAAAATAATCGGCATCATCCTTCTTGTGCTGATCGGATTGATTCTCACGGTAGTGGCAGTCATTCTTCTGGTGCCAATTCGGTATCGGGGGGAAGGAGCTCGTGAGAAGAAGGTGATCTCGGGCAGCGTAAAAATAACGTGGCTTCTTCACATGTTGTCGATCGACATTTCATATTCATCGGGTTCATCGGGAGGAACGGTTCTGAGTGTTCGGCTCTTTGGAAAGACAATTTATCCAAAGGCAGAAAAAACGCCTAAGGAGAAAAAAGAGAAAACGGCAAAGTCGAAGCCAAAGAAGAACAAGGCACCGAATCCAAAGTTGTCAAAGCTTCAGGAAGAAGCTGGTGATGTGGAGTCAGAGGCGAAAGAAACGACTGTGGAACAGCCGAAGAAACAATCACAGCCTCAAGATTTTCAATCAGAACATGCCTCAGATATGAAAGAAAACGAAGAATTCAAAAAAACGCAGGAAACAAAGAAATCAAAGCCTCATCGAGATCCGATTGCATTTGTAAGGTCGAAATTTGAAGCGATTAAGACAAAGCTTCTTGCGATAAAAGACAAACTTCTTGCGACGAAGGCAAATCTTCAAAAAATCAAAAACAAAATTGAGTATTGGAAGAATTTGCTGACGTCTGAGCCGATGAAGGATGCGATTGCTACGCTTTGGAAACGTACAAAAGGGCTGCTTCGTCACATTTTGCCACGAAAGTTGACTGGTCGCGTACACTTGGGCTTTGATGATCCGTCCATGACGGGAAAGGTATTAGCGTATCTTTCGATGCTGTATCCGTTTACAAAAGACAATCTCGTAATTGAGTCTGAGTTTGAGACAGAAGAGCTGATACTTGAAGGAAATCTTGCGTTTTGCGGAAGAATCCGTCTGGGATATCTGGTATATGTAGCGCTTAGTGTCGTACTCAATAAAAACATACGCCGTCAGTATAAACGGCTGAGACAAGGAGGAAAAGAAGATGGAAAAGGAAGGAACTAACTTGGGTTCATCTGTAGATGAGCTGTTAAAGGGGCTGGAAAATTTTGTCAGCTCAAAGACTGTTGTCGGCGAACCGATTCAGGTGAACGATGCCACCATCATTCCGCTGGTTGATATGAAGTTCGGCATGGGCGCAGGTGCATTCAAAAAGAGCAGTGACAACAAGACAGCAGGTGGAATCGGTGCAAACATCAGTCCGTGTGCTGTTCTGATCATTCAGAAGGGCATGGCAAAGGTTGTCAATATCAAGAATCAGGATCTGACCACCAAGCTGGTCGATATGGTACCAGATCTGATCAATCGCTTTACCAGCAAGAATGCAGAAGATCCGGCTGTCGATGAGGCAGTAGATGAAATCTTAAACGACGATAAGAAGTAACGTCAAATGTATCAGAACGAAAAAGTCCGCATAAACTGGAGTAATAAGGAACCAAAAAACCAAAAAGGGTCTTTATGAAACGTTTATGCGGACTTCTTTTGTTTTCATTCGGACTGGGGATGGCAGTGATGCTTTTTGTCCCCATTTGCTTTTGCACCGTCATGGCAATTTTATTTTGCCTGCTGTTTGGATATTATTTGTTTTGCTGCGGGAAATAGAGCGTAAAGCGCTGATGAAAGACGCGGTTTGGCGATTGTTTTGCTTTAGAACAGAAAAAAAGCAGCCGACAAGCGGCTGCTTTAAATCATACCCGTAACGAAATTAAGCTCTCTCAACATAGCCAGAGCGTAAACAGGAAGTACAAACGTACATCTTCTTGTTGGTTCCGTTGACACTTACTCTAACGGACTTAACATTGGACTTCCAAACCGCATTACTTCTTCTATGGGAATGGCTAACATTGTTTCCGAAATGAGCACCCTTCTGACAGATCTCACACTTTGCCATAAATCGCACCTCCTTACGCAAATGTAGCCGTATAGGCTCACAACATGGATATCATAGCAGATATTCCGAAAAAAAGCAAGGACTTTTTCAAAAAAGATTTAAAAAATGCTATTTCTTTTTTTGTAGGAATCGGTTATAATAAATAAATGAAATGTATTTTTCTGAATTTGCAACATTCAGAGCCATGCGAAATCTCGCTGCGGCTCTGAATCGTTATCGAAATTTCTTATTTGGAGGTAACCGGATGAAAGGACGTATATCGAATCCTCAGGGTGATGTTATGATCAGAACGGATGTCATCGCAAAATATGCGGGTTCTATGGCTGTGGAGTGCTTTGGCATTGTCGGCATGGCCAGTGTCAGCATGAAGGATGGACTTGTTCATCTGCTGAAAAAGGATAGCATAACCAGAGGCATCAACGTATCATTGGAAGATAATGAGCTTACGATTGATTTCCATGTTATCGTTTCTTATGGAGTAAGCATTCTGGCTGTATACAACAATTTAACGGATAGTGTAAAGTACCATGTTGAGGAGTTTACAGGAATCCGTGTCAGAAAAATCAATATGTATGTAGAGGGTGTCAGAGTCATTGACTAATCAGTGACGGACATCGCCTAAGGAGGAGCTATATTTTGGGTAGTAATGTGATAGATGCAGGTTTGTTAAAGCGCATGTTTCTTGCAGGTGTGGCAAATCTGGAATCAAAGAAAGAGTGGATCAACGAATTAAATGTATTCCCGGTACCGGATGGTGATACCGGAACCAACATGACACTGACAATTCTTTCAGCAGCGAGGGAAGTAAGCGCACTTGAGGTCCCGACGATGGAGACACTGGCAAAGGCGATCTCTTCTGGTTCTCTTCGTGGTGCGAGAGGTAACTCTGGTGTTATCTTATCCCAGCTGTTCCGTGGCTTTACAAAAGTCATCAAAAACAGCACCGAGATCGATTTGGAGTTGCTTGCAGAGGCATTGCAGCGTGCAACGGAGACTGCTTACAAAGCAGTTATGAAGCCAAAGGAAGGTACGATTCTTACCGTTGCAAAGGGAATTTCCGACAAGGCACAGGAGCTTGCTGAGAGCGGCTGTGATATGGACATTTTCATTCAGGAACTGTTAAAGGAAGGCGACTATGTATTAAGTCAGACACCGGAGATGCTTCCTGTATTAAAGCAGGCAAGTGTTGTCGATTCCGGTGGACAGGGTCTGATGCAGGTACTTAAGGGCGCATATGATGGCTATCTTGGAAAAGAGATCACGCTTAGTACAGACAAGCCAGCATCTGCAGCAAAGGCAACTGGCGCAGCAAACGATGAGATCGATACCGCTGATATCAAGTTTGGCTATTGCACCGAATTTATTATTATGACAAGCCGTGCATTCACACATGAGGATGAGAAGGAGTTCAAGGCATTCCTTTCTTCCATTGGTGATTCCATCGTGTGTGTAGCAGATGATGAGCTTGTAAAAGTACATGTTCATACAAATGATCCAGGTCTTGCGATCCAGCGTGCACTGACCTATGGCCAGCTGACCAGCATGAAGATTGATAACATGCGCGAGGAGCATCAGGAGCGCGTCATCAAGAATGCGGAGAAGGAAGCAGCAAAGCAGGCAGAGGCAGACCGCAAGGAGCGCGAGCAGGAAGACAAGTCCAAATGGAAGGAGTATGGCTTTATCAGCGTATCCGCAGGTGCAGGTATCGGAGAGATCTTCAAGGGTCTTGGCGTTGATTATCTGATCGAGGGTGGTCAGACTATGAACCCGAGTACCGAGGACATGCTCAATGCAATCCGTCAGGTTCCAGCTAGAAATATCTTTATTCTGCCGAATAATTCTAATATTATCATGGCAGCAAAGCAGGCAAAGCAGCTGACCAAGGATAAGGAAATCTTCGTCATCCCGACAAAGACAATCCCGCAGGGTATCACAGCAGTGATTAACTTTGCACCGGACAGCTCAATGGAAGAGAACGCCGAGAACATGACCGAGAGCATCAAGAGTGTCAAGACTGGACAGATCACCTATGCAGTGCGTGATACTATGATTGACAATATCGAGATTCACAAGGATGATATCATCGGTCTTGGCGATAAGGGAATGTTAGCAGACGGAACCGATGTCAATGATGTTGCTTTCGAGACCGTATGCAAGATGATGTCCGAGGATTCCGAACTGATCGGTATCTATTATGGTCAGGAAATCGACGAGGCAAGAGCACAGGAACTGTGTGATCGCTTAAGCGAAGAGTTCCCGTCTGTTGACGTTGAAGTAAACGCTGGAGATCAGCCAGTTTACTATTACTTCTTGTCAGTAGAGTAAAGTTTTCAGTGGAGTAAAGTTTTTGACAACGATTCCGAAGCAATTTCGTGAGTGAAACGATGAAAATACCCACTGTAAGTTGAAACAAAATAGACATGATAGAAGGAGGCAGCCGTGAATTTTGACGATTCCATTACAACCTTAAAGGGAATCGGAGAGAAGACGGCCGCGCTTTATGCGAAACTTGGGATTTTTACGGTCGGTGAGCTGATGCGTTATTATCCCAGAAGTTACGAACGATTTGAACCACCGGTCACGATCCGGGCCGCAGCTGTGATGGATTTTGCAGCGGTCCGGGTCGTGATTTGTTCTTATCCGACGATAAAGCGTGTGCGAAATCTCTCGATTATCAATACGAAGGTTCGCGATGAAGAAGGAAGTGAACTTC
The DNA here is from genome assembly GCA_963605535.1 of Wujia chipingensis. Lineage (GTDB taxonomy): Bacteria > Bacillota > Clostridia > Lachnospirales > Lachnospiraceae > Anthropogastromicrobium > Anthropogastromicrobium chipingensis_A. Next base: position 69,126 of record CAVCXB010000001.1, read on the forward strand.
GTGTGACCTGGTTTCAGACCACCTATCTGGCAAATGTACTTCGTCCTGGCGGCTGGTATGTGCTTCGCGGACGGCTTTCTGGCATGGGAAAGTCTCGCACACTCGAGCAGCCAGAGGTGCATGCCCTCAATGCGTACGAAGAACTTCAAAAGTCATTGCAGCCTGTCTATGCATTGACCGCTGGCATCACATCAAAAAGTATCTCAAAGGCGGTTGCCACGGCGTATGAGGCCGGCGCAAAGCCACAGTCGACTATCCCGGACGAGATTTTGTCCCGTTACAATTTAATGCCGGAGTCGGAAGCTGGTTACCTGATGCATTTTCCAAAAGACGAGGCCCAGTTAACTCGTGCCCGAAAAACAATCGCATTTGGAGAGTTCTATCATTTCTTACTCGGTGTCAATCAGATGAAGAAGCGGCTCATGCAGGAGAAAAATCATTTCGCGCTTGTAAGGCGTCGAGAGGTAACGGATTTAATTAAGCAGCTTCCATATGCACTTACCAGCGCGCAGCTTCGCACAATCGAGGAGATTACGCAGGATATGACAGGTGAGCATATGATGAGCCGCATGCTGCAGGGCGATGTGGGTTCCGGAAAGACCATCGTGGCATTTCTTGCTATGTATCAGGCCGCACTGTGTCATTACCAGAGTGCACTCATGGCACCAACAGAAGTGCTTGCCGCCCAACATTATCAGAGCTTTCTTGCACTATCCGATCAATATGGATTAAGTCTATCCGTTGTGTTGCTAACGGGTTCCATGCGCGCAGCACAAAAGCGTGAGGCACTTCGTCAAATCAAAGAGCATGAGGCAGATATTATCATTGGAACACATGCCGTCATTCAGGAAAAGGTGGAGTTCGATGATCTGGCACTTGTCATTACCGATGAGCAGCATCGTTTTGGAGTGGCGCAGCGCGATGCCCTCAACAAAAAGGGTCATACGCCACATGTGCTTGTCATGAGTGCGACGCCGATTCCGCGAAGCCTTGCGATGATTCTCTATGGTGATCTTGATATTTCGATTATAGATGAGCTTCCGGCCAAGCGCCTTCCGATCAAAAATTGTGTTGTCAATATTTCATATCGCCCGAAGGCGTGGGATTTTATCACAAAGCAGGTGCAGGCCGGTCATCAGGCGTATGTGATTTGTCCGATGGTCGAAGAAAGTGAAACTTCGGAAGGTGCCGATGTTGTCAGCTATACCAGACAGCTGCGCGAAGGATTGCCGTCGTCGATTTCGATTGAATATCTTCATGGAAAGATGAAGGCTAAAGAAAAGGATGAGATCATGGCGCGCTTTGCAAAAAATGAGACGCAGGTGCTTGTGGCAACCACGGTTATCGAGGTCGGAATCAATGTGCCGAATGCGACCGTGATTCTCATCGAGGATGCCCAGCGTTTTGGACTGGCTCAGCTGCATCAGCTTCGCGGGCGTGTCGGCCGAGGCGATGCCCAGTCGTATTGCATTATGATTGACACCTCTGGAAAAGAGGAGGCGGCAAAGCGTCTTGAGGTGCTGAATCATTCCAATGATGGCTTTGCGATCGCAAACGAGGACTTGAAGCTTCGCGGGCCGGGAGACTTTTTTGGAATCCGCCAGAGCGGAGAGATTGCATTTGCGGTGGCCGATATCTATCAGGATGCGCAGCTTTTGAAGTGGGCGAAGGATGCGGCGGATAGCGCGCAGGTGATGGCGGCGGTGGAGACGCACAGTATCTAAATTTTGGATTGGTTTCCCGGAAGGCTGTTGAAATTTTAAAGGTAAAAATCAGTGATTGCAATATAAAAATTTCTCATAACTTACCAGCGTAATCTTTTTATCTGTGCATATACTAGTGATGTAACAAACAACAAAGCTTTGATGTAAAGTTACAAACAACAAACTTACAAAAAAACTGTGAAACAGAGCAATACGCACAGAAAAAAGGAGGACTACTGATGTCTACAAATAAGAACAGTAATCGAATTGAAGTACCAGAAGCAAAGCAGGCGCTCGACCAGTTCAAGATGGAGGTTGCTGAGGAACTGGGTGTACCGTTAACAAACGGCTACAACGGAAACCTGACCTCTTACCAGAACGGAAGTGTCGGAGGCTATATGGTGAAGAAGATGATTGAAAAGCAGGAAAAGGAAATGTCCAACAAGTAATCATCTAAGCCAGTAACAAAAAGGAAGTAGGGTTAAACACTCTGCTTCCTTTTTTGGTATGTCAGTGGCATTTAGAGATAGGATTCCACGTTTCGTCCTGATAATATTGTGTTTCTCATATAGCCACCGACGCATCAAAAAAGACTATCGGGTGACAATCGTACACTTGCGGGTAGCGGATATAGAAAAGCGCGAAAAAACACTTGTCAGATTGTTCTTCGCATACTATAATAGAGTAGCTAGAGTATACAAAAACAAAATGATTTACAGAAATAAACAACATAGAGTAAGGTGGAAATCATATGAGAGTAATCGCTGGTACAGCCAGAAGGCTGCAGCTTGTTACACCAAAAGGAATGGAAACACGTCCAACCACGGACCGTATAAAAGAGACACTATTTAATATTCTTCAGAACGACCTTCCGGGCAGCCGATTTTTAGACTTGTTCGCTGGAAGCGGCGGTATTGGCATTGAGGCACTAAGTCGCGGTGCGGCAGAGGCTGTCTTTGTCGATAACAGTAAGGAAGCGCTTTCCTGTATTCGGGAAAATCTGACAAAGACGCATCTCGCAGACAAGGCAATGGTGCTTGGCCAGGATTGTGCAAGTGCGATTCATGCCCTTGACGCAAAGAAAAAACAATTTGACATTATCTTCATGGACCCGCCGTATCAGCTCAGTGCAGAAAAAGAGGTGCTTGCGGCAATCGCAGACAGTAACATTGCAGATGAGTATACGCAGATCATCATCGAGGCAACACTGGATCGGGAGCTTAGCGATGATGAGCTTGCAGGCTTTGAGATTGTTCGTATAAAGGAATACAAGACAAATAAACATATTTTCCTGCAAAGAAGCAGCAAAGGCAGTCGGGAGGCATAAGACAGTATGGGAAAAACAATAGCAATTTACCCGGGAAGCTTTGATCCAGTAACCCGCGGACATATGGATATTATCGAGCGAGCAAGTAAGACTGTCGACCATCTGATTGTTGGTGTGCTTGTAAACAGTGCAAAGTCACCGCTGTTTACCGTAGAGGAACGAGTTGCCCTGTTACAGCAGGTAACTGCGCAGTATCCAAACGTGGAGGTACGTTCCTTTGACGGCTTGCTTGTTGATTTTGCCCGTGCGTGTGGTGCACATATTTTAATCAGAGGCCTCAGAGCAGTTACTGATTTTGAGTATGAGCTTCAGATGTCACAGACAAACCGAAAAGTAGCACCGGAGGTTGATACCATTTTCTTTACAACCAGTCTGGAATATGCTTATCTTAGCTCCAGCATTGTAAAAGAGGTGGCTCAGTACAGGGGCGATATCAGTGCATTTGTCGCAGAACCGGTTGAAAAAGCTATCAAGAAAAAGCTTGAGGAAAGAGAACAGGCAAAGAAAAACAAAGATAAGTAAAAATAGCAAAATAAAAAGCAGGAGGTCACTTGTGACGCCTGATATAAAGGAGAAAAGAAAATGAGCAGAATTGAACAGTTAATCGGAGAAATTGAGGAGTTTATCGATGGATGCAAGCTGCAGCCGTTTTCCAGCACAAAGATTGTTGTAGATAAGGCACAGTTAGAAGATTTGTTAGTAGAGCTTCGTCATCGCACACCAGATGAGATCAAGAAGTACCAGAAGATTTTAAACAACAAGGATGCGATCATTAACGATGCAAAACAGCAGGCTGAGGCAATTATCAGCGCAGCCAATGTTCAGACAAGCGAGATGGTAAATCAGAGCGAGATCACAAAGCGCGCATATGCGAGAGCAAATGAGATCATTACTCAGGCAACCGAACAGGCAAACGAGATCGTAAATAAGGCGATCGAGGATGCAAATGCACTTCGCACTGGTGCAATTGCGTACACCGATGATATGATGGGCAGCATGGAGCAGACATTAGCTCAGAGCTTAGACGGATTAAAGGAGCGTTATGAGGAAATGCTGAACACTCTTAACACAACCGTTGAGACCATCCGTGCAAACCGTAAGGAACTGCCAAAGGCAGAGGATGTCATCATCAGTGCCGCACCAGCAGATACGGCAGAAGAAGAGCCGTCTGAAGAAGAATAATTCAGGCTTAGGGGCCGCTGCCTGACGCAGCGGTCTTTCCTTTTCTAAGTTTAAATTGTGCGTCTGTTTTTCAATTTGTTTCATTTTTGTGCCTATTTAGGGGTGAAATTATACCAGAAAAAGAAAGCACAGACTGCTGCATAGCCCAAACAAAAGCCGCACAAGCAGGTAACGAAAGATAGGAAAATCGGACTGCTGCCAGGCCTGTCGTACTTGGATGTGAACGCAGATTCCTCCAAATCCAAGCAAAAAAAGGCAGGCAGCTGCTTTGTATTGCAGAGAAAGCGAAAGTGCGCTGAAAGCCCCGATTTTGCTGATTCCAGTTGTCATTTCGAGCATTCCGATTAAGAGTAGTTGGGTGACAGATTGGGATGCAATGCTGGTCAAAAATTCAGATAGAATCGAGAAAAACATTAACAGCACGCCGATTCGCACCAAAAGAAGTAGACAGGTATCGCAGATATCATTTAATGAGGGTTCAGAGTGGGCTGTCTTTGAAGCACCTTTCCCAATGAAAACGCAGCTTCCTGTTGCACTACCTTCTAATATACTTCTTTTATTTCTTTTTAACTTGTCTGGGGTGGCTTTCGTTTTTTTTAGCTGGTTTGAATTTTGTAAGAGAAAAAGAAGTATACAGAGTAAAAACGATGTACAAAACGGCAAATACGCACATAAAAGAAAGATAAATCGCATCTTTGCGGGCAGTGCGAGTGAAGCCGAGGCAACAAAGCCAGATAAAAATAGTGGGCTTGGCAGTTGAACGAAGCAAACAATCCATCGTGCTGCCTGTTGTGAGAGAAGTCCACTTGCATACAGCCCACTGCAGGTCAGCGCACCCATTGGGCTTCCACATAAAAATCCGCTTAGAAAAGCCGCGGCGGCGAGAAATGGAAGGCGCTTTAATGCAGTCTGTATGGACTTTCGGCTGATTAAAAAAGAGGCAGCAGCCATCGCTGGAAATAGAGCTGGCAAGACCTGCTCGTACCATAGCGAAAGCCCTTTCGCTGCACCGAGCGTACACAATGCAGGGTTGCGGATTAAAAGGATTAGAAATATGGCAGAAAAAAGGGTAAGAAGCATACAGCCACCCGGCATTACTCTTGCTCTATTTTATGCTGATGATAGAAAAAACATGTTATTGTTCACGGGTCGTAACATGAATTAGCGGTGAGACGAGTTGCTTTTACGAAGGGAGTCCCGTGAACAATCAAACTCAGGTGCCGCGGGAACAAGTGACGCCGACAAAACAATCGTCGAACTGCGCTCGTAGACAAAACTTCCGTGAATTAACTGCAACAAAATATAACAAAAAATGAGGTGTATATGGAATTACCGGTTTCTTTTTTAGAGAACATGAAAAAACTGCTGCCGCCAGAAGAATTTAACGCCTATCTGGACAGCTACAATGAGGAGCGTGTTTATGGCCTTCGCGTGAACACAAACAAGCTCACACCAGAGGAATTCGAGAAGATCTGTCCATTCGAGATCAAAAAAATCCCGTGGATTGACAATGGATATTATTACAGTGGCAAAGACAAGCCAGCAAAGCATCCGTATTACTATGCAGGACTCTATTATTTGCAGGAGCCATCTGCAATGACACCAGCACATGTGCTTCCAGTGGAGCCAGGTGACCGCGTGCTTGATATTTGCGCTGCACCGGGCGGAAAAAGCACTGAGCTGGCAGCAAAATTAAAGGGACAGGGCGTTCTTGTCAGCAACGACATCAGTAATTCCCGCGCAAAGGCACTGCTAAAGAATCTTGAGCTGTTTGGCATTTCAAATGCCTACGTGATCAGCGAGGCACCATACAAGCTTGCCGAGCATTTTCAAGGCTATTTTGATAAAATTTTAATTGACGCGCCGTGCTCAGGAGAGGGAATGTTCCGCAAGGAGCCATCCGTCATGAAGAGCTGGGTCGAGCATGGAAATGACTATTTTGTGAAACTTCAGCAGGAGATTACTTCTTATGCACTTACGATGCTTCGTCCGGGCGGTATGCTGTTGTACTCGACTTGTACGTTTTCGCCGCTTGAGGATGAGCAAATTGTTGCACGCATGTTAAAGGAAGATCTGGATTTGGAGCTTGTGCAGCCGCAGTGGTATGGGGGCTTTGATCATGGTCATCCAGAGTGGGCAGATGGCAATCCAGAGCTTACAAAATGTGTGCGTATCTGGCCGCATCGCATGAAAGGCGAGGGCCATTTCCTTGCACTTTTAAAGAAAAAGGGCGAGAGCAGCCGCTTAAAGGAGAGCAAGGGCAGCGCATCCGTGAAGATGCCACAGGAGCTTTCCGACTTCCTACAGACCATCAAAAAACCGCTTGCGTTAGACCGCATGGAAATCCGTCAGGAAAAGGTATTTATTCATCCAGATTGCAGACGTGACTTAAAAGGCCTTCGTATCATGCGCTCGGGTCTGCTTCTTGGCGAATGCCTGAAGAATCGTTTTGAGCCGAGTCAGGCGCTTGCGATGGCACTTCGTGCAGACGAGTATCCAAATGTGCTTTCTCTTTCAAGAGACGATGACCGCGTGGTCCGCTATTTAAAAGGCGAGACAATTGATCTGGCAGAGGATGAGTCCGTAAAGAAGGGCTGGGTTCTGATCTGTGTGGATGGCTATCCGCTCGGCTTTGGAAAGGCAGCAGGCGGCTCTGTGAAAAATAAATACCTTGCAGGCTGGAGGTGGATGTAATGGAGTGGCGTCTTGACAAATTTTTGACGCAGATCCCAGTGGGAACGCGCAGTCAGGTAAAGGATATGATCAAAAAAGGTCGTGTCTGTGTCAACGGTGTGCGTGCTGCAAAGCCAGAGACAAAGGTAGACCCAGAGAATGACTGCATCACACTGGATGGCAAGCAGTTAACATATGCACAATATGTCTACTATATGTTAAACAAACCGGCAGGTGTGATCACGGCAACGATGGATAAAAAGAAAGAGACGGTTGTCGATCTGCTTGAGGATAAAAGAAAAGACCTCTTCCCGGTCGGCCGACTGGATATTGACACAGAGGGACTTCTTTTGATTACAAATGATGGTGACCTCTGCCATCGGCTGCTTTCCCCAAAGCATCACGTTGACAAGTGCTATCTGGCAGAGACCGATTTGCCGATTCCAGCGGATGCCGCAGAAAAGTTTGCATCAGGAATGGATTTAGGCGATTTTACAGCGATGCCTGCAAAACTTGAGATTCTTGATACCTGTGAGGCAAAGGTCACCGTTCAGGAGGGCAAATTCCATCAGGTAAAGCGCATGTTTGAGGCAGTCGGCGTGACTGTCGTCTATTTAAAGCGTCTTTCCATGGGGAGTTTACAGTTAGATGAAGCACTTGCACCGGGCGAGAGCCGCGCACTGACACAGGAGGAACTGCAATGTCTGAAGGAAAACTGATTGTAAAAAACGCAAAGGGAATTATCTTTGATCTGGATGGGACGCTGGTCGATTCGATGAGTGTCTGGAAGGAAATTGACGTCATCTTTTTGGCACAGCATGGTTACAGTGTGCCAGAAGATCTTCACGGCGAAATCGAGGGAATGAGCTTTACCGAGACTGCTGAATATTTTAAGAAGCGTTTTGCATTGCCACAGAGCATTGAGGAGATTAAGGACTGTTGGAATCAGATGGCGTATGAGAAATATTGCAATGAAATCGCATTAAAGCCGGGTGTAGCGAAATTTCTTCCTTATATTCATAAGCTTGGCTGTAAGATTGCAATTGCAAGCAGCAATTCCCGTACTCTAATTCAGGCAGTACTGGAATCTCACGGCATTGCACCGTATTTTTCTGCGATTGTCACAAGCTGCGACGTAAAGGCAGGAAAGCCGGCACCGGACGTCTATTTAAAGGCAGCAGAGTTTCTTGAGGTTGCACCGTCTGACTGCGTGGTATTCGAGGATATTCCGGCTGGAATCATGGCTGGCAAAGCAGCAGGCATGAAGGTATTTGCAGTCGAGGATGAATTTTCTGAGCCATTAAAGGAAAAGAAGCTTGCACTGGCCGATGGCTGGGTGAGCGATTATACACAGCTGATCGAAGTTCAGTAATCATATTCGATTGCGCATACTGTTTCTGATATCGTATTCGATTGCGTATACTGTTTCTAGTACGTAGTATGTATGGATTGCATTGGAACCATTCGTGAGGGAAAAGAGGATGAAGGCGAAGAAATGACGGGAAAACAGTAGGAGGATAAAAATATGTTTCACATGAGAAAAGGACATCACGGTTATATCAAACGCAAAAAGCGTCTGCTTCTGATCGAAGTACTTGTAATGCTGATCGGTATCATTGGTCTTGTCGTGATTGGAGTCGTGATAACGGGCAGCCGTAAAAATCTACTCACTGTTGTGGCAATCGTATCCGTTATTCCGATGGTCAATCAGCTCGTTATTTTGGTGGCACTGTGGAAGTACCAGCCAAGACCAGATAAGGAGTATGAGCAGGTGGCAGCACTTGTCGGAAAAGGAATTTTGGACACTGAGCTTGTCATTACCTCAAAGACCGACAAATCATTTTTGCTTGACTATGCGTGTATTCATGAAAAAGGTGTTTTCTGCTATTGCTCGGAGAAAAATATATCGGAGAAGAAAGTGGCAGATTACATTAAGAGCTTTATGAAAGCCAATGAGTTAAAGACGGATATCTTTGTAATCCGTGATTGGAGAAATTATTTAAATCGCATCCGCGAGCTCGAGGAGTGGGATCGCTTAACTTGCGATGAAAAGCTTCTGCGAATCGAGGGTGTACTGAGAGGAATTGCCATATGAGACAATTACAGATTCAGGCGGCAGAGGAAGGTCAGCGCTTAGATAAGTATCTGAGTCGTTACATGCCCGAAGCGCCGAAGAGTTTCTTTTATAAGATGCTTAGAAAAAAGAACATTACCTGCAATAAGAAAAAATGCGATGGAAGTGAAAAACTCTGTGCGGGCGATTCCATTGAACTGTTTCTGGCAGAGGATACCATCGAGAAATTCCGTGGAAATGCAGGGAGCATGACGGGTGTATCTGGTGTGAGTGCCTTTGCAAATGAAAGTGCAAATAAAAATACGAAAAATACAAATGCAAATAAAAGCACAGCGAAAAATGCAAATAGAAACAGAAATACAATTGCGGGCACGCAGATGCCCAATGTTACTCTTCCTCAAAAGAGCATCATCTATGAGGACAAAGACATTCTGCTGATCAACAAAGCGGCAGGGGAGTTGTCCCAGAAGGCAGCACCGAGTGATGTTTCTTTGGTAGAAAAGGTCATTGGCTATGCGCTTGCAGCGCAGAAAGTAAGCAGCGAGCAGCTTGCTGTGTGTCGCCCATCTGTCTGCAATCGACTGGATCGCAACACATCTGGTCTGATCGCAGCCGGTCTTTCCATCCGTGGCCTGCAGTTTTTGTCGGAGCAGTTTCGTACCAGAGATTTGCACAAGTACTATATGGCACTTGTAAAGGGTTGTGTAAGTACGCGTCAGGAGCTGAGGGGCTACCTTTATAAAGATGAGAAAAATAACATCGTAGAGATTCACGAGACGATTGAGGAGTTCCCAGAGCGGTTGCGAAAGGATGTGCTTGCAATCGAAACTGTCTATGAGCCAGTGGCAGCTACTAGGCAGGCCACGCTTTTAAAGGTACTCTTGGTAACGGGACGTTCCCATCAGATTCGTGCACATCTTGCGAGTATTCATCATCCAATCATCGGTGATTCCAAGTACGGTGACGGTTCAATCAATGAGCGTTTCCGAAAGGAAGCCGGGACGAAGAGACAGCTTCTTCATGCCTACGAGATGGTCTTTCCAACGTGCGAGGGAACGTTTGCGTACCTTTCTGAAAAGAGCTTTCGTGCGCCGCTTCCAAACGACTTTTTAAAGGCAATGGAATATGTGGGAATCTGGGAATGGAAGGAATAGGAGGAATCACCGATGCCAACGTGGAAATCGAGAGGACTGCGAGGTTCGGTGCTGGAGGATATGATCAATTATACGATTGAGCAATACAGCATCAAAAAACTTGCATTGATTCAGAAAATTCCGACTCCGATCAAACCAATCAACATTGATCAGGAGACGCGCCACATTACGCTTGCGTACTTTGATCAGAAAAGTACCGTCGATTATATTGGTGCCGTTCAGGGTATTCCGATCTGTTTTGATGCGAAGGAATCCGCCGTGGATACCTTCCCGCTTCAAAATATTCATGAGCATCAGGTGAAATTTATGCAGGCCATGGAAGAACAGAATGGAATTGCCTTTATTCTTTTGTACTACACGCATCGCCATGAGGCCTATTATGTGCCGCTTTCCGACATTGTGTATTTTTGGAATCGCGGCGAAAATGGCGGGCGAAAGAGTTTCACCTACGATGAGGTGGATAAGACGCTTCAGATTCCGATTAAAAATGGAGTATTTCTACACTTTTTGGAGCAGCTGCAGCTTGATTTGCTGCGCCATGCGGATGATACAAATCCAAAGTAAGTGATCCAAATCGAAAGCAAATGATAGAAATTGAAAATAAATGATACAAATCAAAAGTAAGAGAAAAACTGTGTTAATTTGGACTTGACAAAAGAAAAAGGGTTCGTTATAATCGTATTTGACATTCACAAATTACCATGCTATCACGTTACCGTGATAAAGTGAGAACAAAGTAAGAAACGGCAATGCCGCATATCGTTTTGTTAGCCGATAGCGGTCTGTATCAAATTGTATTCGACTTTATCCGATTAGACAGGCAGCGTGTAGCAGGAAATGAGGAAGAAAGATATGGCAATTAGTTTACTGCATACACCGGAGGGTGTAAGAGATCTGTACAACGAAGAGTGTGCAAAAAAGGAAACCGTCAGTGCAACGATTGGAGCGGTTTTCCACCGCTTCGGCTATCGCAGCATCCAGACACCGTCCTACGAGTTTTTTGATATATTTAATAAGGATAGAGGTTCGGTTGCATCGAACCAGATGTTTAAATTCTTTGACCGCGATGGAAATACACTTGTGCTTCGCCCGGATATTACACCGTCGATCGCAAGATGCGCGGCAAAGTACTTCATGGATGAGGACATGCCGGTGCGCCTGTGCTACAACGGAAATATTTTTATCAACAACATGAGCTTTCGCGGCAGCTTAAAGGAATCCACCGTTATGGGTGCCGAGATGATGAATGACACGACGACTGACGCCGATGCCGAGATGGTCTCCATGCTGATTCAGTCCTTGCAGGCAAGTGGCTTAAAGGAGTTTCAGGTTGAGGTTGGACAGGTTGATTTCTTTAACGGACTCGTTGAGGAGTCCGGCTTTAACGAGGAAGAGACCGAGGAACTACGAACTCTGATCGAGCAGAAAAATTATTTCGGCGTAGAGGAAATGCTTTCCTCAAAAGAACTTTCCGATGGACTTCGTCAGGCGCTTCTTTCCATGCCAAAGCTGTTTGGCGGCATTGAACAGATTCATGCGGCAGCATCTCTCACCGACAATGACAAGGCGCTCCGTGCAATTTATCGCCTCGAAAAGCTCTACAAGATCGTCGCATCCTACGGACTGGAAAAATACATCACTTTTGACCTTGGTATGCTTGGCAAGTTCCAGTACTATACCGGAATCATTTTCAAGGCCTATACATATGGAAGCGGAACACCGATTGCGACAGGAGGCCGCTACGACAAGCTTCTTTCCCAGTTTGGAAAAGATGCACCGTCCATCGGATTTGGTATCTATGTCGATGAGCTGATGACCGCCATGAGCAGACAGCAGATTGAGATTGATACCGATTATCTCGGAACAATTCTTCTCTATGAGAGAAGCCAGAAAGATCTGGCGATTCGCCTTGCCAGTGTACTCAGAAGCGATTCTTCTGTTACACTCATGAAAAAGTTTTATGAAAAGACGCTTGACGATTACATTGCCTATGCAAAGCGAAGTGGCATCGGCGGCATCTTCTACATTGACGAGGAAGGAAAGTATGTTGAAGTCATCAACGTAATCAGTGGTGACAGACAAAAGCATCTGCTTTCCGATCTGATTGGAAAGAAATAATTAGAAATAATCAGAGAGAATCAGAAAGAAACGGAAATAAGTGGAAATAAGTAGAAGAAGCGCAAAAGGAGAGAAGAACACTTTATGAGATATATTACATTTGCACTGGCAAAGGGGCGTCTGGCAAAGAAGGCAATGGAGATGCTTGAGCTTGCAGGTATCACCTGCGAGGAGATGAAGGACGAGACCAGCCGTAAGCTGATTTTTGTAAATGAGGAATTAAAATTAAAGTTTTTCCTAGCAAAGGCATCCGATGTTCCGACTTATGTTGAGTATGGTGCAGCCGATATCGGTGTGGTAGGAAAGGATACGATTCTCGAGGAGGGACGAAACTTATACGAGGTGATGGACCTTGGCATTGGCAAGTGCCGCATGTGTGTGGCAGGTCCGGCATCCGCAAGAGAGCGTTTGCAGCATCATGAGCTGATTCGTGTAGCGTCCAAATATCCGGTGATTGCAAAGGATTACTTCTATAATAAGAAGCATCAGACCGTAGAGATCATTAAGTTAAACGGTTCTGTCGAGTTAGCGCCGATCGTTGGTCTGTCCGAGGTTATCGTCGATATCGTCGAGACTGGAACCACGCTTAGAGAAAACGGACTCGAGGTCCTTGAGGAGATTTGTCCGCTGTCTGCCCGTGTAGTTGTCAATCAGGTCAGCATGAAGATGGAAAACGAGCGAATCAACCAGATTTTAGCTGGCTTTAAGACGGCGATCGAGAAGAAAGAAAAAGAAAACAAGAAGTAACAATCCAAGAAGTTAAGAAGTAACAGGCAAAACAAGGAAACAAAAAAACAAAGAAGAAAAGATAAAGAATACAGAAAATACAAAAAAAGAATATAAAACAAAAATCAGAAATCGATCGGAAACGATCGGAAATAGAGAGGATAAAAGCCATGAGAATCGTTAAGCTGAATAAGGAATCAAAAGAAAATCTGCTGGCAGACCTGTTAAAAAGAGATCCAAATAACTACGGACAGTATGCGGATACCGTGCAGGCCATTGTCGATGATATAAAGGCGCGCGGCGATGAGGCACTGTTTGAGTACACCGAGAAGTTTGACAAGGTTAAGGTGACAAAGGATACGATCCGCGTTAGCAAAGAGGAGATCGACGAAGCACTTCGTCTGGTGGACCCGAAGCTGATGGAGGTTATGGTTAAGTCCATGAAGAATATCCGTGCCTTCCACGAAAAGCAAAAGCAGCTTTCCTGGTTTGACACCACACCAGACGGCACGATTCTTGGACAGAGAGTTACACCGCTTGACAGTGCAGGTCTGTATGTTCCAGGTGGAAAGGCAGCATATCCGTCTTCTGTTCTGATGAATATTATTCCGGCAGAGGTGGCTGGTGTGAGCCGTATCGTCATGGTAACACCTCCTGGAAAGGATGGTAAGGTCAATCCAGTGACATTGGCTGCTGCCCATATTGCGGGTGCAACCGAAGTTTACAAGGTAGGCGGCGCACAGGCGATTGCCGCACTCGCATTTGGAACCGAGTCTATCCCGAAGGTCAATAAGATTGCCGGACCTGGAAATATCTATGTTGCATTGGCAAAGAAAGCCGTATACGGTCATGTTAGCATCGATAGTATTGCTGGACCGAGCGAGATTCTTGTGCTGGCAGATGAGAGTGCCAATGCAAAATTTGTTGCAGCCGATCTGCTTTCGCAGGCAGAGCACGATGAGTTGGCATGCGCGATCCTTGTTACCACCAGCATGAAGCTGGCAGAGGAGGTTTCCAAGCTGACGGATGAATTTATCGCAGGTCTGTCCAGAAAAGAGATTTTGAAAAAGTCCATTGACAATTATGGGTATATCCTCGTTGCCGATTCGCTTGATGATGCGGTAGAGGTTGTCAACGAGATTGCACCAGAGCATCTTGAGATTCAGACCGTCAACCCATTTGAGACGATGACACAGGTACGCAATGCCGGAGCTATTTTCATGGGTGAGTACAGCAGTGAGCCACTTGGTGATTATTTTGCCGGACCAAACCACGTTCTTCCGACAAACGGAACTGCAAAGTTTTTTTCTCCGCTTGGTGTCGATGCGTATGTAAAGAAGTCTAGTATTATCTACTATTCCAAGAAGGCATTAAAGCCAGTCAGCAAGGACATCATTCAGTTTGCAGAGAGTGAGTACCTGACTGCTCATGCAAATTCCATTCGCGTTCGTTTTGAAGACGAGGAAGAGTAAAAAATAGCAAAAGGAGCAGAGAAAAACTATGCAGCAGCGAATCGGTACGATTACAAGAAATACAAAAGAAACACAGATCACGCTGACCATCAATCTGGATGGTAGCGGAAAGGCGGATATATCAACTGGGATTGGTTTCTTCGATCATATGTTAAACAGCTTTGCACGTCATGGTCTGTTTGATTTGACCGTAAAGGCAACAGGCGATCTTGAGGTGGACTGCCATCACACAATCGAAGATGTGGGAATTGTACTGGGCCAGGCAATTGCTCAGGCAGTAGGGGACAAGAAGTCCATCTGCCGTTATGGAGACTGTATTCTTCCGATGGACGAGGCATTGATTCTGTGTGCGATTGATCTCTCTGGAAGACCATATCTTGGCTATGAGGCATCCATCCCGTCTGAGCGTGTCGGCGGCTTCGATACCGAGATGGCAAAGGAGTTTTTCTATGCGATCTCCTATTCGGCAGCAATGAATCTTCATATTCGTCAGCTTGCGGGCGATAACAGCCATCACATCATCGAGGGCATGTTCAAGGCATTTGCAAAGGCACTCGATAAGGCAACGATAGCAGACCCGCGTATTACCGATGTGCTTTCCACAAAGGGAAGCCTGTAAGATAGATGATTCTACAGCAAAGAAGTGAGTCTGTAATGAGAGTATGCAGTAAGATTATGCAGCAATAGCATGCAGTAGTAAGTGATATAAGTAGCAATGCTGAGAGGGAGGATTGGATTTCGATGAAAGAAGAAAATGAATTTACGGCAGTTTCGTTTCAGGCGGCACTGTCGTGGGATGAGTTAAAAAAAGATGCTTCTGGACTTGTTCCGTGCATCGTACAGGATTACCGCACCGGACAGGTATTGATGTTAGCCTATATGGACGAGGCTGCTTATCTGGAGACAGCGGCAACCGGAACGATGTGTTATTACAGTCGCAGCCGCCAGAGCAGATGGCTTAAAGGCGAGACAAGCGGCCACTTCCAGTATGTAAAGTCCTTATATGCAGACTGTGATAAGGATACACTATTAGCAAAAGTTGCACAGAAGGGCGCAGCGTGCCATACTGGTTCCTATTCCTGCTTCTTCAATACGATTACCGAGTCGGAAGAAAAATAAGAAAATAAGAAAAAAATAACAAAGAAGGAAATAACGAAGAAAGAACGAAGAAAGAAATAACAAAGAAATAAGAAAGAGAGAAACGCATTCAGAGCAGGGAAAAACCGCGCTGGATGCGTTTTTTAATGCGGAAATTATCGTAACGATTCAGAACCCCATTCGCAAAATCGCTTCTACGAAGCTTCCTTTGGCTCATGTGGTTACTTCATATATTCGTCAATAAAATCAAAGACAGTATTCCAATATTTATCTCCCAGCAGATACAGAGAATCTGCATGACCGGCATCTTCAGCCGTAAGAGTTGCCTTATTCGTGCCGGGCTTTGCTTCATATAGTTTATCCATCATCGAATAAGGGATAAAATCATCGGCCGTTCCGTGAATGAACAGCATCGGCTTTTCACAGGAAACAACCGCATTTAAGGAATTTGCTTCCTTAAAATCATATCCGGCCTTATTGGAAGCGATCAGGCTTGCCGTCTGCATCAGCGGAAATTCTGGCAGGTGGAAACGAAGCTTTAACTCATTTGCAAAGATTTCCCAGGTGCTTGTGTAGCCACAATCCTCAATGAAAATCTTAACATTGTCCGGCAGCTCTTCACCAGAAGTCATCATAACCGTTGCAGCGCCCATAGAGACACCGTGCAGAACAATCTTTGCATCCGGGTCCTGCTCCACAATCCAGTGAATCCAGGATACGATGTCAAGACGGTCCAGCCAGCCCATGCCCACATAGTCGCCCTCACTTTTTCCGCAGGCGCGCAGATCGGGTGCTACGACCTGATAGCCGTTCTCATAGTAACGCTCAGAAAATTCAATCATGCCCGTATGATCCCCACGGTAGCCGTGAATGACAATCGCCCAGAGGTGCTTGTCAGCAGCATCTTCATTTCTATAGTAGGCACCGTACAGATTTAAGTTGTCCGTCGATTGTATCGTAACATCCTCTGCCGGGTGTGCCTGATCAAAAGCAGCTGCGGCTGAGCGCATTTTCTTCTTCGTCGCATCAATGATTGCTTCTGCGTCAGCACTTTGCGTTTCCTCAGCAGGGGTATCGGCATCCTCAGAGATGTTTCGCTCACCGCCGTCACCGCTTCGGCCAATCGCATAGTTTACCAGATAATTTCCAGCAAAAAAGTCCGTGGCAGAGGCAAGAACGACAACAGCACCGCCAATTCCGGCAGCTGTCTTCTGAAGTGTCGAGAGTTTTGTTGTATGTTTTTTCATGTAAAATAGGATATCCTTTCCAGTAAATGGTGTGTTTGTGCGCTCATGCGCGTACTCAGACTATTCTAACAAAAGAAATAGGAAAATTCAATCAAAATCAAGAATACGATTGTACAGAGAATCAAAATCGTGGTAAAATAGGATGAGAAAAGACAAAAAGAAAAACAGATAAGATGGTAATGAAACAAAGATGATAATGAAACAAAAATAAGATTGGAGAAAACAATTATGGAAAAAGACATGTTTGGCGTAAGCCGCCTCAAAGTAAACCTTCATATGCATACCACCCTTTCCGATGGTTCAAAGACACCAGAGGAAGCCGCTGAAATTTATAAAGAAGCAGGCTATGATGTCGTTGCAATTACTGACCACTGGCTGCATCGGGATAGTGGAGAGATCAACGGCTTGCGCACGTTATCAGGAGCGGAATATAACATCGGCGGTGGCGATGCCAGCACGGGTGTATACCACATTCTCGGCATCGGATGCAGCAGTAAGCCAAATTTGACACAGGAGGCAGGCCCGCAGGAGATCATCGACGAGGTTCATCGCTGTAAAGGAATCGCCATCTTGGCACACCCAGCATGGTCCTTAAATACCGCACAGCAGGCAGCAGCGCTTCATGGAGTGGACGGCACCGAAATTTTTAATTCCGTGTCGGATGAAGGGGAATCCTCACGTCCGTATTCCGGAGATTTTGTCGATACGGCAGCATGCCAGGGCTTATTTTATCCATTGATCGCAGACGATGATACGCATATGTATAACTGTGACGAGACGAAGGCATGGATTATGCTTGAAGCCAACATTACAGATTCCGATGAGCAGCTATTGCAGGCAATTAAAGAAGGAAAGTTTTACGCAACGCAGGGACCAGAGATTCATATCCAGAGAAACGGAGATGAGATTACCGTACTTTGCTCACCAGTCAGCCGCATTTCCTTCTTCTCTAACGCTGTATGGGCACCAGAGCGTGGTCACAGAGGGACAGGACTGACAAAGGCCGTATGCCATGTACAGCCATGGGAGAAATTTATCCGCGCAGAGGTAACGGATGCACAGGGAAAGATGGCTTGGAGTCAGGTGATTCGGCTGTAAGGCAAAATAATCATAAGTGGTGTGGCTTGTCACAGATCTAGTGGAGTGGTAGTCACCAAGGAATCAACTTAGAGAGGAGAGGGAGTATGCCGTTACAAATTATTCGCAATGATATTACAAAGCTAAAAGTGGATGCAATCGTCAATGCTGCAAACAGTTCTCTGCTTGGGGGAGGCGGTGTAGATGGCTGCATTCATCGCGCAGCAGGTCCAGAGCTTCTTGTAGAGTGCAAAACATTACATGGATGCGAGACAGGAAGTGCAAAGATTACAAAGGGATATCGGCTCCCTTGTAAGTATGTAATCCATGCAGTCGGTCCCCGGTGGCAGGGTGGAAAACATCAGGAAAAGGAACTATTGGAATCCTGTTATCGTACATCACTGGAACTGGCAAAAGAATATGATTGCAAATCCATTGCATTTCCATTGATTTCGTCTGGAATATATGGCTACCCAAAAGATCAGGCATTAAAAGTGGCTGTAGATACGATTCAAGCTTTCTTGATGGAGCATGAAGTTCTAGTTTATCTTGTTATTTTTGATCGACGATCGTACCAGATTAGTGAACGATTATTTGACGAGATTGCGTCTTATATAGATGATCGCTATGTAGAAGAACATGTTGACAAGGAAGCAGAACAGGCGCGGTATCTTGCGAGCGAGAAAGCGAGAGCAGGCGATGAAGATGTTCTTCTGACAAAGGCGGCTTATCCCGCGAAAAAGAAAACAGTAACATTAGAGGAAGCGTTGGCGCAACTCGACGAGAGCTTTTCACAAATGCTTTTGCGAAAGATTGATGAGAGTGGAATGACAGATGCTCAGTGCTACAAGAAAGCGAACATTGATCGAAAATTGTTTTCTAAAATTCGTTCCGATAAGTTTTATAAGCCGTCCAAGTCCACAGTGCTGGCGTTTGCACTGGCGCTGGAACTGCCGCTTTCAGAGATGCAGGACATGCTGCAAAAGGCAGGTTTTGCACTTTCTCATTCAAGCAAATTTGACATTATTGTAGAGTATTTTGTCGAACAGGGCAACTATAATGTCTATGAGATTAATGAGGCATTGTTTGCCTTTGATCAGAGCCTCATTGGGGGATAATAATACATTCGGTAGTAGTATCGAATCTGAAAATGTCGCTTCTCATGCGACCATTCCAATCAAAGAAAATGCTATCATGTGGCTGTGAGGTGAAAACCAAGCAGCCATTTGTATATGTTAAATTGAAATACGCCTAAGAGGCAAGATAATTGGGAGGATAGGCACATGAGAAAGAATTTGACAGAACTTGTTTTTATTATCGACCGTAGCGGTTCCATGAGCGGACTAGAAAGCGATACTATCGGCGGATTTAATTCGATGATTGCAAAGCAGAAAAGGGAAGCAGGAGAAGCATTGATTTCGACGGTTTTGTTTGACGATGTGAGTGAGGTCTTGCATGACCGCGTAAATGTAAAGGAGATTCAGCCGATGACAGAGCATGACTATACAGTGCGAGGAACAACTGCTTTATTAGATGCGATTGGCGGAGCAATTCATCATATTGGAAACGTTCACAAGTATGCCCGCCCAGAGGATGTGCCGGAGCACACCATGTTTGTGATTACGACAGACGGAATGGAGAATGCTAGCCGACATTACAGCAGCGATGAGGTCAAGAAGATGATCGAGCGTCAGAAAGTGAAGTATGGTTGGGAATTTCTTTTCTTAGGAGCCAATATCGACGCTGTGGAAACCGCAAGTTACTTTGGAATCAGAGCAGATTGCGCTGTCAACTATAATTGTGACAGCAAGGGAACTGCGTTAAATTATGAGGTGGTCAGTGATGCGATTTGTTCTGTGAGATGTAGTGCACCATTGAAGGCGGACTGGAAGAAACGAATTGATGAGGATTATAAGAAAAGAGGCAAAAGCAGAAAATAATACAAAAAATAATGCAAAAATAATGATTTCATCTGGAAATCAAATTGTCTTTCTTATATAATGAAGTCATCTTGGAACTTTCCAATTGATCGATTAAGCAAGTAGAATGAGAAAAGTAGATCAATAGTAAGAGGAAGGAAAAATAGGAGACTCGTTATGAACATTACAATAATACGCTCAAATCGAAAGACACTAGCAATTCAGATCAATCCAGATTTATCCGTAACGGTGCGAGCGCCAATATACGCGTCTCAAAGAGATATAGAGCGTATTCTCAAAGAAAAGGAAGGCTGGATACAAAAGCATATCGAGAAAATCAGAGAGCAGGAAGCAAAGAGGAAGGAGACGCGAGGAGCGCATGGTGAGCATAGTGAGTCTGTGGAGCGTGAGTATTTGAGCAGGGAAGAAATTCAGAAGCTTGCAAAGAAAGCTTTGGAATATATTCCGAAGCGAGTGAGCTATTTTGCAAAGCAGATTGGAGTTACATACGGGAGAATAACAATTCGAAATCAGAAGACAAGATGGGGAAGTTGTAGCAGCAAAGGAAATTTGAACTTTAACTGTTTATTGATGCTGACACTGCCAGAGGTGATTGACTATGTTATTGTGCATGAACTGTGTCATCGAAAAGAAATGAATCATTCTAAGGCATTTTGGGTAGAGGTGGAGAAGATACTTCCTAACTATAAGGAGCAAGTAAAGTGGCTGAAGGAGAATGGAGGGCAGATAATCGGGCGGATGAAGTGAAAAAATAAATAGGGTAGACATGGTAGAACAAGAAGCGGCAACTGGGAGAGCAGGGGCCGCTTTCCCATTCCTTAAAAAATGTAATGACAAATAAAAACAGGACGAAATATTTGAAATTTATGATATTAGATTGATTGAAACACCGTTTTATGGCATAATAACAGTTATGACGAATAAATGTTGAGGGGAGGTGCTAGACTATGAATCGTTCTTATCCGTATATTGCATCTTTGACTAGAGAACCATTTCTTTTTTATGAAATGCGTTCCACCGCGAAGTTAATGGTGTCAGGTTTTTCAGATGAAGCTGTTGTAAAAGAAATTGTGGATCAGAATTTGTTCCAATATCCAACGGAGAAATCTATTACACGTATGGCAAAAGCTTGTATCAAACGGCTTCATGCAATGGAAGATGATTCTCTGATTTCTGCGATTGCATCTCAGCCAACCGATGTCGCAAAACAAATCTGTCTTTACGCACTGATGAAGCAGAGCCGACTGGTATGGGAATTTATGCTGACAGTAATTGGCGAAAAGTATCGGTTAAGGGACACATCTTTTGGTAAGATAGATTTAAATATATTTTTTATGCGTTTGCAGGAGCAAAGTGATGTTGTAGCTTCCTGGAGCGATACTACAATAACAAAGTTAAAACAGATCATTGCCAGAGTGCTTGTTGAGACAGAATATCTCGACAACAGTAAGGCAGATCATTTAAATCCAGTATGGCTGCATCCTATTTTGGAGAATGCCATTAGAAGCAATGGTGACACAGCAGTGTTGCCAGCATTTAATTGCTTTTCTTAGGAGGTAGTCGATGAGCGATATAAAGAAACGTCTGGACCAAGTTCGGACATTGATTCAGGAACCAGATTTTCTGGAGGGTAAGGGACTAAGCAATGAAGTGAATATTAGAATCTTCTGTTATGATCCGAAAGATGAAATGGTTGTTCGGCATTTTGTAAATCAGTTGGAAACCGATCAGTCCTTGGAATGCCATTTGAAGGTTTGCAATTTATATAAAACATTCCTCTCAATCTGTGAAGATATGGATATCATAGATGAGATTCCAGATATGGAGAAAGCAGATGGAGGCGAGTATCTTTTGGAGCAGCTAGATTATGTAATTGGCAATGGGGAATTTATAGATAAAATTCAATATGAACCGCATGAAGTAGGGGATGTGTTAATGCTGACAGGAGTGGGAGCAGTATTCCCATTTTTGCGGGTTCATACATTATTAGAAGCTATGCAGCCGCATTTTTCGGAGGTACCGATTTTAGTTATGTACCCGGGAGAATTTGATGGGCGGCATTTGAAATTGTTTAATAGGCTTTTGCCGAACGATTATTATAGAGCGTTTAATGTACTTGAATGAGCAATAGAATGAAATTTACAGTACAAGAGAGGACAAATAAAACCATGATGATTCGAGATATGTTTGCGGATGATATTAACCGCAAAATCAATGGTGTTATTAAAGTTGATCAGGCTGCTGACGATGTGATCGAGCAGGAATTAAATGAATATGTCATCACGAGAGAATTGAAGAAACACTTCATTACATTCTTCAATTATTATGGAGATGCCTTTGATCAACCAACAGCTGATATGGGTGTTTGGATTTCTGGCTTTTTTGGAAGTGGTAAATCGCACTTTCTGAAAATGCTTTCTTATCTTTTACAGAACAAAGAAGTAAAAGGTGTTCGTAGTGTGGAGCGTTTTCGTAAAAAGTTTGAGGACGATCCCGCAACCTTTATGCTGATTGACCGTGCCACCAAAGGACCGACAGAGACAATTCTGTTCAATATTGATATTGAGGGATTCAGCAATAAAGACAAGACGGCAGTTCTTCGTGTCTTTGCCAAAATGTTCTACAACCATCTGGGCTTTTATGGTGAAAATTTGAAAGTCGCCATGATGGAGCGTTATATTGACCAGCAGGGCAAGACAAAAGAGTTTCGCAGGGTTTTTGAAGAAAAGAAAGGGAAATCCTGGTTGGAAATGCGTCGTGCGTTTGCGTTCAATGGCAAATTCATTGTCCCGACATTGATGGAAGTTCTGGATATGAGTGAGGACGATGCCAAAGCGTGGTTTAATGATAAAACCGCGACCGAAATTTCGATCGCACAGCTTGTAGAAGATATGAAAGCCTATGTGAATACAAAGCCTGCCAATTTTCGCCTGTTGTTTCTAATCGACGAGGTTGGTCAGTATGTCGGCACAGATACGGATATGCTTTTGAACCTTCAGTCCCTGACTGAGAAAATTGGAAGTGAGTGTGAAGGTAAGATTTGGGTAATTTGTACCGGACAGGAAGCAATTGATGAAATTATCAAAGTTCGTGCGGATGAGTTTTCACGTATTCAGGCTCGTTTCAAAACAAGATTGAGTTTATCTTCTTCCTCCGTGGATGAAGTCATCCAGAAGCGTATTCTAAAAAAGAAACCGGAGGCTGCTCAAAAGCTAGAAAGCATTTATGAGCAGAACGATTCTGTTTTGCGTAACCTGTTCAGTTTTAGCGGCTCGATTCTGGATATCAAAGGCTACTCTGGCCCAATGGAATTTGCGGAGAACTTCCCGTTCGTTCCGTATCAGTTCATTATCATGCAGAAGGTATTTGCTGAAATTCGCAAGCACGGAAATTCTGGCAAGCATCTGTCTGGTGGTGAGCGTTCCATGTTGTCCGGTTTCCAAGAAGCTGCACAGAAAATTCAGGAGAAGGACGAGTATGCACTTGTTCCATTCTTCCGTTTTTATGATACCGTACATACTTTCCTTGATGGTTCGATTCGTCGAGTGATCGAACGTTGTCAGAAAGCAGCCGATAACGGCGACGGTATTGAGCAGCAGGATGTAGATGTGCTGAAACTTTTGTATCTGATTCGATATATTGACGACATTCCTTCTAATATGGACAATATCGTTATTCTTATGGCAGATGATATTCGCGTCGATAAGATTATCATGCGTGAAACGGTTCGTGGTTGTCTTGACCGTCTGATGAGCCAGAACTATATCGGTAGAACAGGTGATACTTATAATTTCCTGACTGACGAGGAACAGGACATTCAGCGTGAAATCAGAGATACCAATGTAGATACTGCTTCTATCGTGGAGCGCATTGCTCAGATGATTTATGGTGATATTTTTACAACCAAAAAGTTTCGTTACGGAAAATATGACTTTGCTTTCGACCAGATGGTGGATGGCATTACGGTTGGTGTGGCAACAGGCGGTATGCGTCTGCGTTTTCTAACGGTGGCAACAGATGCCGCTGAAAAAACAGATTTTTGTTTGATGACAGAGTCGAAAGGCAACGAAGCAATTGTTGCTCTGGCTGATACTCCTTACTACGAATCGTTGGAATCTGCCATGAAGATTCGTAAGTATGTAAAGCAGAGAAATGTAAGTCAGCTTCCGAAAAGTGTGCAGAAAATCATCAGTGATCAGCAGGATGAAGCGGGAAAATATGAGCTGAGTGCCATGACGGAATTGCAAAAAGCGATCGAAGGGGCGCAATTCTATGTAGATGGTGAGCATCTGGAAATCAAAGCTGGAAATGCCAAGAGCAAAATTGACCAGTCTCTCGAATATCTGGTTGCTCATGTGTACAGTAAGCTCGATTTGATTACAGAAAATGCGGGAAGTGATGCCGACATTCTTGCAATTCTGACAGGTGCAGTAACAGCACTTCCGGGAATGGAACCGAATCGTGATGCGGCTTCTGCTATGGAAGAATATTTTGAAATGCAAGAGGCAAAGAGACTGCCAACTTCTATGGCTGATGTTCAGAGTAAGTACAGCGCAATTCCGTATGGATGGAAAGAAATCGACATCGCTGCGGTTGTGGCACAGCTGATTTATTCCCAAAAAGTAACCATCAAGTATGTAGGTAATACCATTCAGCCGAATGACCCGAAACTGCCAGATATGCTCCGTAAAAAGAGCGAGATTGGAAAGACATCTATCAGTAAGCGAAAAACCATTTCTGCTACGATGATGCGTGATGCCAAAGCAATGTTACGCGAGTATTTCGATGTTATGGATGTGCCGGATGATGAAGATGGTCTAATTCGTTTTGTGACTGAAAAGTTTACAGAACAGCGAAATCACTATGCTTCTCTGGATGCCCGTTATGATGGACATAAATACCCAGATCACGCATTGGTACAGGAAGCGATTCATCTGATGGATGATGTTCTTTCCCAGAAGAAGGACAACATTGCTTTGATTGAACGTATGCTGAAAAAAGAGGATGATCTTTTTGATAATAAAGAAGCCATGAGCAACGGCATCGAAAATTTCTTTAAGACTCAGGTAACGGTATTCGATCAGGCAGTGCAATTTGAGAAATCTCTGCATGACGATCTTGAGCGTATTGCAGAGAATGAGGAAGCGCACAAGGCACTGAATACCATTCGTCTGATTACGATGGTTCAGACAGGAAGCAAGTTCAATTATAATCGGATTCGTGAATTGAATCCGTTGATGGATACAGTTCGTACTGCTCATGATAAGATGCTGGAAGAAAAACGGGCAGAGGTTCTGGAAACGGTTCGTCAATGTATGGAAGCAACTCACACTGTTACAAATGGCGATGCGAAGGCATCCTATCTGATTGAAAAGTCAGACCGATATTTCAGCCAGTGCAAGGAGAAAATTGCAGAATTAAAGAGTCTTGCACTTTTGGATGCCATGTTCCTGCCGATGTGTCAGTACAAGGATGATACAGTCAGCAATATCGAGGCTGTTCTAGCTCCGCCTGTACCAAGGCCACAGGTACAAACGAAACAGCCAGAAAAAGAGGTAGCTCCGGTAAAGAAAAAGGTTGTCCGTGCCTATAACCGGCAGGTTGTATTCCAGGCAAAGACCTTACAGACTGATGCGGACATTGATGATTATGTAGAGAAGATTCGTTCTCAGCTGAAACAGTTGCTGAAGAATTGCGACGAGATCAAGCTGAATTAAGGAGACGAGTATGGATAAGAATGCAATTAAAAAATTTGCTGTCTGGGCAAGAACAGAGCTGATCGCCCGTGTTTCCCTGAAAGGAGTGGAATACGGCATCACAGAGACTCACATTGAAGATGCCAGTGCGGACAGCGTTGGCGGAAAAGTCCTTACTGCCGATGAAAAGAAACAGCGTCAGGCTCTGATTGCCGAGATTGACGATAAAGGATATAAGCAGGTCATGGAGGAGGTTGCCTATACTTGGTTTAACCGCTTCTGTGCATTGCGATTCATGGAAGTAAACGGCTATCTTCCTTCTCATGTACGTGTGTTCACAGATGAGGAAAACAACTTTAAGCCACAGATTATAGCCGAAGCCATTCATTTGGATTTGGATGGACTCGATATGGAAAAGGTCTATGAGCTGAAAGAAGCCGAAAAAATCGAAGAATTGTATAAATATCTGTTGATCGTACAGTGCAATGCCCTGAATAAGATTCTGCCGGGAATGTTTCAGAGACTCTCGGATTATACCGAGCTTCTTTTGCCGGACAATCTGCTTCGTGAAGGCAGTGTAATTCAGAAGATGATTGAGCTGATACCAGAGGATGACTGGAAAGATGCCGTCCAGATCATCGGTTGGCTGTATCAGTATTATAACAGTGAAAAAAAAGACGATGTTTTTGCAGCTCTGAAAAAGAATGTGAAAATCACAAAAGAAAATATTCCTGCCGCAACCCAGCTTTTTACACCGGACTGGATTGTTCGCTACATGGTAGAGAACAGTCTTGGACGTTTATGGTTGGAGGGACACCCGGATGTTAAGAGTCAGTTTCTTACGACAGAGGAAGAACAGTCTGCTTATGCGGCCGGAAACCGAGACCTGGAAGATACCAAATGGCACTATTATCTGGAAGAAGCCGAGCAGGAGCCGGAAGTACAGGCGCAGTTGGCTGAGATTCGCAAGGAATATGCAGCATTGACACCGGACCAGCTGAAGGTCATTGAGACAACAGTTGCATGAGTGATACGGGCGGCCTTCCCCTTTAAGAAAGGGAAAAC
Organism: Wujia chipingensis; assembly: GCA_963605535.1. Lineage (GTDB taxonomy): Bacteria > Bacillota > Clostridia > Lachnospirales > Lachnospiraceae > Anthropogastromicrobium > Anthropogastromicrobium chipingensis_A. Next base: position 95,678 of record CAVCXB010000001.1, read on the forward strand.
GGCTAAAGCCTTTGAAATTAAGGATTTCTGACACCGGGCGGTGACAGAGGTCTTATTTTTTTGCCTATGATTTGCAAGCGATGATTTTTCACCAGCTGGAGGGGTGAATGACAGAATGCTTTCAGATATGTGAATAACGATTTGTTCTATGCGGTAACGATGTGTACAGCAGTCGTTATGCGGGTGTTCAAATTGCCGCAAACCATTGATATTTCTGAATTTCCTTGACTTTGAGCCCTTTCAGAGTGATGTATTAAAACAGTAACACTGAAAGGATGTGAACATATGCTTAGAAAAGAAATTGAATACCGCTTGTGTCGGCTGCTCCTTGCCAATCTGCAAGGCGAGGAATTGCTGACAGAGGATGAGGTGATTAAAGTAAACAGGTTATTGTTGGATAAGATTGATCCGCCATTTCGTACTGCCGAAAATGCGGACGATAAAATCGGAGATGGGGTGAGAGTACATGAGTGACAGAAATGTTGTAAAGCTGGAGGCACTGCCGAGGATGCCAATTGCAGATAACAAATGCACCTCAAAACTCCGTGTAGCTGCCTATGCACGAGTTTCAACAGACCACGAGGAACAGCAGACCAGCTTTGAGGCACAAGTCGATTATTATACAAGCTTAATAACTGAGAATCCGCAGTGGCAGTTTGTTAAGGTCTATGCAGATGAGGGAATCAGCGGATGCCGGACAGATAAACGAAATGGATTTCAAGAAATGATTGCCGACTGCGATAATGGCCTGATTGACTTAATTCTTACCAAGTCGGTGTCCAGGTTTGCGAGAAACACGGTGGACTCCATCACTGCCATTCGACATTTGAGAGAGCTAAATATCGGTGTAATGTTCGAGAAAGAAAATATTATGACGCTGGATTCCAAAGGCGAGTTTATGCTGACTCTCATGTCTTCACTGGCACAGGAAGAGAGCCGCTCCATATCAGAAAATGTACGATGGGGTCAGCGAAAGCGTTTTGCAGATGGAAAGAGCAGCCTTGCATATTCACGGTTTCTTGGCTACGAGCAAGGAACTGAAAAATATGAGATGGTGGTGAATGAAGAACAGGCACGTATTGTTCGCAATATTTTCAGAATGTGCTTGCAGGGATATACACCGCATACGATTGCAATGAAACTAACGGAAACAGGAATTCCTACACCTGGCGGTTGTGAAAAATGGAATCAGCAGACGATACGAAGGATGCTTGTAAATGAGAAGTACAAAGGCGATGCATTGCTGCAAAAGGATTTTACCGTAGATTTTCTTACAAAGAGGATGAAGAAAAACTGCGGAGAACTACCACAGTATTATGTTGAGGGAGACCACGAAGCAATTATAGCTCCGTGGCTTTTTGATTATGTGCAGAAGTATTTAGAGGATAAGCGTAAGTTCTGCGATATGCCATACCATACCGGATTCAGTGGGCTGCGGTTGTATGGCGGCAGAATTATCTGCGGAAAATGCGGAATGCAATTCGGACCAAGACCGTGGCATTCAACCTCATATAACAATCCAGTTTGGCAGTGCCGGAATAGATTCAACGAAGAGATAAATTGCAAGACCTTTAATGTCTATGACGCTTACCTACATGTAATTACGCACAGCATGGCGATTGAAAGAATTAAACGGATGCCAAAGGTTATAGATGATTTATTGCTTTGCATAGAAGAGACGATTGGGGCGGCGCGGACGAAAATTGTAGACTTGGCGATTAAAAGGATATTGCAGGAAACAACCTGGAAGCTTTGGTCTGATGAGGATGATCTTATATTAATCATTGAACGGATTGTTGTAAATGAAGACGGCAGCATAACCTTTCACTGGATTGACGGCAAGGAAACGCGGATGCAGATGGAAACATTCAAGCCGAGCCTCTATTTTTCAGAGAAGAAGGTAATATCTGCAGAAGTAAAAGCAGTGGAAAAGCCGACGGTGTCGTTGCAGGGTAAACGACACAAAGACCAGGTGCTTGAATTAAGAAAGAATGGAACATCATATGGGCAGATTGCGAAAACGCTGGATATGAATCTTAATACGGTTAAAGCCATCTGCCGCAGAAACCGCAAAAAGGAACAGCAGGTATTTGATAATTGCTTACATTGCGGAAAGCCGGTGTTACAGATTGCAAAGAGAAAACAGAAAAAGTTCTGCTGTGACAAATGCCGAAATCAATGGTGGAACAAACATCTCGATAAGGTCGAGAAGAAAGCCTACTACGAAATCTCCTGCAAGAATTGCGGAAGGACATTCACAGTCTATGGAGATAGGCAGAGAAAGTACTGCAGCCATGAGTGCTATATTGAGGATAGGTTTGGAAACAAATGTTAATAAATATCAGAAAAAGGTATGAAATATAATGAAACTTATTGAAATGTTCATCACTTGCTGATATAATATATTTTGTAATTTTATATACTTTTGCAAATAAAAACAGAGGTGCAGAAATGGGTAATGTACCAATTGAAGACAACTATATCAGCATTGATGAAGCCGCTGAATATCTTGGGATAAAGACTGTAACGCTTAGAAACTGGATCAAAAAGAATCCGGAAATTCCTGCGCATAAAATAGGAAAGCAATGGAAATTTAAGCTTTCAGAATTGGATGCTTGGGTTAGAAGCGGAAAAAGTGCAATCAAATAGAGAGGTGAAATAATGGCTACATTTATAGATATGTTTGCTGGCGCGGGAGGTTTTTCGGAAGGCTTTCTTCAGGTGGAGGACGGGGATAAACATTTTGATTTCCTTCTAGGCTCGGACATTAATCCTACCTGCGAGGTTACCCACCAGATGCGCTATAATGAGCAACTTGGCTTGAATACTCAGTTTTTGACAAAAGATATTACAGATCCTGACTTTATAGAGGAACTGTTAGAACGCGTTCAAGCAAACTTCGGAGATACGAATATTGATGTTCTTACAGGGGGGCCTCCCTGTCAATCGTTTTCGCTTGCAGGGGAACGGAGAAAAAATGATAAGAAAGATGACTTGTTTTCATATTACCTAAAAGTGATAGAGACACTTCGCCCTAAGTATTTTGTTATGGAAAATGTTTATGGCATACTTACAAAAGATAATGGCAGGGTGAAGGAGAGAATCTTAAAAGGAATAAGAAATATTGTCGATTACGAGCACCTCGCTGCTTTTGTATCAAAATGCACAGAGGTTGATTTGAAGAGTGATGAACTTGCAATATCGATACGAGTAATGCGCATTTGGCTTGAACAGCATAGAGCGGAGGTGCAGAGGCGTGAAGATTATCTTGTTGCCAGAAAGGCAGTAAGAACATTGAAAATATCTGATACTCAAAAGGCTTTTATTCAGAAGTCAATTCTTGACAATAAAACGGAAGTCTATAATGAAGAACTTAGGGCATTTTGTTCAGACTTATCGGCTGCCGTTGTTGAGGCATACCGAAATAATAAGGATGTTGCAGAGGACGATAGAAACGTTGTTCGTCAAGCACTTTCTTTGATTGGTAATCAGGTGGATTTGGAAAGAACAGCAAAAAAAGTACGTCAACAGATTAACCTTTGCGAGTTAAAGAGAAGCATCTACAAAGAACATTTTGACACCATCACGGATAATCTTGATGTTGATGAGATTTTTGATATTGCAATCCAGCAGTGCGATTATTTATATAATATCACAAAAGTGCAGGACGCTAAGGCGGTTGTCATGCGCACAAAGCTTGCACTGGAAATCCTTCGTGAAGGTGTCTTTGATACTATGCAGAGGACAATGGCATTACTGAAAAACGTGAAGGAGTACGGGGAGTTACAATCGCTATCCGAAAAGGTAGCACTTTATCGTGTTACAGGCGAACAGGTGTTGTTGGCTTCAAATTATGGTGTGCCCCAGAATAGACAGCGAGTAATTTTTGTTGGTTGCCGCAATGATCAAGACGTTATAGATCACATCCCATATACCGTAACTGAAAAAGAAAAAGTTACTGTGGCAGAGGCAATTGGCGATCTTGATTACATTGGAATTGGTGATCATCCATATGACTACGACATTGCATTTTCCAAGCACTTTGCCCGTACAAAGTTCGGGAAATTGAAGCGTACAGCTGATGGGAAACCGGATAATGATGGATTGACATTTTCTGAATGGAGCAAGAGAGGGCGGCTTAATCCTGAGAGATTTCCTAAACTTAAGCAACAGGATCCTGTATATACTTCGGCAAATTCTGTTGATGAAATAGATCCTGATGCATATAAGTATGCGGTGTTGCAGAACCATGAAACATCACGTCATAGCAACGAGGTGCAGGCACGCTATGCACTTATCAGAAAATATGGGGATTATCATGCAGCAAAGGAAGCTGAACCAGACAATTCTCTTTTAGAGACAAAGAAGCGAAACTATACTGTGATGTTTCCAGACACACAGTCAATGACAATTACAACCATGCCAGATGATTATGTTCATTATGCATCCAACCGTTCTCTTACAGTACGAGAAATGGCACGAATTCAAAGCTTTGATGACTCCTTTGTCTTTCAAGGAAAGCGTACAACTGGTGGGGATAGAAGGAAACTTGAAACACCGCAGTTTACGCAGGTGGGAAATGCTGTTCCGCCACTTATGGCAAGAGCAATAGCTGCAGAAATTTTGAGACACATTAAATAAAGATAGGATTAAACAATCAAAGCCCATAGGGAAACACCGAAAAAAGGTGTTTCCCTGTGGGTTGTAGTGAGGTGATAGTTATGTTGGCAATGTCAGATATAGAAATTGATCAATTCATTCCACTCTTTGCAGATATCGGCGTTTCAGTAGCCTTTCTTGTTCCGACACCGACTGGTTACGATAAGTCGATAATGGATGCTATTGGTTCAGTGAGAGCTCTACTTAAGGATGAGGGAATTCATGATTATGAAATGCAAGAACAAGGACCTGTTGCAAAGCAAATGTGGCCTGCTTTTTTTGTTACTGCGGATGGACTTGTAGAAACGGAAGCTTCTCTTTATCGCCCAATAACAAAAAAGGGGGATCCACGAATATGGTTCAAAAATTTACGACATTATTGCAGACCCTGCAATCTTCTATCTTTATTTATATTTGAATACAAAATCTATGTGATGAATTTGTCAAATATAGCGGTCAGAACTTCTATTGACCAGAAAGATTTTGTGTATGACTTGTTGCAGCAAATTAAGTACAGCAAACAATCTGTAGCAATGGAGTTGCTTCATAAAATCAAGCTCATCCACAATCAAGGTTTTTTGCCTTCCATCACACCCGGTGATCCGGGAGTTGGAGATACACTTGAACATGCACTTGGAATTAAACGAAACAATTCAACGTCTCCGGACTATAAGGGTATTGAACTTAAATCAACAAGGATTACACGACATGGATCAGCAAGAGTATCTACTAGATCAACATTATTTACAAAGGTTCCAGATGAGGGACTGTCATATAGAGAAATTGTCGAAACATACGGAAAATGGCAAGTGCCTCGAGGCTCAACGATTGCTAGACTTCAGTTATATGAAACATTCACTACACAAAGAGTCAATGCCTATGGATTGGAACTTGAGATGAATACAAACGCTGACCGCCTTGACATGATGTATGCACAACAGGAACGTCTGCGTAAATATGTTTCCTCGTGGCAGATGGCCAACCTTAAGAATGCTTTATTAATCAAGCACCATGAGACATTTTGGGTAAAAGCACAATCTGAAGATCATGAAGGACGTGAGTATTTCAGATATGACAAAGTACTTCACACAAAAAAGCCTAATGCTTCTCTCCTTGCCCCACTGATTGAATCTGGTAAAATAACGCTCGACTTGGCAGCTCATTTTAAGGAGGATGGCAAGTGGCGAGACCATGGGATGTTATTCAAAATGAAGCCTGAGGATATACAGCTGTTGCTTGGAGATCCAATTGAATATGATTTAGAAACGTTTTCTGTATAAATATGGCTTTGTGATTGATAAGCGAACAAAATCAGAATATTGGTCATAGAAAGATGGACAGCTGTGGCAGAAAATTAATCCACAAACTAAGCTATCAGTCGCACTAGACTGGTAGCTTTTTTGATACATAGATATTAAAATGGACAAATTGTTAGTAAATAAAGTTTACACTTGACAAAATCAAAGAAAAATGTAAAATAGAATATGTAAAA
>CAVCXB010000001.1:101838-120486 GCA_963605535.1 Wujia chipingensis
GTGTTTTCAATAGACGAATTTGATGTAATTGATATTCAGCCAGAGCTTCGACTCATCGTGAATGCTCTTGTAAAAGCTATCGGAGCTGATGTTAGAGAATATCTCACAAGTAACAACATGGACACTAATAATGCCGTCATGCTTCTGCGTGGCGATTTTATCAACACTAATCTTAGAGATATGGTTGTGAGTAATAATGATAATCTTGAACTTAAGCATTTTAAAAGATCTGTTTGGACAGGAAGTCTTTTGATAGATCATAAGCACAAAATCACAATCACTATTTTAGCAAGACCCACGCTGAATAGAATTAAGGGCGTGAAGGATAGAAAAAATCCACATTATTTGCAGTCAATGTGTCACGTTCTTAATGGCGACCTAAATGCTGAATGTAAGCAAATGACGCTTGCGGATATTGAAGGAACCGATTTCGAGCCGCCGTTTGCAGATGAAGTGTATGAAGCGGATTTTTATAGTATTACTGATGCCGCATTTAACCAAGGTGATGGGTATCGTCATTGTGTTGTAACTTACGAGACAGAGCGTCTGGAGATAAAGAGTCTTTCTCTTTTGCTTCTAGATAAAGACTTAGATGTGGTACATGATATTTCATTGATGGATCTTTTACAACCAGATTTTGGCATGTTGACGGCACCTATCGCCGAGGTTGAAGCAACTCCAGTGAAACAGGATGCACATAGTCTTGTGAAGATAAGAGCAGGTCTGAAGAACAAAAATACAAATGAACCTGAAAGAAAGATTGAAATATCAACAAAACAGGAGGAGGGTATGAAGCAGGCGTAAGATGTTTAGCTTCTGATGATTATGAGAAACAGAAAGTTTAATGGCGCAAGATTAAAGGAGGCGTTGCAGTTCAGAGGAATGAAAATGACCACGCTTGCGACTTTAACCGGGATAAGCAAGCAGTCTCTGTCGAATTACGCCAATGAATCGAATGTGCCTCCGTATGAAAATGTAAAGAGCATAGCGAAAGCATTAGAGTTTCCACCAGATTATTTTATGGTAGAGGATCTTTGCACAACTGCTACAGATAATACCTATTTCCGTTCACAAGCAGTTACGACTAAAACTGCACAAAGAGCGCAAGCAATTAAAATGGAATATGTGGCAAAGATGTATGATGCATTATTAGAGTATGTCGATTGGCCAGAACTGTCTTTGCCTAAGGTTAATTTTGACCAAAATGACAATCTATCAGCAGTAGATACTCCGGAAATGATTGAGCAAATCGAATCTATAGCTGAGCAGGTAAGACAACAATGGAATCTGGGCAGGGGTCCAATAGAAAATTTACAATTTGTATTAGAATCTCACGGTATCATAGTTACCAGTTCCAAATACGTATCGTCAGAGATTGATGCATTTAGCCAAAAAGTGCGTATTGGAAAGGGGCATGAACAAGGCTATGTTTATATTATAGCAATCGCTGTTGGTGAAAAGCCGATAGAAAGACTCCGCTTCGATATGGCACATGAACTTGGACATATCCTACTTCATCCCTGGGACGAAAGCAATGATGAGCTTGATAAAGAAGCATTTAACGTGAGAGAAAAGCAGGCAAATATGTTTGCAAGTGCACTACTTCTGCCGAGAAAAGCTTTTACCCGAGATATTACGGCTTATGCAACAGAGATAGATTATTATAGGCATCTTAAGAAAAAATGGCGAGTTTCTATGCAAGCCATGATGTATCGAGCGTGTCAGATAGGGGTTATTTCAGGTAATCAGTTTTCTTATATGATGCGACAAGTATCGAAGAATGGATGGAGAAAAAAAGAGCCAGGAGATGTACCTGGAAATCTTAATAGTACTTTATTCCAAGGTGCGTTAGATCAATTGTTCGAAGCAGAATACCTTGATTCTCATGATTTGAGAATGCATTTTGCAAAATCAGGTATTATTTTATCCGACAAAGATTTAACAGATTTGATGGGGCTTAGGGAAGGAACGATTATTCCAGAAGCTTCGGACACAGTGAAGTTGGAACCGGAATCAAAGGTTATACAATTTAATATCAAGAAAACTGGAGTCACAGGAGGTAATAGGGAAGAATGATTGAGGACTACGCAATCCCGGTCAGTTGTCCCTGTTGTAGAAACAAGCGGCTTTTCGATTTTATTCCTGAAACCACCGGCAAGATTGACATTAAATGCCAACGGTGTGGAAACGTCATCCGGGTTATCTTAAAAAAAGAAAAAGTTCGTACTGAGCGAATCGCCGCACGACAATAATCGTAGCGAGCAAGGCCTGACGAAATATAGGTGTTCATGCACCTGTATTTTGTCAGGCTTTTTTTGTGCTCAGTTACGTAGTCGACTAAGCATGTCGGATAAAACGGAACGGTAGGTGCCTTCGGATAATCCACCGGATTTGTAAATTGTGAAAATCTCTTGGTAATGATGAAGAAAATCATTTATCGGTTTTATAGAAGTTTCATTTCCAACCTGCTTCATCTCGGCATCCAGTTCTGCTTCTTCGTCATAGGTGGCATTTGATGGTATGTACCAGTAACTAGGGAGATAAAAGGCGGGGTATTTGATATTCCTGTTTTCGTGGGTGCATGATGGCGGCCATGATTCATCAACGTCATAAACATCTTCTTCCTTTTGGTAATCAAACATCTTTATGCTGTCTTCTTCAATCAGTTTAACAAGAAATGCGGCAATGGATCGAGGTGTGACGGATATGTCGGAATGTTCTTTCTCTCCTATCAGAGAGTCAATAGAAACACGGAAGAACTTTGCAATACCGACAACTTGATCGAGAGTAAAGCTTTTCTTATCTTTGGTACTTAATGCCTTGCTGACATTTGACTGGGACATACCAAGCACATCAGCTAGTTTTTCCTGCGTAATACCCTTATCACTCATATGAGATTTAATATTCGAAATCAGAATATCAATATCGTAATTAGACATAATTCATATTCCTTTCAAGATAAATTATTCAGAACAATCATGTTTATTCAATATTTGAATATATCATACAGCTTTTTTTACAATTAGTACAGAGCAACTCCATCCTTGGATTATCTATAGTATTCAGTTTCTGATATTGAGATCGGTGCGTAGTCATACGCATCGATCTGAGTGCCAGACACTCAAATAAAAATTATTCCAATGCCCGAAGTGGTCGACCTTAAGGCGGCGGGATACATCAAGAGTCTGTTCACGGTATAGCCGTGGACTGACAAAAGATGTACCCACCGTGCTTTGTCATGCCCATTTCGGTATCAGGGTCGGTGTACATCAGTATGTCGGCTCTTTTTGTGTCCTTGCCGCTAGCCTTTCGGGCGAGAAAGGACACAGCAATGAAGAACAACGAAACAAAGAAACGCAAAAGTAACTACAACGAAAAACGCACCTGCTACCGCTCATCTGACGGTATGTATTACTGCTACAAATACTGGGATGCTGATGCAAATCGCTTAGTTACCCAGCAGCTTGAGGTAGGCAGGGACATATCAGAGGAGTTAACGATTTTCCTTGATGAGACAGACCGAGAGCACGATCTGAATGACCGTTATCAGAATGAACTGCGAGATCCACTGTTTGAGAAAAAGCTGCGTGACTATAAGGCAGATCCAGAAGATGAGGATGCTGTTGATCCGTGGGAGAAGCTTTCAAGAAAAAACGATAGTCCGGAAGCAAGACTGTTTGCAGAGCCTAAACCGGAGAATCCGCAGGAGGTGCAGGTACGAAAAGTCATTGATGAAGACTGCACAAAATCTCAGCAGGATTTCTATTTCGACCATTTCGGCATGGAAATTCAGCTTGAGGAAATGCGTCAAAGGGAAGCAGCACAGACAGGCAAGCTGCCGACAGCTGCAGCAATGACTAACCGCAAGAACAAGATTGTTGATAAAGCTGCTAAGGCACTCGGAGTCGAGAGGGTAAAACGCCACAAGTACCCGAAGAAGGACTGAGCCATGCGTAGCGGCAGATACAGCGGCCGGAGTCCTCCAAGACCGCACCTTTCGTGAGGGGGTTGAATTTTTAGGTAGTGAGTGAGGAAGGAAATAAATCCATCCTCTGCAGCAATCCAGAACAAAGACAGGAGGACAATTCATGAAACTAAAACACAAAGTAAAAATCAATGTTGCTGACAGAAATGGCAATAAACAGAGAGTTTTGCAGAGCGAGCATTTAAGCATTCCCAAGAGGCTGCTCACTTTTCTCTTCGGAGAGTTCTGCGAGGTTCTTGTGCTGATGCCGGGTGAAACCGTAGAGGGCATCGAGATCAAAGAAATGAGAGGTGAGTGCCATGAATAACAACATCGAGCTGATGATGCCGATTAAGGCAACACCCTTTGAACATCAGAAAAAAGCATTTGCCTTCGCTATGAAGATATTTCAGGAGGGAGGTGATGCAAAAACTCCATTCAATAAGAGCAGCAAAGGCTGCGCACTATTGATGGAGATGTAGCCTGGGAACAGGAAAAACTCTCGTATCAATAGCCATTGCAGGCTGTTTATATCAATTCGGAAAAATAGACAAGGTGCTTATTGTAGCTCCGCTTTCTATCCTCGGTGTTTGGGAGGAGGAATTTGAGAAGTTTGCGGATTTTCCATACTCGCTGACCATCCTCAAAGGCACGGCAAAAAAGAAGAGCGAGCAGTTAAAGAAGCTGCCGGAGGAAGGACTGCAGATTGTGGTCGTAAATTACGAAAGCGCATGGCGGCTTGAGAAGGAACTTATAGCATACGGGGCAGATCTGGTTATTGCGGATGAGGCTCACAAGCTGAAAGAAAACCGCTCCAAGCAGAGCCAGGGAATGCAGCACATCGGAGATAAGGCATCCTATAAGCTGCTTCTTACCGGAACGGTTATTACAAATCGTGAGATTGATGTGTTCTCACAGTACAGATTTCTTAATCCTGCGGTATTTGGAACATCGTTTTATGCATTCAGAAATCACTACTTTGATATGGGCGGTTATGGCAATCATACTCCAATATTCCGTAAGTGGATGACAGATGATTTCTTAAGAAAACTCCATTCCATAGCCTACAGAGTGACGAAGGCCGAGTGTCTTGACCTTCCGGCTGTTACAGAGGAAGTCCGCACCGTGGAATTAGAAGCTGCAGCGGCAAAGATCTATGACAGCATCGAATCCGACAGCTATGCAAAGATGGATGAATCAGAAGTAACGACTGCCAATATTCTCACAAGACTGCTTCGGCTGTCGCAGATTACCGGAGGGCATCTGACGGGTGATGACGGCATTGTAAATACAGTAAGCAGTGCCAAGATAGATGCTCTTTCAGACATTATTGATTCCGCTATGGCTGAAGACAAGAAGCTGGTTATCATGGCTCGCTTTGTGCCGGAGATGGACGATATCCAGGAACTCCTTGAAAAGAAAAAGATAGGCTATGCCGTAGTTCGTGGCGGAGTAAAGGACAGAGAGAAGGAAATACATCGATTCCAGTATGACGATAAATGCCGTGTGTTTGTAGGTCAAATTGCGGCAGCAGGCCTTGGAATCACGCTCACGGCGGCAAGCACGATGGTCTTTTACTCGCTCGACTATAACATGAGCAACTTCGAGCAGGCGAAGGCTCGTATCCACAGAGCCGGACAGAAAGAGAACTGCCATTACATCTATCTTATATGCAGGAACACGGTCGACCGCAAGGTGCTCTATGCCCTGAGAAAGAAAATCGATCTGGCGAAGATGCTGGTCGATGACTACAGGAAGGGCAGAAATCCTTTCAAAGACTGAGAAATCACAAGGGGGTTGAATTTCTCGGTAGTAAGTGAAAGGAGGTAGTCACCGATGGAGAATACAAAAATCTTTGAAATGGCTGACAGGCTCAAAGCTTTGCAGGAACAAAAGAAAGTCCTCGAAGCACAGGTTAAGGCACTGGGTGCAGAAATCACAGAACTGGATGAACATCTCTCTGATGCCATGACAGAAGCCGAACTTGACCGATTCTCCCGTAACGGCAGCACGTTCTACTTAAAGAGCCGATTATTTGCATCACCGGTCGCAGGACTTAAGGACGATATGATGCAGGCTCTGAAAGCAAACGGATACGGCTCTCTGGTCACCGAAACGGTCAATGCCAACACACTTGCATCGTTTATCAAAGAGCAGCGTGAGATCACCGGAGAAGATATTCCGGCATGGCTTGGCGATACCGTCAGCACCTATGAAAAAGTGTCAGTCGGAATCAGAAAATCGTAGAAACTTAGGTTCAATGCATCAATGAAAAAACTACATCAAATTACTTTTAATAGGAGGACATAGACTATGTCAGATAAAAAGAATACAGAAATCGCAGTAAACGAGGGCTTTGCTGCACTTGCAAACAGAGACGTACTTAATGAAGCTATGGCAGATGACTGCCAGGGGCTGGAGTTTTCCTTTGACCGTGTGAAGCTGCCTGCCGGGGGCGGCACGGCATTTGAGATTCCGTCCGCAGAGAGCGATGAATCAGAGATGGCAAAGGATATCACGGGAGTCATTGTCTACAACCATCCGGCTTATGCCTACTACCACGATAAATACACAGGCGGGAACAATCCGCCGGACTGCGGCTCCTTTGACGGAGTAACCGGCATAGGAAATCCGGGAGGGAACTGCCAGAGCTGTCCGTATAACAAGTTTGGCAGCGGCGATGGACAGAGCAAACTCTGCAAGAACAAGCGTATGCTTTACATCCTGCGTGAGGGTGAACTGTTTCCTATTACATTATCTCTTCCGACAGGTTCGCTTAAGACCTTTACAAATTATGTGAAGAGTCAGCTCTCCCGTGGAAGAAAGCTTAACCAAGTGGTGACGAAGATTTCACTTAAGAAGGCTACTAATGCATCCGGCATTGCATTTTCACAGGCGGTATTTTCCTTTGAACGTATGCTCAGTGCAGATGAGAGAGGTGCTGTTGCAGGTGTTACCGAATCGGTCAAGGCATATGCAGCCAATCTTACTCCATCGGCTCTCATTGATGATGAGCCGATGGTTGATCCAGAGACAGGGGAGATTATCGAGCCGCTGAAGTAAAGCAGACGGAAAGTTGAAGTAAGACACACAAAGGCTCGGAGGGGCGCATAGCCTCTCCGGGTTATCCAATAGGAGAACATACATGAATACAGAATATAAATGCGTGACTACGGCAGAGGGAATAAAGGATTATATCGGGAGCAGCCTGCTCGTGGCATTTGACTTTGAAACAGCTCCCGATGAACCGTACCGAGGTGAGGATAAGTCGGCACTTGATCCTGCAAAGGCTCATATCGCAGGATGCTCTTTTTCCGTAAAAGAGGGAACGGGTATCTATGTGCCTGTTGCTCACCGCATTGGCACCAATATAGACCAGACCGCTTTTTTCTCTTTTCTTGCGGCATTTCTGACGAACACGTCAATCACCAAGATAGCCCATAATATTGCTTTTGAATCTTCGATGGCATACGCAAAGGGTATCGTAATCCATGCTCCAGTGTATGACACAATCTGTGCTTCTCAGATGAGCCTTAAAAGCACTTATGAATTTAGAAAGCTGAATGAGAGCGGATTAAAGAGGCTGGCAGAGGAACTGTTTAATGAACCGCTGCCGTCATTTTCAAACGTAACAGACGGAAGGCACTTTGATGAGCTGGATGCACAGGATGCGGAAACAGTACGCTATGGTGCGGCTGACTCTGACTTTGCACTTCGCCTTTATCACAAGTTTAATGAATGGTTCGACCGCTATCTTCCAAGACACAGATATATCGTAGAGGAGATTGAAAGTCCGACTGCCGTCTATCTTGGCATTATGAAAAAGAATGGTATTCCCGTGAATCTGCCGCTCATGCAGGAGCGAAAGACCGAGGCAGAAAACGAGATGGAGCGTATCAGAGGAGAGATAGAATTCATCATCGGCGATGTGAATATCGGGGCAAACTGCTCTACGCAGGCTTTTAAGAACTATCTGTATAAGGATCTTGGGCTTCCCATCTTAAAGACCACAGAAACAAATCGGGAGGCGGCTGATGATATGACGATGACGCTCCTTAAAGAGTGGTGCGATAAGAACCGCCCGGAGCTGTCAAAACTCTTTACTCTGGTGCAGGAATATCGCAAGTGGGGAAAGATAAAGTCCACCTATATCGATGGCTACCTGAAGCATTTAAATTCCGTTACGGGCTGCATCCATCCGGATCTGTTTGCCCTTTCCACGGACACGGGCAGGATGAACTGCCGTAATCCAAACGCTCAGAACATGCCAAGAAAAACAAATGATCCAATAGGAGTCCGTGACTTTATCAAGGCACCGGAGCATCATCTTATCCTGTCGCTTGATTTTTCGCAGATTGAACTTCGTGTAGGAGCTTTTTACTGCCGTGATGAGAGGATGCTTGATACCTACCGCATGGGCGGTGATATTCATGCTGCTACCACCAGCGTCATTTTCGGTGTGAGCTATGAAGAAGCACAGGATAAGCACTCTGAAAACTATAAGGAGCATCGCACGATTGCTAAAAATGTCAACTTCGGTACTTTCTACGGTCTGTTTCCGAGAGGTCTGCAGAAGACACTGAAATTCAAGGCAGGGGTTGAAAAATCCGTCAGTGAGTGTGAGGAGATACTTTTTAACCTCAAGCACGGATATAAGGGACTGACATCGTGGCAGGAGGAAACCAAGGCTGATGCTGCAAGAAGAATGTACTCAGAGACATGGCTTGGCAGACGCAGATACCTTCCAAGCATCAACTCAGATAACTGGGGGCAGAAGTCATTTGCTGAGAGGTGTGCGCTTAATACACCGATCCAGGGAACTGCGGCGGATATTTTAAAGCTTGCCATAACAAGGATACTTGCAGGGCTTTCTGAAAGAGAATGGCTGAAGCCCATTCTTCAGATACACGATGAACTTACCTTCATTATCCCGGAGGACAAGCTCACTGAGGCAGTGTCCTTTATCCGTACTTGCATGGAAGAAAAGCCTTTCCCAGAATTTGACCTGCCGCTTATAGCGGAAGCATCCGCCGGACCAACGTTTGGCATGATGGAAGAACTGGAGGACTGATATGTATAGAAACAGCGAAGGCTACGCTGATCCAACTGCGGGATTGGCGATGAGCAGCATAATGAAAGAATATCGGCAGCAGCAAAAGAAACGCTATGCCGACAAGAACCGCAGGAAGATTTATGTGGCATCAAAATACGCAGGCGATGTCGATGAAAATGTGAAGGCAGCAGTCACTTACTGCAGAAAGGTCATAGCGGAAGGGTATATGCCCGTGGCAAGCCATCTTCTCTATCCGCAGATACTTAACGACAACATCCCTGCAGAGAGGGAACTGGGACTTTTGTTCGGTCTGGCACTCCTTAATGTCTGCGATGAGGTCTGGGTGTTCGGTGAGGTTTCTGCCGGAATGCAAAAAGAGATTGAGGAAGCAAAGAGGCTTAATAAAAGGCTTAAATTTATCAAGGAGGCGGACGTATGAATATAACGGTAACAGATGTGCTTGGCGCACTATTTAATCCTGCTGATACTGTCTGCTTTCGTGTCTTTGATGACAAGAAAGACGGCATGTTTAAGGGATCGAAGCTGTCATGTGAGTGCGGAAAGTACAAGAGCATAGAAGAAACACTGAAGAACCACAATGCGATGAACCGTGGAATCTTCTTTGTGGTCAATTATGGCGGGCAGGATGATGCCTCGATTACGAGAATCAATGCTCAGTTTGTGGAGATGGATAATGACAGTTTTGAGGATCAGCAAAAGAAGATCGATGCTTTCCCCCTGCCGCCGTCCATGATCATGAAAACACAGAAATCTTACCATGTGTACTGGTTCATGGATTCGACAGCCAAGGTGGAGCGTTTCCGCATGATACAGACGCGGCTTGTAAAGCACTTTGACGGAGATCCCATGTGCGTCAATGAATCGAGAGTCATGAGGCTTCCGGGATTTATGCACTGTAAAAAGGATACACCTGTCGAGGTGGTCTGCGTCAGCTTTCATCCGGAGCGTAAGTATACCCAGGAGCAGTTATCAGAGATCCTGCCGGAGGTGGATCTTGCTCCTGTGGAACATAAGAGCGGCATGGAAAAGGGCATCGACCAGGTGATGAAGTCGTGCGTATTTTTACAGCACTGCCGTGATGATGCCGCATCACTCTCAGAGCATGACTGGTATGCCATGATAACAAATCTTGTTCCTTTTGAAGGCGGCACGAAGATGATTCATGCCTTGTCCGCTCCGTATCCCGGATACAGTGAATCGGTTACACAGAAGAAAATCAATCATTTTCTGGAAAGCGGTACGAGTCCTATCACCTGCAAAACCATCTGCGAGAAAGGATTCAAGTGTCCTAAGTTTGCATCCGGTGAATGTCCGGTCAAGGCTCCTGCCGCATGGTGTTATCAGCCGATGAGTGCAGATGCCCTTCTTGAAGTTTTAAGGAACCTTCCTGTTACCGGGGAGGCGATAAAAGACCTGCAGAGTGCAAAGCAGTTTGTTTCAAACTATCTTTACAACCAGGATGTGGTAACAGCGGACGTGATTATAAATTCAGAAATACGGGAGCATTTTAAGCTGAAGGCAACCTTTCTTAAATCGCTGAACGCTGTGTACAAGGATGTCAGCAAAGCATACCAGGCAAGCAAAAATGCAAAGAGAGCCAAGGCAGGAACGGCAATACCGGACTGGTATGAGCCAAACGACAAAGGACTTCGTTTCCTGCCGGGAGTTTTGGCAAAGAACCTGTCAGAAGAACAGCAGGTGTTTTATGCCGCAGAGCAGCACTTTAATTATCGTGGCGGTGTCTATGCCGAGATGTCCGAAATGGAAGCACAGCGGCAGGTACAGGATAAGATGCTGATGAGAGAAACGAAGATGAATCAGATAATTGATGCGGAGAAACAGTGGCGGCTTCTGGTGCAGAAGGATATCCGTGAGCTGAATGCCAATCCGTATATTATCAATGTCAGAAACGGTCTGTACAACGTTTTGGAGGATACGCTGACGGAACATACACCGGATTATTATTCTACGGTTCAGCTTGCCGTGACTTACGACAAAAAGGCGGACTGCCCGCTCTTTAAGCAGTTTCTGAAGGAGTCGATGGGCGGTGATATGGAGCAGGTAAGGCTCATTCAGGAGATGCTGGGGTATTTTCTGATTCCGGTAAACTCTGCCCAAAAGTGCTTTGTCATCGTGGGAGTGGCATCTGCAGGCAAGAGCGTGCTGCTTCGAGTATTGAACGATGTGCTTCTTGGCAAGCAGAATGTATCGAATGTATCCTGGCAGGCATTAAATGAGCGTTTTAAGACCGCAGAGCTCTTTGGAAAGCTGGCGAATATCTTCGCTGACCTTCCTACAAAGAACATTGATGATAACGGTATTTTCAAGGCACTGGTTGGCGAGGATTATCTGACCGTGGAGAAGAAAAACAAGAATCCGTTCTCATTTCAGTCCAGTGCAAGACTTCTTTTCTCCTGCAACAGCATACCAAAGAACTACGGTGATAAGTCGGAGGGATTTTATCGAAGGCTCATCATCATAAGGTTTAATCATACCGTGCCGCAGGAAAAGCGTGATCCGGAGCTTCTGGAGAAGTTTCGCATGGAAGCAGACGGCATATTTCTGTTTGCACTTGAGGGGCTTCGCAGGCTGATGAACAACCACTACAGATTTTCAGAAACACAGGTCAATGCCAACGAGCTGCAGCAGTACCGTGAGGAGTCGGATTCTGTGCTGTCGTTTGCAAAGGAATATTGTGAGCTTGACGAGTCATTCTCTTCCGGCTCTACAGAGCTGTTTAATGCCTATAAGAGTTACTGCGAGGAGTGCGGATTAAAACCATACTCGCAGAAGAACTTTGTACAGCAGATCACGGCAGCATTTCCAAGTGTTACAAGGGATATCGACCGCACGGCAAAGCGGCGTGTCCTTTTAGGAATCAGACTGGGAGAGGTGCTTGGATAAGCGCTTCCCCGGGGCATCGCCACGAGCAGATTCGGAACACGAGAACACGTTGGAACACCAAAATCCTATCTCTTTATATATAATACATATTTTTATATATACTGATTTTTTTCATAAAATATAGAGCAATATAGGATTTTTCGTGTTCTATGTGTTCCAAGCGTTGAAAATACGGAGGTTTTTGGAACACGTGAAAGAAGCAGATATTGTAAAAGCAATTATGAGATACTTAAAAACCGTGCCGGGGTGCTTCTGCTGGAAGGAACACGGCGGCATGTACGGAACAGCAGGCATTCCGGATATCATTGCCTGCATTGGCGGACACTTCTTCGCTTTTGAGGTTAAGACAGCAGTCGGCAAGCCTACAAAGCTTCAGGAAGCAACAATTCGTAAAATCCTCGCGGCAGGCGGTACTGCACTGGTGGTACGCTCGGCTGATGAGGTGCGAGCCGTGGTAGACGGCTTCCTGCACTGATACAAAGATACAACGCTTAAATGCATCAATGCCTATTTCAGAAAATAGGAGGCGAACGCATATGAGCGGCATTACAGAATATGAAAACCTTGCAAATGCCATAATCCTGCAGGCTGTGAAGGATTACCGGATGGCACTGAAGTGTCTGAAGAATAATCCGAAAGACAAAATATCCCTGTCTGATAAAAACGAGATAGAGAGGTTCTTTCGGTCGCAGTGGTTTACGGCATTAACAAAAATCGATGGCGAGATGCTGATTGCCTCTTTGAACACGGAGGTAAACGCATGAACGCTAAGGAATATCTGAATCAGGCACATCACCTGGATATGCTTATCAACTGCCGGCTGCGTGAGATCGACTACTGGAGAGACTTATCAAGCGGCATCTCAGGCAGCAACTTTGAGCCGCACTATAATCCCAACCGACAGACAGAAGCTCCCTTTGCAAGATGCATTGAGAAGATCGATGAGATACAGCGGAATGTGGAAGACAAGGTCACGCAACTTATGAGACTTAGGGAAGAAATCAGCACAGCAATAGAAAAGCTGGAAAACCGGGAAGAACAGCTTGTCCTTCGTTATCGCTACCTTGATAACTTCAGCTGGGAAGAGATCGCAAGGATGCTGAATATGTCAAGGCGTACGGTGTACCGTGTCCACGGAGCGGCATTAGAAAACTTTTCTGTTCCAAATTGAAAGTTGGCACTGTTTGGCACTACTTGGCACTGAATGGCAGTCTTGACCTGTGGTATTATTACAATAGCAAAGTAGAATAAGATGAGCCTTCATGGGAGCAATCCTGTGAGGGCTTTTCTTATGTCCGGAAAGTGAGGTGAAAGAAGTGCCAAGGAAACCAAAGCAGCCCTGTGCCTATCCCGGATGCTCTAAGCTGTCGGACGGCAGGTACTGCGAGGAGCATGCAAAGCTGGTGGCGAGACAGTACGAAAAGTACAGCCGTGATTCGGACAGCAAAAAGAAGTACGGCAGAGCATGGAAGAGAATCCGTGACAGCTATGTGCAGACGCATCCCTTTTGTGAGAGGTGCTTCGAGCAGGGCATCCTCACTCCCGTGGATGAGGTGCATCACATCGTGCCGATATCTAAGGGCGGTACCCATGCGAGGAGCAATCTCATGAGCCTTTGCCGTTCGTGCCACAACAAGATCCATCACGAGCTTGGTGACAGATGATTAGCTTGTAAAAGTATACAACTACAGCTTGTATCCGTTGGCAGTATTGCACAGGGGCAGGGGCGGACTGAATCTCTGCGGCTATAGGTCCCGGGGAACGGCGCGGGGTCTTGTGTGCGAATTTTCGTATTCAAACGGGGGATTAAGGGCAGATGGAGATTGGAGGTGAAAATGTGGCAAGAGACGGTACAAACCGAGGCGGTGCAAGACCGGGAACGGGTCCTAAGAGAAAAGCACTTGTGGATAAAATACAGGACGGCACAGCAAAAGGAACGCTGGTGATGCCGGGAGACCTGCCGGAGCCTATGGATATTCGGGGCGAGGATGTTCCTCCCATCAGAGATTATCTTAAGGCAAAGCAGAAAAACGGCAGTGATTTATGTGCCGAGGAAATTTTCAGAGAAACATGGCTGTGGCTCAAGTCAAGAGGCTGTGAAATGTTAGTAAACAACCAGCTTATAGAGCAGTATGCGATGAGCGTGGCAAGATGGATTCAGTGTGAAGAAGCGATATCTGAGTTTGGATATCTTGCAAAACATCCAACCACGGGAAATGCCATTGCATCGCCTTATGTGTCTATGAGCCGAGACTACAAGAAACAGGTAAATGCAGACTGGTTTCAGATCTATCAGATTGTTCGTGAGAATTGTTCCGTGGAATATGCGGGAGCAAGTCCGCAGGATGATTTAATGGAGCGGCTTCTTAGAGCAAGAAACAAAAAATAGAAATGGAGATATGAGAATATGAAAACATATAAGACAGCTGAAAGTGTATGTGCAGGACATCCGGATAAATTATGTGATTTCATCGCAGACAGCATATTGGATGCATGCCTTAGAGCAGATAAATCCTCCCGCGTGGCCTGCGAGGTAATGGCGGCGGGCCGGCGAATTATTGTAGCCGGTGAGATCACCTGTGCAAAGCATGTTGATATCCGTTATACAGTCCGCAAAGCATTGGAAAAGGTCGGATACAAGCCTTCTGGATTTATCATCCATGTATTTATCCGCAGACAGAGCCGGGATATTGCTGACGGTGTGGATATGAGCATTGAAGCAAGGAATGGTGATACATCCTGCTATGCCAATCTTGGTGCAGGCGATCAGGGTACCGTATACGGATATGCAACGAATGAAACGGTGCAGTACATTCCTTTGCCGCTTCATCTTTCACACAAAATATGTAAAAGACTGGACGATGTGAGAAGGGATAATCTCATTCACGGCATTAAACCAGACGGAAAAGCACAGGTTACTGTTGAGTATGAGAACGGAAAGCCTAAGAGGATAAAGACCATCGTGGTATCCGTTCAGCATGATAAGAATAAAAGTCTGGATGTGCTGAAGAGCGAGATCATAGCAGAAGTGCTGCATCCCGTTTTTACAAAATTTCCATTTGATGCTGATACAGAAATCCTTATCAATCCGTCCGGCAGATTTGTTGAGGGTGGGCCAATGGCTGACACAGGTCTTACAGGAAGAAAACTGATGGTGGATACCTATGGAGGACTTGGTGCTCATGGCGGCGGTGCATTTTCCGGAAAAGACCCAACCAAGGTAGACCGCTCCGGCGCATATATGGCAAGATGCATCGCAAAAAATATTGTGTTTGCGGGATTTGCGGATGAATGCCGGGTTGCTGTTAGTTATGCCATCGGCAAGGCAGATCCTGTTGCAGTGCAGATTGATACATTCGGCACAGGAAAGGTCAGTGATGAGATTCTTGCAAAAGCTGTTAACGATGTTTTCAATATGCGTCCTGCGGCAATCATCAACGAGTTCTGCCTAAGAAACTACTCCTTTGCAGAGTATTCCGCTTACGGGCATTTTGGAAATGGATATCCTACATGGGAGCATACCGATAAATACAATGAACTGACAGAGGCGGTGAAGAAATATGAAAACAACAACTGAAATGAAGCTTGTTCCGATAGGAAAGCTCGTGCCATATGTAAATAATGCACGTACCCATTCCCCGGAACAGATAAATAAGCTGCGTTCATCGCTTCGCGAGTTCGGCTTTATAAATCCAGTTATCATCGACCGTGACTTTGGCGTTATTGCCGGCCACGGTCGTATTCTTGCAGCGAAAGAAGAAGGTATTACAGAAGTTCCATGCGTCTTTGCAGACCATCTTAATGAGGCACAGAAAAAAGCCTATATCATTGCGGATAACCGCATGGCGATGGATGCTGAATGGGATGAGGAGCTTCTGCGAGTGGAAATTGAAGCTTTGCAGGCAGAGGCATTTGATCTCTCGCTTACTGGCTTTGACGATAAAGAGCTGTCAGATCTGTTTAGGGATGATGCCGATGTCAAAGAGGATGATTTTGATGTAGATGCAGAGCTTGAAAAACCGACCTTTTCAAAGACCGGGGATATCTGGACTCTTGGAAGGCACAGGCTGATATGTGGTGATTCCACGAAGGCAGATACCTTTGAGGTGCTTATGAACGGCAGGAAGGCAAACCTTGTGGTGACAGATCCTCCGTACAATGTAAATTACGAGGGGACGGCAGGGAAAATCAAGAATGATAACCTTGCAGACGAGAAATTCTACCAGTTCCTCTTTGATGCCTTTTCCAACATCGAGAAAGTCATGGCAGATGATGCATCTATTTATGTATTCCATGCCGACACAGAGGGACTGAACTTCAGAAAGGCATTCTCAGACGCAGGCTTTTATCTTTCCGGCTGCTGTATTTGGAAGAAACCGAGCCTTGTGCTTGGACGATCACCGTATCAATGGCAGCATGAGCCCTGTTTGTACGGCTGGAAGAAAAGCGGAAAGCATCAGTGGTACTCAGACCGCAAGCAGACAACGATATGGGAGTTTGAGAAGACAAAGAAAAATACGGATCATCCTACCATGAAGCCGATACCTCTTCTGGCATATCCGATACAGAATTCATCCATGAGCAACACCCTTGTGCTTGATCCATTTGGCGGCAGCGGCTCTACACTCATTGCCTGTGAGCAGACCGACAGAGACTGTTATACAATTGAACTGGATGAGAAATACTGCGATGTCATTGTAAAGAGATACATCGAGCAGGTTGGTTCTGCGGACAGTGTTTCAGTAGAGAGGGATGGCAAAACTTTAACCTTCGCAGAATTGGAGGTGTCGGATGAATAAACTTATCCTCGGCAGTCTCTTTGACGGCTCCGGTGGTTTTCCTTTAGGCGGCTTGATTTCCGGCATCAGCCCACTGTGGACATCGGAGATTGAGCCGTTTCCTATAAGGGTAACCACAAAACGGATGCCTTTTGTAAAGCACTATGGCGATGTTTCCTGCATGAACGGTGGGAGTATTGAGCCTGTGGATATCATAACTTTTGGCTCGCCGTGTCAGGATATGAGCATAGCGGGCAAGCGGAGCGGTCTGGATGGCAGCCGCTCTTCTTTATTTTATGAAGCTATCCGTATTATCAGAGAAATGAGGTGTGCCACCAATGACAAATATCCAAGATATATCGTGTGGGAAAATGTCCCCGGTGCATTCTCCTCCAACAAAGGCGAGGACTTTAGATGTGTCCTCGAAAGCATCTGCCGCGTCAAAGACGAAACCGTATCTGTTCCTTCAGTTAAGAAGTGGCAGAGTGCAGGATGCATCATGGGAGATGATTACTCCGTCAGCTGGAGAATGCTTGATGCTCAGTACTTCGGAGTTCCCCAGAGAAGAAAACGTATCTACCTTGTCGCAGATTTTGCAGGCGGGAGTGCCGGAAAAATACTATTTGAGTCAGAAGGCCTGTCTGGGTATTCTGCGCAGAGCTTCCGTGCGTGGCAAAGAGCTGCCGGAGGTTTTAAAGAGAGCCTTAGAGCGTCAAGCCTGTGCTTAAATGACCAGGGCGGAGAGAGGATGGATGTGACAGAAGATGTCACGGCAACTCTTCGTGCCGCCGCAAATCATCCTCCGCTGGTGTTTGAAAATCACTCGCAGGACACCAGATACACAGGACCTCTTGATGTGGCACAGACCGTCCTTTCCACCTTCGGCACGGGCGGCAACAATCAGCCATTTGTGGTGGAAACTCCGAAAACACTGAAGATTCGCTCTGGATGCGAAGGCGGCGGCAAGGGTGCTCTTATCCAGGATGATAAATCTGCAACGCTTGGCTGCAATAATGACCAGACTGTATTTGTTCCGACTGCATTTGGCATCTGCTCCAAAGACAGCAACTCCATGAAGTCGGATAATCCTCACAGCGGTTTTTATGAAGCAGAGACTTCCAGAACGCTTGACGGCAACGGCAGCAATCCCTCATGCAACCAGGGCGGTATCGCAGTAGTTGCCATTGAGGGGAACGGCAGCAGACCATCTCATAAGGGAAGCGGCTATTCGGAAGACGATGTCAGCTTTACCCTTAATGCCACGGAGCAGCACGGTGTGGCTTACGATGTGAAACAGACTCAGCCTGTCTATACCACAAGCAAAACTTCCTATCACATGGAAGCGATAAAAGATGTGG
Organism: Wujia chipingensis; assembly: GCA_963605535.1. Classification (GTDB taxonomy): domain Bacteria; phylum Bacillota; class Clostridia; order Lachnospirales; family Lachnospiraceae; genus Anthropogastromicrobium; species Anthropogastromicrobium chipingensis_A. Next base: position 119,917 of record CAVCXB010000001.1, read on the forward strand.
CAAATACGCTGATTGCTACAGATTATAAAGATCCGCCGACCATTGCAGAAGAGCCGTATTATATCGTACGCAGGCTCACACCGACAGAATGTGCAAGGCTGCAGGGCTTTCCGGACTGGTGGTGTACTGATCTTGGAACAGAAAAGCCATCCGATGAGGAGCTTTATTACTGGTATAAGGTGTTCGAAAACTGGCGTCTGGCAGTTTCTCCAAAGAGCAAGCCTAAGACATCAAAGCAGATAAGAAAGTGGCTTATGAATCCTCATTCCGATTCTGCGGAATATAAGATGTGGGGCAACGGTGTGGCACTTCCCTGCGTGGTATTTGTGCTTTCCGGCATTGTGTACTTCTCACAGATTGAGGAGAAATAATCCCTCTGATATTTTACAGATAGATGTGCCGATATTGCTTGCTATTTAAGACCTTCAGAGTGATATATGTACTTACCAAAAAACACAAAGGAGGATTCACGGATGAAAATCAAGTACAACGCAGCAGGCACAAGACGCAAAGAGCTGGTCAAGGTTATCGCAGATATCACGGGCGCACAGGCAAGATACATGGGCATGC
>CAVCXB010000002.1:0-97539 GCA_963605535.1 Wujia chipingensis
TATTTAGAGAAAAGCCTGAAAAATCAATGATTTAGGGCTTGACATTATAGGAAGGAAATCAGCTAAATGCTGACAAGGCAAAAACAGCAGAACTAGTGTTGCGTAGAAAGCGCGGCGAGAAGGTTTTCGATGAAATCGTATTTGGAGATAATGAAGCGATAGCGAAATACATATCCAAAATTCAACCTTTGCTTTCAGAAAGGCTAATTGGTTTGATTTGAAAATAGCTGAATAAATGGTTGGCCCACTGGCGCACTGTGTAGAATCCTACATGGTACGCTGGTGGGCTTCTTTTTTTGCCTCATCCCGCATGAACCACAGACAGCACCCCGGTGTGATCCGAAGTGCAGCTGTGGCTTATGCGGGCTTTTTTGTTATGTGGTCAACGAGTTACAAAATCAGATTCCAAGACCGTATAAAATCGCTTTCATCTCCTTTACCATCCGGGTAAGAATCTCCTGCTCAATTGCGTTACAGTCCAAAAGCAGACGGTGAATCTCAGAATCAGCGGTAGATGCCGAGTGAGTCAGACTGTCAACAAGAAGATCATCGGTTGAAATACCGAGCAGATTGGCGATATCAACCAGTGTTTCAAGGCTGGGACGGCTGATAGCAGCCTCAACTTGACTAATATGTTTGCGGGACATATTCAGCTTTTCGCCGAACTGTTCCTGCGTTAATCCAGATGCATTACGGAAATTGCTGATGCGTTTTCCTAATGCAGAATAATCTAATGCCATGTGTGGTCCTCCTTATGTTTACCCGCATAAGGCAATACGATTATCTCGCAGGAAAAAATACATAGCAACTGGATACAGAGGAATTTAAGACCGCAAAAGGCCACACCTCTATCTGTAGTGTGGTCTAAGGCTATTTTGCCACCTATTAGGTGGCAAAAACGATGATGTGCCACCCAACAGGTGGCAGTCAAATCATCACGCAACCCTTATAATATAAATGTAGAAAAAGACTGCGCATGGAAAGGAACGACAATGGCGAGTAAGGGAGAAACAGGAATTCTTACATTATATAGTGATGTACAGGCGACTGCTGTTCGCTGGCTGTGGTATCCGTTCATTGCAGTTGGGAAGATCACATTACTGCAAGGCGACCCCGGCGATGGTAAGTCCACAATGATGATGAATCTGATAGCAGAGTTATCAAAAGGCGGAAAGCTGCCGGATGGCAAAGCTGTTGGATTATCACAGAGGGTCATTTACCAGTGTTCAGAAGATGGTGTATCAGACACCATCAAGCCTCGGCTTGAAAAATGTGGGGCAGATTGCAGGAATGTGGCCTTTATAAATGAAGAAACATACAGTGGCCTGACACTGGATGATGAACGCATTCGGCAGGCTATTATAGAATTCCGGCCTCGGCTGGTAGTCATCGACCCAATACAGGCGTATCTCGGAAGCGATTCTGATCTTCAGATCGCAGGCAGAGCCAGAAAACTGATGCAACGTCTTGGCATGTGGGCATCTGTATATGATTGTGCCATTGTGCTGATCGGTCACCTCAACAAAAAAGAGGGAACAAAAGGTCTGTATCGGAGCCTTGGCAGTATTGATGTGGTGGCGGCCGCCCGGAGTGTCCTGCAGGTGGAGCGAGATCCAGAGAACGCAGATGTCCGCATCGTCAGGCAGATAAAAAATAGTCTGGCTCCATCCGACGTGGAAATCCGTTTCTCAATAACAGCAGAAAATGGATTTCAATGGCTGGAATGTGAAATAGCACAGAACCCGGTAGCAGAGCCGGAGACACCAAATTTTGAATCGAAGTCTGAGAAAGCAGCCTATCTAATCAAAAAGCTGCTTTCTGAAGGAGATATGAGATCCAGAGAAATCTATATGCGGATGAGCGATGAAGGCATCAGCCGCAGGACAGTAGAAAACACAAAGAAGGAACTCGGCATCCGAAGTTATCGGAAGATGCGCCAGTGGTACTGGAGCATACAGCCGGAAGAATGAGAGGAAGTACATGATAAGCAGTGGAACAGAAGCGGTAGACCGCAAGCAGAGAATCAGAGATCGATATAAAGGCGTGGACACCTCCGAACTGGAGGTCATTCCGGCAAAAGCAGTGGAGGGGCTTGGAGAGAGCACCTCTATTCGTCGTGTCGCTGCCTATGTTCGTGTTTCCACGGATAATGATGAGCAGACTTCTTCTTATGAACTTCAGAAAAATTATTACACCGATTACATCAAAGCACAGCCAGGCTGGGAGTTTGTTGGCATCTATGACGATGAAGGTATTAGTGGTACTTCACTGGCGCATCGTAAGGGAATGCAGCAGTTGATCGAAGACTGCAAGGCCGGGAAGATTGACTTGATACTTACAAAGTCCATCGCCCGTTTTGCCAGAAACATTGTAGACTGCCTTTCTGTCATTGAAACACTGAAAAATCTTGATCCACCTGTTGGTGTGAAATTTGAAGCAGACAATATCTATACGCTGGACAGCAACGGCCGTATGATCCTGACGATTCTGGCATCAGTGGGAGAGGAAGAATCTCATTCCAAGTCTATCATTATGAACTGGTCCATTGACCGGCGTTTCAGTCGAGGACTGTTTCTTACACCTGCTTTATTGGGGTACGATCAGGATGAGGACGGCAACCTTGTGGTGAATCCAGAAGAGGCACAGACGGTAAAAGTCATTTACTATTTGTATCTGAATGGGTTTTCACTGAAGGATATTGCAGAACTTTTGACAGAATACGAGCGGAAAACGAAGCTGGGGAACACGGAGTGGAATCCCGGCACTGTTGCCGGCATCATTACAAATGAACGCCATTGTGGAGATGTGCTGGCGAGAAAGACTTTCACACCAAACTTTCTTACCCATAAGGCAAAGAAGAACCATAATGACCGGACGCAGTACCGTCAACGGGATCACCACGAGGCAATTGTCTCCAGAGATGTTTTCAATGCAGCCAATCACCTGCGTGCATCCCGGACATATAAAAAGAAAAATCATCCTTTGCCGGTTTTGAGTGTAGTGGATGATGGCATCCTCCGTGGATATGTGCCTTTTGATAAAGACTGGACAGGTTTCTCGGCGGAAGAGTATCGAGAAGCATCTGAAAGCGTCATGCAGGAAGAACAGCACAATCCGGTAGAGGTAATAAACCGTCTGGATCTTACCGGTTATGAAGTCGTCCGGGCACAGTATTTTGCAACTTTGCAGAATCCAGCGATGACGATTTCAAATGGAAGGCTGCGCTTTAATACAGCCTGTCTGAAAAAGTTTGAGGATGTGGAGTATGTAGAACTGCTTCTGAATTCGGTCGACCGTTGTGTAGCCATTCGTCCGTGCGAGAAGAGCAATCTGAATGCCATCCGCTGGGGAAGGCTGAAAGAAGGCCGTTGGTGTGCCAGTACCCTTGGCTGCCGCGGTCTGGCAAAAGCCCTTTTTGACATTATGGAGTGGGATGAGGATTTGAAGTACCGCTTCCGGGGACAGCTTGTGGAGCAGGGAGACGATAAGCTGATGCTCTTTGAACTAGATGAGCCGGAGATGATCAAGATTGAAAAAATCGTTCTGCCGCCGAAGGAAGAAGATACGGAGGGGAAAACCATAAGACAGACGATTTACATTTTCCCGCCTGAATGGGCAGGAACTTTTGGACAGCCAATCACGAGCATTGCACAGGTTGGCATTTTGCGGCAGGAGCATTATGCCGGGAATTGGGATGTGCTCCGGCCGGCATCTGAAATTAAGGAATTGAACATATTTACCGCAGAGGGGCTGAATGCTTTGCTCCATGAGGCAGAAGAAATAATGGAAGGGTGGATTGACATAGATGGAAGAAAACAGAACGATGATGCCGCAGCAGGAGCAGACATTGGAAACTGATAGAGATGCAAAAGCTGAAGAACTGGAGAGTACATTTTCGTATGACGGATACCAAGTCGTCCGAAAAGAACTGTTCGCACATCTTCGTGACCCTGCAATTGTGATCCGCAAGGACAGCATCACATTCAACACAGCCTGCATCACTGGGCTGGAAGATGTGGTCTATGTACACGTCATGTTCAATAGCGATTTGAAGCGCATCGTTGTGCGTGGTTGTGATGAAAATGACAAGGACGCTCTGCGCTGGTGCATCGCAAAGCCGGACAAACGTAAGAGCCGGAAGATGTCCTGTAAGCCTTTTTCAGAATTGGTCTATAAAAAAATGGGCTGGGACAGCGAGTGCCGATACAAGATGCTGGGTTACAGGATTTCTTTTGAAGGTGAAACCCTGTACGTTTTCGACCTGCTTGTACCGGAAATTTTCCATGAACCTCAGAAGCGTAAGAAAGAAGTTCTGAAGAAGTTGCTGGCAAGCGGTGTGAGCGCAGACGAAATTCTGGAGAAGCGTAAGTCCATCCATTCAAGAACGGTGTATTCAGCATGCTTTTGTGGAAAAAGCATGCTTGTGATGTTTGTAGACAAGATACGGATTGCTAATCCCCAAGTAAAGTTACACTATCAAGTTAAGAAAAAAGGATGACAAAGGAGTGATTTGATGCTATACTCAAAGCAGAAGAAAAAGCAAAAGAACCTTGACAAATATGTCCAAATTATGAACATGCGTAAAAATGAATTATTATCAGAATATTCTGACAAATACCTGCAAAAATAGGCTCTGGAACCCGCATAAAACCTAGGTTTTTGAAGGGGTACTGTAGAAATGAAGTAACAGCCCGAGTGGGCATTGACACGCTGTACAGTGGTGAGCGATGAATAAGACTACGTTCACAATATATTTATTTGACATCTTGTAAAACGAAAGAATCAACTTGCTATTTGTCCTATCTGATAGTAAAATCAAAATACACTGGAGTAGATAGCATAACATGCGCTCTGGTAGTATAGCTTGGGAAAGGTGCGTGAGAATATGGCAGTACCATTGAAACTCCCAGTTGGCATTGAAGACTTTCGAGAAATCCGTCAACTTGGTTTTTACTACATTGATAAAACAAAGCTGATTGAACAGCTTCTGGATAATTGGGGAAAGGTAAACCTTTTTACAAGACCGCGCCGTTTTGGAAAAACATTGAATATGAGTATGCTTCGTTGTTTCTTTGAAATTGGAGCAGACCAAACATTATTTGATGATCTTGCTATTTCACAAAGAAAAGATCTCTGTGAAGAATATATGGGGAAGTTTCCAGTTGTGTTTCTTACACTAAAAGGTGCAGAGGGAGATACCTTTGAAAAGGCAAAAACAAAACTAATTAAGTTAATTGCGTTAGAAGCAGAGCGGTATAATTTCTTGAAAAACAGCGGTAGATTAACCGAAAATGAAAGAGAAAGATACTGTGCACTGATCCGAATGCATGATGGAAAGTACTTGATGGATCAGGATACGCTTGAATCGGCATTGCAGACATTATCAGAGCTGTTATTTCGACATTATGGTCAGAAGGCAATTATCTTAGTGGATGAGTATGATGTTCCACTAGATAAGGCGTACCAAAATGGCTATTACAGGGAAATGGTATCGTTGATGCGGGCATTATTTGGAGATGCTCTGAAGACAAATGAATTTTTACAGTTTGCTGTTTTAACAGGATGTCTGCGTGTTTCAAAAGAAAGCATATTTACAGGACTAAATAATTTCAAGGTTCTTTCTATTACAGATGTCCGCTTTGATGAACAGTTTGGTTTTACGGAAGACGAAGTCGAAAAAATGTTGAAGACATATCATTTGGAAGATCATTTGCCCGAAATGAAAGAGTGGTATGATGGCTATCACTTTGGAGACGTAAATATTTATTGCCCATGGGATGTGATTAATCATGTAGATTTGCTCTGTGAAAAGCCAAAAGCAATGCCGCAATGTTATTGGCTCAATACTAGTGGGAATACACTTGTAAAAAGCCTCATCATGAAAGCAAATAAAACAACACGAGATGAGATTGAACGTTTGATTGCCGGAGAATCAATTGAAAAATTTGTCCGATTAGAATTGACATATGATGAGATCGACAACAGTATTGAGAATATCTGGAGCGTTTTATTCACGACAGGATATTTGACGCAGGTTGGAATTACAGCACAAGGAACATATAAGTTGGTCATTCCAAATAAAGAAGTTAGGGAAGTATATCGACTTCAGATACAGGAATGGTTTGATAAAAAAATTTACTCCAATACGGCACAGTTAACAGCTTTCTGGAAGGCAGTTGAGGAGGGAAATACAGAGGCGATTGAACAGTATTTGAATCGGACTCTTAGTAATTCGATCAGTGTTTTTGATACAAAAGCACCAGAGAAAGAAAAAGAGAATTCCTATCATACATTTTTAGTTGGTTTATTATCGGGGAACACGGATTGGCTGGTTCGTTCAAATGTAGAAGCAGGAGAAGGTTTTGCGGACATCATTATTGAACCCGAAAATCCGAATGCGGGCATTATCTTTGAACTTAAGTATTCAAAAGAAGTATCTGGATTGGACAAGGCCTGCGAGAGGGCAATTCAACAAATTAAGGATCGGAGGTATTCTGAGTATCTGAAGAATGATGGTCGGCAGGATATGATGTTTTATGGGATTGCTTTTTATAAGAAAAGATGCAAAGTGATGGTTGAAAAAATGAAAGAAGAGTAATAAAATCATATATATAGGGTACACAAAAGAAAGGAAGGATCTACATGAGAAGAAAACAATTAATGGCATCGGCAACTGTAGCAATGCTTTTGGCAGGGACAATGGTACAAAATGCGCCCGCAGAGTATACAGAAGAACCTGCGACAGCGAAAGAGACAAATGTGCAGACTACTGAGGAGCAGACGGCTGCAACAACAAGTGCAGAGAATGCAGAAGAGGCTGCGAAGAACCTTGAACAGGCAAAGAAAAATACAAAACAGGCAAAGGAGCAGCTAAAAGAGGCAGAAACAAAGCTGAAGAAGGCACAAAAAGAGAAAGAGTCAGCAGAACAGGCAGTACAGGAAAGTCAGAAAAAGGAATCAGAAGCAAATGATGCAGCAAAAGACACTTTTGATACAGAAAAGAAACGCGTAGAAATAAATGTGCGGTCTGCAAAGGAAGCACTTGAGTTAGCAGAGAAACAGGAACAGTCTGATGCGCAGGCACTTGAGACAGCAGCGGCAAAAAAAAAGCAGGCTGACAATGTGCTTTTAGATGCCCAGAAGACATATGACGAAACGGTAAAGAATAGTGGCGATGCGGCAAAAGCGGATATAGAGGAAGCACAGGGAAAAGCAGAAGCGGCAAGTAAAGAAGTAGAAGCTGCGAAAGAACAGGAAGCGGCTGCTAAGCAAGCGTATGATGAGGCAAAGAAACAGGAAGAAACTGTAGAAGTTGCAAGAGTACAAGCACAGGAAAACGTAAATAAAATGAAAGACGCTTTTGAAGTAGCGCAGTCTGAGAATGCGAAAGCGCAGGAAGCACTGAAGGAAGCAGAAGATAAAGTAAAGAAGGCAGAAAATGCATTAAATTCTCAGGAATATAAAGATGATGTAAGTAAAGTTCAGGAAGCCAAAGATGCTCTTGAGGCGGCAAAGCTTGAAAGTGAAAAAGCACAGCAGGCTTATCAGGAAGCACAAAAAGAACTTGAAAATGTAAAAAAACAGGAGCAGGAAGCGGCATCCGCTCTTGAACAGAAAAAAGCAGCATTGGCATTGAAACAACAGAGTGTGCAGGAAGCACAGAGCGCATTTGAGCAGGCAAACGAAGCATTGACACAGGCACAGACAACGCAAGCGCAGGCAAACGACGCTCTTTCATCTGCAAATGCAGTATTAGAACAGAAAAAGACTCAGAAGACAGCAGCGGATAACACAGTAGCAGCAGCACAGGCAGAGGTGGCACAGGCACAAGAAGCAGTAAATGCAGCACAGGCAGAGGTGGACGCAGCACAGGCAGCAAAAGCGGTGGCTGACCAAAAAGTGCAACAGGGAAGCTTTGCCTTTTTTGAAACGATGGGATCAAGTGCTGCGATTCAGGCATTAACGGGGTCTACATATGCAAGTCGCACTGTAAAAGGTGATCCAGTTGATGCGACTAGTCTTGAAAATATGAAGAATTCGATCCAATATATGAGAGAATGCAATGAGCTTCGCGCAAGACATGGATTAGGTGCGTTGCAGGTAAATGATACGATGATGGCAATGGCACAGGCGGATGCGAATTATTCAGATACAGTCGTTGCTCACGCAATGCAATTTAATATTGGAGAGAACTGTGCATGGAATGGTGGAAACTTGGATCCATTTGTACAATGGTATGATGAAGAAAAGGCTGAATATGAGGCAACCGGAGATCCATCGAATGCTGGTCATTATTTTAATATAATAGGTTCTAACTATCAGACGACAGGTTTTGCAATTTGTACAAGAAGAAGTATGAACCGCTGGCTGACCTATACACAGGTATTTGATTGGGCACAGAGTGATCCTAGCAATATGAGTATCGATGCTTATGAAGCAAGATTTCTTCAGTATTATGAATCAATTGTTACAAAGCCGCAGCAGGAGATTGATGCAAAGAATCAGGTACTTGAGCAGAAGAAGGCAGTTCTTGCACAGAAGCAGCAGCTTGTAGCGGATGCAAATGCAGCAGTAGCGAATGCACAGGCAGAGCTTGCCAACGCAGAAGCAGCAGTAAATGCGCAGACGCAAGTGGTTAATGAAGCACAGGCAGCCGTAGCAGAAAAACAAAATATTGTAAACGAGAAGCAGAATGCTGTCCAAGCAGCAAACAATGAGCAGCAAACAGCACAGGCTGAGGTAACAGAAGCACAAAATGTGCTTGTTCAGAGACAGAATGCGGTTTCAGTACAGGAGCAGAGTATACTTACAGCGCAGAAGAATGCAGAAGAAAAGAACTTAGAGCAGCAAACAGCAGATGATGCCTATCAGCAGGCACAGAAGAAGAAAGATTCTTACCAGCAGAATTATGATGCAGCTCAGTCTGAAAAGGAGACCGCTCAGAAAAAGATAGAAAGCACAAATTGTGTTGTTAAAGAAAAAGAGGAGGCATTGCAGCAGGCGCAGAAAGATTATTCAGAAAAGGAAGCAGAAAAGAAAACAGCATCGGATAAAGCCACAGAAATGGCAGAAATTCTGGCAGATCGTCAGGTGAAAGGAGAAGAAGCTGAGAAAGCTTTAGAGGCTGCAAAAGCTGCATATGAGGCTGTAAAGACGAAGTATGCTGCGGTTATTAAAGCGCAAGAAGCAGTAGCATCGGCTGAGAGAGCGGTAGAAGAGGCACAGATAGCGCTGACAGCGGCACAAGAGAGTATTGATCGCAGTACAAAAGCGGTAGAAGACTGTAAGGCTGCGGTACAAAAACAAGAGGAAATCCAAAAGCAACTGGAAGTATGCGATTGGGAAAATGGTGACGTATTGCCAGATGATTATGAAGATGCCGATACGTTAAATGCATTTGTCAAAAAATTCGATGAGGCGAAGAAAGAGAAAAAGCAGGCACAGGAAGCAGCAGAAGCTGCACAGGTACAGTATCGTAAACAGCAAGAAAATTACAAATTAGCAAATCAAAACTATACAGTGGCATTAGCGGATGAAGCAATTGCGCAAGAAGTATATGATTCATTTGTGAAAGATCAGACAAGTGAAGAAGAAACAAAAACAGAGGTGACAACGGAGCAGGAGCCGACAACGGAAGATGCTAGTGTGACAGAATCTACCAAGGAATCGAGTACAGAGGAACCGACAACAGAATCCACAGAGGAAACAAGTGCAGAGGAATCTACGATGGAGTCCACAGAGGAAACAAGTGCAGAGGAACCTACGACGGAGTCTACAGCGGAAGTAAGTACAGCAGAGTCCACAACAGCATCGACAGCAGCATCGAGTACAGCGGAGTCCACAACAGCATCGACAGCAGCATCGAGCACAGCGGAGTCTACAACAGCATCGACAGCGGCATCGAGTACAGCGGAGTCTACGACGGCATCGACAGCAGCATCGAGCACAGCACAATCGACAAACCAGAGTCAGCCAGAGAAATCACCAGATACCGGTGTAATTCTCGGTATTGAAGATTATAGTAAACTTTGGGGAGCCGGAATGATCGGAACTGGAGTTTTGATGCTTCTAACATTAATTTTTAAGAGAAAGAAAATCTGAAATATTTTCTCAAAAAACTGTCTGTGAAGAGGAATAATGCCAATTTTCTCTTCACAGTGGCCCGTGAGGGCATTACAGTATAAGAAGAAAATACGAAGGAGAAAATCTTAAATTTTTATAAAGAAACTGCGTAGAAATTGTTCCGACATAGAAGCCCATAAGGGCATTTTTGAAAAAATAAAGCCTACTTTCATCGTGTTGCCGCACGATTGTGTGACAAATTGTGTGCGTAGAAGATCAATAATGTATAAACGTATTTTCCATCTGGCAAGTTCACCCATAAGTTGCTTCTTGACATTAGAAGGGGAATGTATCATAATGGGGAGGCTAAGACGCTGTGAATATAGCATCTTAGTATTGCTCAAAATTTGTTTTATACAAATGATATCAGAAAGTTTAAACTACTTTAGAAAATAAATTATAAAAAGAATGTAATAGAATAATTTGTTTTAGTTCCATTTAAACAAAAATCTGAAAGGACTACCAGTAAAAGTATGGCAAAAAACGACATGGATCTGAAAATTATAGTGGCAACGCACAAACGCTATCGTATGCCAGACGATAGCTGCTATTTGCCGCTACAGGTGGGAAAAAAGGAAAAAACAGATTTAGGGTATCAGGGAGATGATTCTGGAGAGAATATTTCGAAAAAAAATGGGTACTACTGTGAACTGACAGGTCTGTACTGGGCATGGAAAAATTTGGATTCGGATTATATGGGGCTTGTACATTATCGCAGATATTTCGCAAGCAGAACACGTAAGTTTATGTTTTGGAAAAAAGAACCGTTTTATCCGATTCTGTCGGGAAATGAGATTTTGCAAATCTTAAAGAAAACAGATATCATCCTTCCATCGAAAAGATATTACTTGATCGAAAGCTTATATTCGCATTATGCGCATACGCATTATGAAGAACATTTGATTGTTACAAGAGATATAATTGAAGAGATGACACCAGAGTACTTGGATGCGTACGATCGTGTCATGAAACAGACAGCCGGACATATGTTTAATATGTTTGTTATGTCAAAGGAAAAGTGCGATGAATACTGTAGTTGGTTGTTCCCGATTTTGAATAAGTTGGAACAGCGGGTGGATTTCAGACAATACGATAAGTTTCAACAGCGTATGTTTGGAAGAATCAGTGAGTTGTTGCTGAATGTATGGATTGAACAGAAGCAATATAGATATAAAAGCGTTCCTGTTGTGAATCTTGAAAAAAATAATTTGAAGAAGCGCATCCCAGCCTTTTTGAAGGCAAAATTTCTTCATAAGAGGTATAAGGGAAGTTTCTAAAATTATCAAAAGAAAGAATGAAAACATAAAATGAAATATAGTATTGTAATGCCAGTCTATAACGTACAAGGCTATTTAAGGGACTCTGCATCGGATATAAAAAGACAATCGTTTTCTGATTTTGAGTTGATTTTGGTAGATGATTGTTCGACAGATGCATCGGGAAGTTTATGTGATGAATTGGCAAAGGAAGATGAACGAATTCGTGTTCTTCATTTGCTACAAAATGGTGGATTGAGCAATGCGAGAAATCAGGGAATGGAGAGTGCCAATGGTGAATATATCTTATTTTTAGATCCTGATGATCGCTATCAAACCAGTATGCTAATGGAAATTGAGCAAAGTCTGAAGAAGAACCCTGCAAAACTAGTCTTGTTTGGTCTTACCGAGAGATATTATGATCAAAATGGGAAGATTGAATATGAAAAGCAAATTGTGCCGACAGATGGATGTTTTAAAACATATAATCAAGTTCGAGCGCATGTTTTGGAATTAGAGAAACAGACTTTGTTTGGATATGCATGGAATAAGGCATATCGACTGGATTATTTAAGAAAAAATAAGCTTCGATTTGAAACAGTAACAATGATTGAGGATGTGCTTTTTAATATTGAAGTATTTAAAGAACTTGATTCCTGCAATCAAATTGCAAAGCCGCTTTATTTCTATGCAATCCGAAAAAAAGGAAGTCTGACAACGAAATATCTGCCGGATTATTTTGCGCTGCATGAGAGAAGAATTGAGAGTATCTGCCAGCTTTATCGTGCCTGGAATATAGAAAGCCCAGAAGTATTAAAAGGCATGGGGAGCATTTACTGCCGTTATTTTTTGTCTGCATTGCAAAGAAATTGTAGCGGTGCGGCTCATATGAATCATTCTCAGCAAAAAAAGTGGGTGCAGAAACAGTTTAAAAGCAAGACATATCAACGGTTGAAGCCATATTTGTACCCAGAGAATCGCTTGCTTAAGCTGTTGGCATGGGGGATTCGCACAGAGAAAACAGCACTCTGTGTATGGATCGGCCGTGGAATCTATATTGTTAAGGAAAAATGTCCGGGCGTTTTTTCAAGATTAAAACAGAACAGGTAATAGAGGATGAAAGAAAGTGCATGTACTAGTAGGATATGTGGTTGATGGAAAAAGCAGTGGAATTGACAAATATCTGCTTCGTGTGTTGGACATGATGAAAGAAGAAGCCATTCAATTTGATTTTTTGACGAACCACAAGACATCTGAGTTAGAAAAAGTTTTTGGAAACTACCATGCGAGTGTGATTGAAATGCCATCCTTGAAGCATCCGATAAAACAGTATTGTTTTTTGCATCAGTTAATGAAAAGAAAACGATATGCTGCTGCATACTTTAATATTTCGGAGGCATTTAATGGAATAGGTGTATTGGCAGCTCATTCTGCTGGTATTAAAAAAATAATTGTACATTCCCATAGTTCAAGGGTAGATAGCAATAATAGGATCGTCCGCTTGATACGTACTGGAATGCATAGAGCATTTCGACCGATAATTGCATGGGCTGCAACTGATTATTGTGCGTGCTCCAATTATGCTGGAGAGTGGATGTTCCCAGAAAGAGTGCGAAAGAGCAAACAGTATCAAATTATTCATAATCCGATTAATGTTTCTTTGTTTAACTATAATGAGGAGATCCGCAGGCAGATGCGTGATCAGCTTGCATTACAAGATAAGGTTGTAATTGGCCATGTGGGAAGTTACTGTTATGCAAAAAATAATTTTTTCTTGCTGGATATTATGGAAGAACTTCTGAAAAAAGTGCCAAATGCGGTTTTACTTGCTGTGGGTTCTGGAAAAGATTGGGAAGCCGTAAAACGGCAAGCCGCGCAACGAGGAATTTTAAGTGGGATTCGTTTCGTTGGCGTTCGGGAGGATGTTCCCAATTTAATGCAGGCAATGGATTTTTTTGTACTTCCATCTAGATTTGAGGGACAGCCGATTGCAGCGCTTGAAGCGCAGGCCGCAGGACTTATGACATTTTTGAGTGATACCATTACACCAGAAGTTGTATTGAGTGAAAATTGCATGCAGCTAAGCATTAAGGAGGGCGGAACGATATGGGCAGATGCGATTTGCGTGCATCTGAATTATTCAAGAAATGTTCATAGCGCAGAACTGTTTCGAGAAAGCTCCTATGATGAAAGTGTGCAGGCAAGACAAATAAAACAACTATTCATAACCAAGAAGTGTGAAAGAAAGGATAGCGCAGAAAATCTCTGATGAGAGTCGAGAGTATAGTTGCGTGAATGGGTGAAAAATGGAAAAGAAGAATAGAACTATTGTTTGGTGGCTGGAACTGATTGTAAAATTTGGCATCCTGACAGTTGGTTTTCTAGAGGCTAGCTCGTTGACATTTGGAAAACCAATTATTTCATTATTTTTATGGCCTACTGTCTTTGGTGGCGGCGTGCTGCTATTGATTCGTTTGATCCATTGGAAAAGCTACTGGAAGTCAAAAAATTTCTTTTTGCTTATCGCATTTTGTGCCAGCTATTTGGTATCAATCGTGGTCAATATCCGGTATGGTTGGTATACAAATTTTCGTACATTGATATGGTGTGCATTGTTGTTCTTTCTTGTGTACTGTTATCGCGCAGAGGATTCTGTACAGGAGAATATGAGGCAGTTTAAAATTTTATCTGTCTATTATTTGATTATGAATGCAATGCTGTCAATTTTAAGTTTTGCATTTATGATAACTGGCTATTCACAGATCTTTTATGAAGAAGTAGGCCCTATTTACTACATTGGATTTCATTGGGGAAGGTTGTATGGCGCTTACTGGGATGCTAATATCGGAGCAGTTATGAGCTGCGTAGGATGTGTGTTAGCGGTTGGCTATTTCCTTAAGAATCGTACGACATGGATGCGTGTCCTGCTGGCATTGGACATTGTATTGGAAGTTGCCTATATTGCGTTTTCTGATTCGAGAACCGGTCAGTTGTGTCTGTGCGTTGCAGCAGTTACCTATATATTTCTTGCAATATGGAAAAAGAAAAAAATTCAGACGACTGTGCTTTGCGTAGCTGCAGGTTTATTGGTAGCGCTTCTACTTCCAATTGGAATTAAGAAAGGATATAATATTGTAACAGAACGGTCGATTGAACAATCCACAGAGTTGGCACAGGATTTGCAAGATGTGCCGCTGGATACAGTAGAGGGAGAAATAGTAGCTGATGCAGAGAATGACGAAAATCTGATATCAACACAGGTAGTAGGGCGTGCAGATGAGTATTCTGGTGATATTACGAACAGAAGATCGGACATCTGGAAAAGTGCAATTGAGATTTTTTTGACAAGTCCAATTGTGGGTATTAGTCATAACAATGTACTGCCATATGTTTCTGATAAGCTGCCAAATTCTTACTTGATTACGAATGATCATATGAAGTTTGAAAGTATGCACAATGTATTTTTTGATATTCTGGTAGGACAAGGTATCATTGGACTTGCGATCTATTTGACAATGGCAGTAATATTTTTGATCGTAATTATAAAAAAATGGAACCAGATTTTCAGTGCAATCGGTGTCATAGGAATTAGTTGTTTTGTAATCTTAATGGTTATGGTGACGGCTAGTTGTGTAATGACAGAAATTGTCTATGTCACATCCCCGATGGCAACGCTGTTTTGGATGTCTATGAGCTGCTTGATTCATGCAGCAGAGAAGGAGTAAGTTTGCATGGGAAAAGTATTGAGTGTATCAGTTGCGGCTTATAATTTGGAATCAATGATTCAACAGTGTTTGGATTCCTTTATCTGTCCGGGGGTATTGGAAAAAGTGGAAGTGCTTGTGACTGATGATGGATCTAAGGATCGCACCCGCGAAATTGTTGCAGAATATGAAAAAAAATATCCGGGATCATTTAAGCTTATTTCACAGAAAAATACAGGTCCAGGCTCAACGGTTAATAGTGGACTTGCCCATGCATCTGGAAAATATTTTCGGATGGTGGATGGTGATGACTGGGTAAATACGCCAGATATGATTGCATATTTGGCGTATTTGGAAACACATGATACAGATATGGTGTGTACAAGTTATTGTTGTGTGGATCATGAAACGGGAGAAAAACAGCCTGAATTATTAGAGCAGAAAGTAATGGATAAGGAACTACCATTTGCGCAGGTTGCAGAAAATTTATATCTTGCAATGCATAATGTTACCTATCGGACAGATATTCTGAAGAAAAACAAAATTAAGTTGGATAATGGTTTTTATACAGATTTGGAGTATTTGCTATTTCCAACTCCCTATATCCAAACCGTTGCGTTTCTTAGCCAGACAATTTATATGTATCGAGTTTCATTGTCAACACAAAGTATGAATATAAAAAGCTTGCAAAAAAATGTAAAGATACACAAGGACGTGTTGGAACAGCTGCTTTGTCATTATGAATCATATCGTACTTCTAAGTTATGGAATGAGAAGATTGGTATGTATTATTCTAAGAGAATTGCAGCCATGGCGGGAACGCAGTTAAGTATTTATTTGTCATTTCAGAATACGAAACAATACAAAAAGGAAACGAAAGAACTGGTAGAAATGCTGAAAAAACAATATAGTGATGTTTATCATGAAATCATGAAATTGAAGACCTATAAGGTATTAGTATATTCCAATTTTTGCCTTTTTGGAATCATTTCGGTTATGCATAGAAAAAAGCTAAAATTGTAATTTAAAATAAAAATAGTTAGCAGAAAGGAAGGAGATGTCGAAGATTTCGACTCTCCTTAACAATTTTATGAAGAACGATAATGGTAAACAAAAGTCTTTGAAGTTTAATTTCATTATGAACGCGATCTTGACAATGTCGCAATTCATATTTCCACTAATCACGTTTCCGTACATCTCGCGAATTCTATTGCCGGTCGGAACCGGCAAGGTCTCGTTTGCAACATCCGTCATTTCATATTTTGCAATGTTTGCACAGTTAGGAATTCCAACTTATGGTATTCGAGTATGTGCTCAGGTGCGCGATGATAAGGAAAAACTGACCAGAACGGTTCAGGAACTGTTTTTCATTAATCTGGTTATGAGCATTATTGCGTATGTGGCGTTGTTTTTGGCGATTGCATTTGTGCCGCGAATGAGACAGGATAAGGAATTGTTTCTTATTGTTGGTTTAACAATCTTGTTTAATACCATTGGTATGGAATGGCTATACAAAGCACTGGAACAGTATACGTATATAACAGTTCGTTCAATCCTTTTTAAATTTATTGCATTGCTGGCGATGTTTGCCATGGTTCATGAACAGAAGGATTATGTCATTTACGGAGGCATTTCGATTTTAGCGGCATCAGCATCGAATATCTTTAATTTCTTTCACATGCATAAGTATGTGTCGATGAAGCCGATTGGAAACTATAATTTCCGCCAGCATTATAAGGCTGTTTTTGTCTTTTTTGCTATGTCATGTGCGGTGACCATTTATACCAATTTGGATACCGTTATGCTAGGGTTTATGACGTCAGATGCGGATGTTGGATATTACAATGCAGCGGTAAAAATTAAGACGATTTTGGTGAGCATTGTGACCTCCCTAGGCGTGGTTCTCTTGCCAAGAGCATCGTATTATGTAGAACATCATTTGATGGATGAGTTTTACCGGATCATGCAAAAAGCAATTAATTTTGTGATGCTGATTGCGGTGCCAATGGTTGTCTATTTCACGCTATTTGCAAAAGAAGGGATCTTTTTCCTTTCTGGTTCTGCGTATGCAGATTCGATTGTTCCGATGCAAATTATCATGCCGACATTATTGTTTATTGGTTTGACGAATATTATGGGAATTCAGATGCTGGTTCCGCTTGGACGAGAGAATATTGTATTATATTCCGAAATTGCGGGGGCCATTGCGGATTTGATTTTAAATGCGTTGTTGATTCCGAGGATGACATCAGCGGGAGCTGCGATTGGAACCTTAGCAGCAGAAGCAGTTGTCTTAATTGTACAATATGTCGCACTTCGAAAAGAAGTGGTGTCCGCATACAAGCAAGTAAAATATGGAACCATTTTACTTGCAATTGTGATTGCTGTGATCAGCTCGATTTGGGTGAAAATGCTTGGATTTGGAAATTTTGTCACGCTAATGCTATCTGCAATTTTGTTCTTTGTAGCGTATGGAATTGTATTAATTGCTCGAAAAGAGCCTTTGGCATGGGAAATTAGCCAACAAATGTTACAAAAAATAAAATCAAAAGCAAAACAGTAAGGTTTGGACCCTTGCCGAACGCTTCAAAATAGGGTATACTGTCCTCATCGAGGAGGTATGCTTTATGGAAACAATCAGAAATGTGTTAGTTGGACAGTCGGGCGGACCGACTGCGGTAATTAATTCGAGTCTTGCGGGTGTCTATGAAACAGCGAGAGCGATGGGCGTAGAACATGTATATGGTATGCGCTATGGAATTCAGGGACTTTTGCAGGAACAGATCGTTGATTTGAACGAATGCCTGAGTGATAAGATGGATGTGGAGCTGTTAAAGCGCACACCAGCAAGCTACTTGGGCAGCTGTCGTTTCCGTCTGCCGGATCCGGATGTGGATGAAAAACCATATCTGCAGCTGTTTCATCTGTTTGAAAAGTATGAGATTGGTGCGGTATTCTATATCGGCGGCAATGATTCAATGGACACGATTGCAAGGCTGGCAGCCTACGGTGCAAAGAAAAACAGCAGTGTTCGTTTTATCGGTGTTCCCAAGACGATTGATAATGATTTGATGTTCACCGATCATACGCCGGGATATGGAAGTGCGGCGAAGTATATCGCAGCAACACTTAAGGGCATTATCTGTGATTCCAGTGTCTATGAGATTAACAGCGTAACGGTTGTTGAAATCATGGGCAGACATACCGGATGGCTGGCGGGAGCAGCGAGTCTGGCAGCAGGAGCAGACTGCAGTGGACCGGATATGATTCTTCTTCCAGAGTGCCCGTTTGATGAAGAAGCATTTCTTACAAAGGTATCAGCGCTTGAGAAGGAGCGTCATACACTTGTGATTGCAGTTAGCGAGGGTGTAAAGAACAAGAATGGTGAGTTTTTATGTGATCTCGTGTCTGGACCTGGTGCAGTAGATGCGTTTGGCCATAAGGCTGCGCTTTCTGGAACGGCTCGTTATCTGTCCGATCTGATTCGAGAGCATCTTGGCTGTAAAACTAGGGCAGTTGAATTGTCTGTTTTGCAGCGCTGCGCGTCACCGCTTGCAAGCCGCACGGATATTACCGAGGCATATCAGGTGGGTGGAGCAGCAGTGGAAGCCGCTTTTCGTGGTGAGACAGGAAAGATGTGCACGATTCAGCGTATTTCTGATATTCCGTATCGAACGAAGACTGGTCTCGTCGAGGTAAGCGAAGTGGCAAATCAGGAAAAACGCGTCCCGAATGAGTGGATCAGCGCAGATGGCATGCATGTGACGCCAGCGTTTGCACGCTATGCGAGACCATTAATTCAAGGGGAACTTCATCCATTTTATGTGGATGGTGTGCCGCGTCATCTGCATCTGTAATGTCCTGAAATGAAGTCTCCACGCCCATGCGGTGCATAGCTCCTATGGACGTGGTACTCTGCCAGATTTGATAGAAATGAATGAGAAGAAGATTTTGGAGGTTTTTTGAAAATTTATGTGGTATGTAATTCAGACGAGCACCGGAAAGGAAGAAAAGATTCGGCAGGAATGCGAAGCGCGCATCAGCAAAGAGATCCTTTCGCATTGTGTTCTTCCTCTGTACGAGGAGAAAATCCGCTATAAGGGGCAGTGGCATATTCAGAAAAAGAAACTGTTTCCGGGCTATCTTTTTCTTGTTTCGGACAATCTGGATGCGCTGTATGAACAGCTGAAAAAAATCAATGCGATGACAAAGCTTCTGGGCGCAGGCGATGACATTATTCCGTTGACACAAAATGAGATTGATTTTCTGCTTCGCTTTGCCGGTGATGAGGAACTGGTAAAGATGTCGCAAGGAATTATTATCGGCGATAAGGTAACGATTTTATCAGGACCACTCAAAGGAATGGAGTCGACAATTCAGAAGATTGACCGCCATAAACGAAAGGCTTGGCTGAGTTTGGAAATGTTTGGAAGGCAACAGCTGGTAGAGGTTGGCGTAGAAATCGTAAAAAAGATCGCAGCGGAGGGATAAAAAGATTTATTTTGGGCTAGTAAACAGTGACAGAATCTGCTACAATAGCAGTAAGTTGCATGTTTGAATAACATGTAGTGTAACAAACAGGAAAATCTTGCATCAGATTCTTACATCAGATGCAGGATAAACACAAAGTTAGAGGAGAAAAACATTATGTGTGGAATTGTTGGTTATACCGGACATCTTCAGGCAGCTCCGATCCTTCTGGACGGCCTGTCAAAATTGGAATATCGCGGCTATGATTCAGCTGGACTTGCGGTTCGTAATGGAGAGACCGATACAGAGATTGTCAAGGCAAAAGGACGTTTGAAGTCGCTAGCAGAAAAGACCGATAATGGTCATGCTTTGGTTGGTACTTGCGGTATCGGCCATACCAGATGGGCAACTCATGGTGAGCCGAGCGAGACAAATGCACATCCACATATGTCCGATGATGGCAATGTAGTTGGCGTTCACAATGGTATTATTGAGAACTACCAGGAACTGAAGGAAAAACTGCTTCGTAAGGGTTACAGCTTTTATTCCTCAACCGATACAGAAGTTGCGGTAAAGCTGATCGACTACTATTATAAGAAGTATGAGCATACACCTGTTGATGCCATCAATCATGCACTTGTTCGTATCCGTGGTTCTTATGCACTCGTCATGATGTTTAAGGACTATCCGGGCGAGATCTACGCAGCAAGAAAGGACAGCCCGATGATTCTTGGTGTGGCCGATGGTGACTGCTTTGTAGCATCTGACGTACCGGCAATCTTAAAGTACACCCGTACCGTTTATTATATTGGTAATCTGGAGATGGCGCGTATGGCCGATGGTGCGATCACATTCTACAATCTGGATGGAGATGAGATCGAAAAGAATGCCACAGAGATCAAGTGGGATGCAGAGGCAGCGGAGAAAGCTGGTTTTGAGCATTTCATGATCAAGGAAATCCATGAGCAGCCAAAGGCAGTTCGCGATACAATCAATTCAGCCGTAAAGGATGATCAGATTGATTTGTCTTCTGTGGGATTGACGGAAGACGAGATCAAGAATATCAGCCAGATTTACATTGTTGCATGTGGCTCGGCTTATCATGTAGGTGTTGCGTGTCAGTATGTGTTTGAAGACCTGGCGCAGATTCCAGTTCGTGTGGAGCTGGCATCGGAGTTTCGTTATCGCAGAATGATTTTGGACCCGAATGGTCTGGTAATCGTTGTCAGCCAGTCTGGAGAGACAGCGGATAGTCTGGCAGCACTTCGTTTGGCAAAGCAGAAGGGCTTAAAGACACTTGGCATTGTAAATGTAGTTGGAAGCTCAATCGCAAGAGAGGCAGATAACGTATTTTACACATTGGCAGGACCAGAGATCGCCGTTGCGACAACGAAAGCGTACAGCACTCAGCTGATTGCGGGATACTGTCTGGCAATTCAGTTTGCCAAGGTTAGAGGAACGATCGATGACGCTCAATATGCACATTTGATTGAAGAGATGCAGCAGCTTCCAGACAAGATCGCAAGGATCTTAGAGGATAAGGAGCGTATTCAGTGGTTTGCGGCAAAGCAGGCCAATGCGAACGATATCTTCTTTATCGGAAGAGGAATCGACTATGCGATCAGTCTTGAGGGCAGCTTAAAGATGAAGGAGATCAGTTACATCCACTCAGAGGCGTATGCGGCAGGCGAGTTAAAGCATGGAACCATCAGTCTGATTGAGGATGGAACACTTGTAATCGGTGTTCTGACCCAGTCTGAATTGTATGAGAAAACAGTTTCCAACATGGTAGAGTGTAAGAGCCGCGGCGCTTATTTGATGGGACTGACCACCTACGGAAATTATAACATTGAAGATACCGTATCGTTTACTGTATACATTCCGAAGACAGATGAGCATTTTGCAACGAGCTTGGCTGTCATTCCGTTACAGCTGATGGGCTATTATGTCAGTGTTGCAAAGGGTCTTGATGTGGATAAGCCGAGAAATCTGGCAAAGAGCGTTACGGTTGAATAAAGAAAATAAGATGCATAACAAGATATGTAAGATGAGAATGGCGGCGCGAAAAAGAAAAGTTCGTGCTGCCATTTTGACAAAATAAGCTTGAGTTGGGAAGTAGATTTGCGTTGACAAAATACGTTTGCTTAAGTAAAAGTTTGAATGAAAATTTGAACAAAAATATTTTTATGGAAAGGGAAATTGTGTGAATAGACAGAAAAAAGAATTTGATGAGTTTGATATAGACATGAATATAAAACAGGAAATCCGAGAGAATCCATACGGCTTTAAGCGAAAAAGCAAGGAGGATCGTCCAGTACTCGCAATCTGCTATGATTTTGATAAGACCTTATCGCCAGATGATATGCAGGCGCAGGGCTATATTCAGTCGGTTAATTACCATGTGGATCGTTTCTGGGCAGAGTCCAATCAGATGGCAAGGGAAAATGGAATGGATTCCAATCTTGCTTACATGTATAAGATGGTGCGCGAGGCGAAAGGTCATTTTGATCTGAGCCGCAAGGCATTGGAGGAGTATGGTTCCAAAGTTGCGTTGTTTCCAGGTGTGAATGAGTGGTTTGAGCGTGTGCGTCAGTATGGCGCAGACCATGGGGTTATTGTGGAGCATTATATTATTTCATCTGGTTTGAAGGAGATGATTGAAGGAACAGAGATTGCAAAACGTGGCTCATTTGAGGAAATTTATGCGAGTGCGTTCTATTATGATGAGAATGGCGTGGCGATTTGGCCAGCGCAGGCGATCAATTATACCAGCAAGACACAGTTTTTATTCCGCATTGAGAAGGGGACATTGGATGTCAATGATCAGGCGGTTAATGATTATTTCCCGGCGGATCAGATGCGTGTGCCATTTCGTAATATCGTCTACATTGGCGATAGCGATACGGACATCCCAAGTATGAAGCTGGTGAATACATATGGCGGTCACGCGATTGGCGTATACGATCCGGACACGGGAAATAAAGAGAAAGTGTATCGCATGATGCGCGACAATCGAATCCGTTATTTTGCACCAGCTGATTATCGTGAGGGTCAGGAGCTTGACTGTCTGCTTCAAGCGATTATTGAGAAGACAGCGGCATATGAAAAGCTGGAGTCACTGCATGTCGATGGATTAAAAGAGATGAAGGAAAAACAATAAAAATGGTTGACCTTTGGGAAGGGGGAGTATGAAGCTACGCTGTGTGGTAGAACGAATTACCTATCAGAATCCAGAAAATGGATATACGGTTTTAAAGTGCGCAGTAAAAAATGAGAAGGATCTGGTTACGGTTGTGGGAAGCCTGCTGGATGTCAGCGTCGGCTCTGTTCTTTTGGTTGACGGAAACTGGAAGGTGGACAGCAAATATGGCAGGCAGTTTACGGCGCAATCGTGGGAGGAGACGCTTCCGGCAACTGTCTTTGGAATCGAAAAATATTTAGGCTCTGGTTTGATCAAAGGTGTTGGACCGAAGTTTGCAGGAAGAATTGTGCGCAAATTTGGCACCGAGACAATTGACGTGATTGAAAATGATATTGAGCGTCTGCACGAGGTGGAAGGAATCGGTCAGAAGCGAATCCAGAAGATTCATGAGAGCTGGGAACGGCAGAAGGAGATCAAGAATGTGATGCTCTTTTTGCAGGGACACGGTGTCAGCACATCGTTTGCCGCGAAGATTTACCGCCAATATGGAAATGACAGCATTGCCAAGATGAAGGAAAATCCATACTGTCTGGCGGATGATATCTGGGGAATTGGATTTAAGACGGCGGACAGTATCGCTCAGAAGTTGGGCTTTGAGAAGAATGCACAAGTGCGTGTGCGAAGCGGAATTCTCTACACATTAAGCAATTTGGCGGATGAAGGCCACGTATTTGCCAAGAAAGATCAGCTCGTAAAGACAGCACAGGAACTGTTAGAGGCAGAGGAACAGACGGTCGCAAATGTCATTGAACAGATGGTGGAGGCGCAGGATTTGATTGCGCAAAATGTAGTACTTCAAAGTGCAGGATTGCAAGATACAAGCTTACAAAGTGCAAAACTGCAAACTGCAAAATCACAGGAAATGGCGTTATCAGATGATTCTGGTGGCTTTCAGGCCCTCTACCTTCCTGCTTTTTATTACGCAGAAACAGGAACAGCAGCGAAGCTAAAACGATTGATGGACGCGCCTGCATCGGACCGACTGTGGCAGCAGCTGACCGCGGCGAGAAAGAAAACAGGAAATAACGAGCTTTCGATTGATGTGGAGAAAATTCAGCAAAAAGTTCAGATGCAATATGATGAGGTGCAGGCATCTGCCATCCGAAAAGCGGCCATCTCGAAAATCATGGTGATGACGGGAGGTCCCGGTACCGGAAAGACGACAACGGCGCAGGGAATTATCGCGGCATATCGCGCATTTGGTCTTAAGATTTTGCTGGCGGCACCAACTGGACGTGCAGCAAAGCGCATGAGCGAGGCTACCGGGATGGAGGCAAAGACCATTCACCGTTTGCTGGAGTATAAGCCGCCCGAAGGCTATCAGAAAAATGAGGACAATCCATTAGAGGGCGATGTGCTGATCGTGGACGAGTGCTCCATGATTGACATTATTTTGATGAATTCGTTGCTAAAGGCAATCCCTTCAGGAATGCGGCTCATTTTGGTCGGTGATATTGATCAGCTGCCATCGGTTGGCGCGGGAAATGTGCTTCGCGATATCATTGATTCTGGTGTGATTCCAGTTGTGCGTCTTACCCGAATTTTCCGACAGGCGCAGACAAGTCGCATTATCATGAATGCACATCGAATCAATGAGGGAAAGATGCCTGATATCTCAAATGGAAGCAACACGGACTTTTTCTTTATGGAGCAGGAAGACCCAGAGCAGGCGGTGGCGTTGATTACGCAGCTGGTAACGCATAAGCTCAGTCGTTATTACCAGACACCACCTACTCAAATTCAAGTGCTGACACCAATGCAGCGCGGTGTTGTCGGGGCAGCGAATCTGAATTTGGCCTTGCAGGAGGCATTAAATCCAGATGGAGAAGCGCTTCGACGCAGTGGACTAGCCTTTCGTATGGGAGATAAGGTTATGCAGCTTCGCAACAATTACGATAAGGAAGTTTTTAATGGCGATATCGGAATGGTCAGTGCAGTCGATCTGCAGGAACGAACATTACTTGTAAATTTTGAAGGCAGAGAGATCGAGTATGATGTGTCGGAGCTAGATGAGCTTGTTCATGCCTATGCCACGACAATTCACAAGGCACAGGGTTCAGAGTATCCGATTGTGGTGATGCCAGTTATGATGACGCATTTTGTGATGCTTCAGCGAAATCTTCTCTACACGGGAATTACCAGAGCAAAAAAGATTCTGGTGCTCATTGGCACGAAAAAGGCGCTTGCCTACGCGGTGCGAAATGTGACGGTGACAAAACGAAATACACTGCTCAAAGAGCGTCTGCAGGAGGAAATAGAAAAAATTTAAACGTTTTATAAAAATAAGATAGTAGCTTTGAATTTGCTTTTAAAATATTGTCCCAATATTGACAATATTGTCCCTGAGTGTTATTATAATGATCGAGATATTACGCGAAAGGAAGCAGGGATTATGAAGAAAAAAAATGTTATCAGTTTGATAAAATACTATACTGAGAAGAATGATACTGGTTTTCGTAATGAGGCATATGAAATAGCAAAGGACTTTGATTTATCAGGTGATTATCAGCTTTCAGAATATATTATGTCGCTGCTATCAAATGTCAATACATTTGTGCCACAAATGTCAGAGGAGATTTCACCTTTTTTTGAACGTATTGATGCACAAGAAGATATGCTTTTGATGCCCGATGCAATTACGAGTGATTTACTTGGCGTAGTAAATGCAATTGATCATAATATTGGAATTAATAAATTTCTTTTTCAGGGATTGCCTGGAACTGGAAAAACGGAAGCAGTGAAACAATTAGCTAGAATTTTAAATAGAGAAATTTTTATGGTTGACTTTTCTTCTGTTATTGATAGTAAGTTAGGACAAACACAGAAAAATTTGGTCGCAATGTTTAAAGAAATAAATGGCTTTGCTCAGCCTGAAAAAATAATTATATTATTTGATGAAATAGACGCGCTTGCCTTAGATAGAACAAATCCAAATGATTTGCGGGAGATGGGAAGAGCAACATCTGCGCTGCTTAAAGGATTTGATAGGCTCAATGAGAATATTGTTTTAGTGGCAACAACGAATTTGTTCCAATATTTTGATAAGGCTTTAATAAGGCGTTTTGATTCTGTAATAGACTTTAATAGGTATACGGAAGAGGATCTTTTATTAATTGCAGAGAAAATGTTGGATAGATATCTTGATAAATTGAAATTGGCGAATAGAGATATCAGATTATTCAGAAAGATTATGAAACTATTACCTGAAAAGATGTATCCTGGTGATTTAAAAAATCTTATAAAAACTTCGGTTGCATTTAGTAATCCAAAAGATGGAATGGATTATTTTAGAAGGCTATATTACGCTGTTTGTAACGAAAAACCAGAAAATTTGAAAAAACTTCAAACACAGAGTTTTACGGTGAGAGAAATAGAAATACTTACAGGAAAATCAAAGAGTAGTGTTGCAAGGGAACTGAGAGAGGAGAGTGCAAATGAATAATATTCTTCAGCTAAAAGGTAGATTTGAACAACGTCCAAATGGCTCAAAGCCGGGAACTCCTAAGTTGCCTAAAGGGAAAAGTGTTGAGGCTTTTCATTTAAGAGAACTTGCGAATCAGCTTGATAAAATACTGTTATATTGGAAAAAAAATAATGATATAGGGGGCGCACTTGTTAGTGTACATTACAAACATATTGTGGCAAAAAGCAATCGTATTAAAGTGTTTTTGGCAGAAGGGAGTAAAGCACCAGCAGAATCTATTCGAGGAGCTAAGTTTGTTTGGGAAAAGAATGCCGATGGAAAAATGATTCAAAAACATGTATTTACTCATTTTGTCAAGTTAGAAACTCTTGAAAAAAACATTGAATTGTTGAAAAAAGTAGCAACAGTTATTGAAGATAGATATGGAGGAAGTTTATCAAGCGAAGATTGTGAGAAAATAACAGTTAAAGGGGAATATTCAAGTAATAATATAATATCAAAATCTGCATTTTTAAAGGCAGTAGTAGATGCGAATTATGTTGAGCGATTTGATGTGGATCGAGCAAATGAAGAGATTACACAAGATTCGATAATAACGATTTATAAGACTGGTGTAGAAACAAAAGAGTTGTTGGCAAAGTTTGGAATTCAAATTGTTGATGATAGAATTATAGATGGTACAACATTAAGACTAACCCCTGATGAAGCAAAACTTCTTTATAATAATGCTTCTTACTTGGTGGCAATGAGTTTGACCGATTTTTCAGAAATTAACAAGGATAATTTTTCAGAAGAAATAGAGGACTGGGATAATGAAGCAAGCATGATTCCCAAACCAGTAAATGAACCAATAATTGGTGTTATTGACACACAATTTAATGAAAAAGTATATTTTAAAGATTGGGTAGAATATACCAATATGCTGGATAAAAACATTCCTTTATCTGAAGAAGATTATAAACATGGTACAGCAGTAAGTTATATTCTTGTTGACGGCCCGCAAGGGAATCCGAATCTAGAGGATGGTTGTGGGAGATTCCGAGTTAGACATTTTGGTGTAGCAACGCATAGTGGTTTTAGTTCTTTTACAGTTTTGAAGTTGATTCGAGATATTGTTGCAAAAAATAGAGATATAAAAGTATGGAATCTGTCACTAGGATCTAAATTAGAAATTAAACAAAACTTTATTTCACCAGAAGCTGCTGAATTGGATCGAATTCAAAGTGAGTACGATGTTATTTTTGTAGTAGCAGGGACAAATATACCAAATGGAGTGGAAGGGAAAAATATGAAGATTGGTTCTCCAGCAGATTCTCTTAATTCATTGGTGGTTAATTCAGTTGATTTTAAAGGAAAATCAGCATCATATACTAGAACTGGTCCGGTTCTATCTTTTTTTAATAAGCCAGATTTAAGCTATTATGGTGGAGATGGAAAAAAGATGGAGGATAAAATAGCTGTATGCTGTGATAACATGGGAGCAACCTATGTGAGTGGGACATCATTTGCTGCACCATGGGTGTCAAGAAAACTTGCTTATTTGATATATATTATGGGGTTAAGTAGGGAACTTGCCAAAGCATTACTTATTGATTCTGCTGCAAAGTGGGAGAGAAAAGATGATATTTCTCATAGAATAGGATATGGAGTAGTACCGAAACATATTCGCGATATTGTGCATTCACCAAATGATGAAATACGATTTCTTATGATGGGAGCTTCAGAACAGTATGAAACCTATACGTATAATTTACCTGTTCCAATAGTTAATAATACGCATCCGTATTATGCAAAAGCTACATTAGTATATTTCCCTCAATGTAATAGAAATCAAGGCGTTGATTATACTAGTACAGAGATGGATGTTCATTTTGGAAGAATTATAATTGACAAGAAAAATAAGGCAACCATAAAATCAATTGATAATAATAATCAATCAGAAGAAGGCATAGTTACTTTGTATGAAGAAGATGCTAGAAAAATGTATCGCAAGTGGGATAATGTAAAGCATATAAGCGAGAAAATTAAAGATAAAGCAGTTCCAAGAAAAGCATATGATTCGGGCCTCTGGGGGTTGAGCATAAAAACGAAAGAGCGAATTACGGCAAGACCAAAGGAGCCGCTACAATTTGGCGTTGTTGTGACTTTAAAAGAAATGAATGGAATAAACCGTATAGATGATTTTGTAAAAATGTGCATGGCAAGAGGTTGGTTGGTAAGTAAGCTTGATGTACAAAATCAAATGGATGTTTACGTTAAATCAGAAGAAGAAATAACGTTTGAATAATTAGATTGGAACATCGAAAAGAAAGGTAAAAAAATAAAATATATGATACGAATACTTTTTGTCTGCCACGGCAATATTTGTCGCAGCCCGATGGCAGAATTTGTTTTTAAGGATATGGTAAAAAAACATGGTCTGGAGAATCAGTTTGTGATCGCATCAGCGGCGACCAGTATGGAGGAGATCTGGAATGGAATCGGAAATCCAGTCTATCCTCCAGCAAAAAGAGAACTGGCGTGTCATGGAATTTCCTGCGAGGGAAAGCGTGCTGTGCAGATGTGCCGTGCGGATTATGAAAAATACGATTATCTGATCGGAATGGACAGTCGAAATATCACAAATATGGTACGGATTGCGGGTGGTGATCCGAAGAAGAAAATCGCAAAGCTGCTGGCGTTTGCTGGGGAATCAGGCGATATTGCGGATCCTTGGTATACAGACGATTTTGAGCAAACATATGAGGACATTGTTCGAGGCTGTACAGCACTTTTCGCGCAGCTTTGCGAAAAAATGTGAGAAAAAGTGCGAGAGAAAATTGCAGCAGAAAATAGCAAAAGAGGAAATGGTGCAAAATGATAAGCAATATAAGTGATGAAGATGAAAAGGAACAATTACACACGCAATGCATGAAAAATAAATGCAGACAGGCGTTATTAGATGCGATACAGGCAGGGGACGAGGAACATGCGAAAGAACTTCTGTGGCAAACGGTGATTGCATATCAGGGTTCTTTGTTTAAAACGGTGTCCGGTCTTCCGTTTTCCTATACAATTAAGAAAGGGCGAAACGGCGAGCTGACTAGGGAGTTGTGGATTGATCGGCGTGAGAACAGCAAGTCACTGGCGTGGAGCAGTATCAGTCTGGCATTTTCAAATGCAATAAAAATTAAGGAGGCAAATCGCCCGAAAGCGCTTGGTGATATTCGTGGTGTCTCCTATATTTATCCGATGCTATGGTGTTTTGGTGTGTTACAGGTACCGCCAGAGGCAGAGGAGAAAATGAAGGTAGAAGTAGCAGAAGAATAGTGGATTCGGCAGCGGTCATAGTGATCGCTGCCGATATTTTTTAATTAAAAGCAGAACACACTTTCGGTAAAATGCACAAAAACAAAGACGAACAAATGTTCAAATTTTGCTATACTTTTTAAAAAAGATATGGTAGAATAAGCAGTACAGGAAACAATAAGAGAAATACCAAAAGAAAGAATACATTGAAAGAAATACAAACAACAAAGGAACATAAGCAATAAGAGAAACAACAGCATCGAAGGAGGGACAAGGATCATGGATCATTTTAAACTGGTGTCGGAATATGCACCGACTGGCGATCAGCCGAGGGCGATCGAGGAGCTTGTAAAAGGATTTAAAGAGGGAAATCAGTTTGAGACGCTGCTTGGCGTAACCGGTTCGGGAAAAACATTTACGATGGCGAATGTCATTCAGGCATTGAATCGGCCGACTTTGATCATTTCCCATAATAAGACGTTGGCTGGGCAGCTATACGGTGAGATGAAGGAGTTCTTTCCAGAGAATGCCGTTGAATATTTTGTCTCATACTATGATTATTATCAGCCAGAGGCGTATGTGCCATCGTCTGATACGTATATAGAGAAGGACTCTGCGATCAATGAGGAGATTGATAAATTACGACTTTCTGCGACGGCAGCGCTTTCGGAGCGGCGCGATGTTATCGTAGTAGCATCGGTTTCGTGTATCTATGGTTTGGGTAGTCCGGTGGACTATAAGGATATGATTTTGTCACTTCGTCCGGGTATGATTAAGGACCGTGATGAAGTGATTCATAAGCTTGTCGACATGCAGTATGAGCGAAATGACATGGATTTTCACCGAAGTACATTCCGTGTTCACGGAGACGTGGTGGAAATTTTTCCAGCAAACGAGGGCGAGACAGCGATACGCGTCGAGTTTTTCGGGGAGGAGATTGATCAAATCAGCGAGTTTGACCCGCTGACAGCACAGGTAAGGAGCAGACTAAAGCACGTTGCAATTTTCCCGGCTTCTCATTATGTTGTTGATCCAAAGGAGATGCTTCGCGCGACAAAGGATATCGAAGAAGAATTGAAAGACCGCGTCGATTTCTTCAAGCGAAATGACCGCTTGTTGGAGGCACAGCGCATTTCAGAGCGCACGAACTATGACATTGAGATGATGCGAGAGACTGGCTTTTGCTCTGGTATTGAGAATTATTCGCGCCATCTGGCAGGACTTCCGGCTGGCTCACCGCCATTTACGTTGATCGACTATTTCCCGGATGATTTTTTGATTATTGTCGATGAGTCTCATATTACGCTGCCGCAGGTGCGTGGTATGTTTGCGGGTGACCGTTCCAGAAAGACCACACTGGTGGATTTTGGCTTCCGTCTGCCGTCAGCGCTAGATAACCGTCCATTGAATTTTGGTGAATTTGAGAGCAAGATTGATCAGATGTTGTTTGTGTCAGCGACGCCGGGTGAGTATGAGGAAGAACATGAGATGCTGCGTGCTGAGCAGGTAATTCGTCCGACTGGACTGTTGGATCCGCCGATTGAGGTGCGTCAAGTAGAGGGACAGATTGATGATTTGATTGCCGAGATTCGAAAGACAATCCGTGCAAAAAATAAGGTGCTTGTCACGACATTGACAAAGAAAATGGCAGAGGATTTGACGGGATATCTGCGGGATGCCGGGATTCGCGTGCGCTATCTGCATTCTGATATCGATACGCTTGAACGAGCGCAGATCATACGTGATATGCGTCTGGATGTGTTTGATGTATTAGTCGGTATTAACCTTCTGCGTGAGGGCCTTGACATTCCAGAGATTGCACTAGTCGCGATCTTAGATGCAGATAAAGAGGGCTTCCTTCGTTCAGAGACGTCACTGATTCAGACGATCGGCCGTGCAGCGCGAAACAGTGAGGGCCATGTCGTCATGTATGCCGATACAATCACGGATTCCATGCGCAATGCGATTGACGAGACGAAACGAAGACGTGAGATTCAGAACCAGTATAACATTGAACACGGCATTACACCGACCACGATCAAGAAGGCGGTTCGTGATCTGATTTCGATTTCCAAGGCAGCAGAGAAGGCCGATGAGAAGCTGGCAAAGGATCCGGAGTCCATGAGTAAGCAAGAACTTGAGAAGCTGATCGCAAAGGCTGCAAAGCAGATGAATAAGGCAGCGGCTGAGCTGAACTTCGAGGCAGCAGCCGAGCTTCGAGACCAGATGAGAAATCTCAAACAATATTTGAATGATTAAAGATTGCATAAAGCGACGCACGGAACGTGCAATTTTGCAAATGGATATCTATAAACTACAATTTTGAATGAATAAAGAGAGAAAGGTACAGAATAGAATTATGGAAAACAAGAAATTTATCCGAATCCGAGGTGCAGCAGAGAACAACTTAAAGCACATTGATTTGGATATTCCAAGAGATGAACTCGTTGTTTTAACCGGGTTGTCCGGTTCCGGAAAGTCTTCATTGGCATTTGACACAATTTATGCAGAGGGTCAGCGCCGTTACATGGAATCGCTGTCCTCCTATGCGAGGCAGTTCCTTGGTCAGATGGAAAAGCCAAATGTCGAGAGCATTGAGGGACTTCCGCCGGCGATCTCAATCGATCAGAAGTCAACGAACCGCAACCCGCGTTCTACCGTGGGTACCGTAACGGAAATCTATGATTACTTTCGTCTGCTATATGCGCGCATCGGTGTGCCGCATTGTCCTGTCTGCGGACGTGAGATCAGCCGTCAGACAGTCGACCAGATGGTGGACAACCTGATGGAACTGCCGGAACGCACAAGGATTATTCTGTTAGCACCCGTTGTTCGTGGAAAGAAGGGACGCCATGAGAAGGTGTTAGAACAGGCCAGAAAGAGTGGATACGTGCGTGTGCGCATCGATGGAAGCCAGTATGATCTGGACGAGGAGATCACGCTTGACAAGAATATTAAGCATAACATTGAGATTGTAGTAGACCGTCTTGTGATCAAGGAGGGCATTGAGAAGCGTCTGGCAGATTCTCTTGAGAATGTATTGAAGCTGGCAGAGGGATTGGCATTTGTGGAGGTAGTAGATGGGACACTGAGAACGTTCAGTCAGAATTTTTCCTGCCCGGACTGTGGTGTCAGTATCGATGAGATTGAGCCGAGAAGCTTTTCTTTCAATAATCCATTTGGTGCCTGCCCAACTTGTTTTGGTCTGGGTTATAAGATGGAGTTTGACGAGGATCTGATCATCCCGGATAAGTCCCTTAGCATTGATCAGGGCGCGATTATCGTGCCGGGTTGGCAGTCCTGCACCGATCAGAGCAGCTTCACGAGAGCCATTTTAAATGCACTGGCAGAGGAATTTCATTTCTCTTTGGATGTGCCATTTGAGTCCTACAGCAAAGAAATTCATGACATTCTGATCCATGGAACGAACAAGAGTGTAAAGGTGCGTTACAAGGGACAGCGTGGAGAGGGCGTGTATGACATCGTCTTTGAGGGTCTGATTAAGAATGTAGAGCGCCGCTATCGTGAGACCGGTTCAGAATCCTCTAAGGCGGAGTATGAGACCTTTATGCGCATCACACCATGTTCGACCTGTAAGGGCATGCGTCTGAAAAAGGAATCATTGGCAGTCACAGTAGCCGATAAAAATATCTATGAGGTAACAAATCTTTCGATAAACAATCTGTATCAGTTCCTTTCTGATTTGAAACTTACCGAGACACAGCAGCTGATTGGTGAGCAGATCTTAAAGGAGATTCGTGCACGCGTAAAATTTTTGATTGATGTCGGTCTGGATTATTTGTGTTTATCACGTGCGACTGGTACGCTGTCTGGTGGTGAGGCGCAGCGTATTCGTTTGGCAACACAGATTGGTTCTGGTCTGGTTGGTGTGGCCTATATTCTGGATGAGCCGAGTATCGGTCTGCATCAGAGAGATAATGATAAGCTTCTTGGTACCTTGAAGCATTTACGAGATCTTGGCAATTCGGTGATCGTTGTGGAGCATGATGAGGATACAATGCGAGCTGCCGATTATGTAGTAGACATCGGACCAGGAGCAGGTGAGCATGGCGGACAGGTTGTCGCTGCTGGTACCGCCGAAGAATTAATGAAAAATCCGGCATCCATCACTGGAAAATATTTAAGTGGTGAGCGTAAGATCCCGGTTCCGAAGACAAGAAGAGAGCCGCAGGGCTGGCTTACCGTAGTAGGCGCGAAGGAAAACAATTTAAAGAATATCACAGTCAAATTTCCAAAGGGCGTCTTTACCTGCGTGACTGGTGTTTCTGGTTCTGGTAAGAGCAGCCTTGTCAACTCGATTCTGTATCAGGTGCTGGCAAAGCAGCTGAACCGCGCAAGAACCATTCCAGGCGCATATAAGGAGATCAAAGGCTTGGAGCAGTTCGATAAGGTAATCAACATTGATCAGAGCCCGATCGGACGCACACCGCGCTCCAATCCGGCAACCTACACCGGTGTATTTGATATGATTCGTGATCTGTTTGCCTCAACGGTAGATGCAAAGACGAGAGGCTACAACAAAGGACGTTTCAGCTTCAATGTAAAGGGTGGACGCTGTGAGGCGTGCTCTGGTGATGGTATCGTGAAGATTGAGATGCACTTTTTGCCAGATGTGTATGTGCCATGCGAGGTCTGCAAGGGCAAGCGTTACAATCGTGAGACACTTGAGGTCAAATATAAGGGAAAGAGCATTTACGATGTGCTGAACATGACCGTGGAGGAGGCACTTAGTTTCTTCGAGAATGTGCCGTCAATTTATCGCAAAATTGAGACTCTTTATCAGGTAGGGCTTTCTTATATCCGTCTCGGACAGCCATCCACAACGCTGTCTGGTGGTGAGGCACAGCGTATCAAGCTGGCAACGGAGCTTAGCCGAAAGAGTACCGGAAAGACCATCTACATTCTGGATGAGCCGACGACGGGTCTTCATTTTGCGGATGTGCATAAGCTGACGGAGATGCTGCAAAAGCTTGTCGAGGGCGGCAATACGGTGATTGTAATCGAGCACAATCTGGATGTCATTAAAACTGCTGATTATATCATTGATATGGGACCAGAAGGCGGAGACGGCGGCGGAACTGTGGTAGCGCAGGGAACTCCGGAGGAGGTCGCAAAGTGTGCGCAGTCGTATACGGGATTCTATGTAAAACGGTATTTAGAGGAATAACAACTCTCTTGCAATCTGGGCACATGTATGATACACTATATTGAATTGGTAACTAGAAGGCAAGGAAAGAAGGCTGTGTGAATGTTAGTTTGTGAGCAGGAACTCAGCGCAGAAAGGGAAAGGTAATACAATTTAATGAGTGCAGTAGTACGAATTAAGAAAGGAACAGGCCGTACATTAAAGGCGGGCGGTGCCTGGATTTATGATAATGAGATTGATACAATCGAGGGTGAGTTCGAGCAGGGCGATCTTGTGCATGTAGAAGATTTTGATGGATACGGACTGGGCGTAGGCTTTATTAATACAAAGTCTAAGCTTACGGTTCGTATGCTCAGCAGAAAAAAAGATGCGGTAATTGATCGCGCATGGATTCACCAGAGAGTGAAGGAATGCATTGATTATCGTCGTCATACAGTAGATATGGGATCCTGCCGTCTGATTTTCGGTGAGGCTGATTTCCTTCCGGGTATCGTGGTGGACAAGTTCTCCGATATTTTAGTTGTGCAGTCCTTGGCACTTGGAATCGATCGAATGAAGCTTGATATCATCGAGGAGTTAAAGGAGCAGTTAGCAGAGTTTGGCATGCCAATTCGTGGCGTATATGAGAGAAGCGATGCAAAAGTGCGTCTGCAGGAAGGCATGCCGCTCACAAAGGGCTTTATCGGAGAACCATTTGACACAAAGGTAGAGATCGTAGAGAATGACGTTCACTACATGGTTGATGTGGAGGACGGACAGAAGACCGGATTTTTCCTTGATCAGAAATATAATCGTAAGTCTATCTGGAAGCTGTGCAAGGATGCCAGAGTCTTAGACTGCTTCACCCATACCGGTTCCTTTGGGTTAAATGCAGCCGCAGCGGGAGCAAAAGAGGTCATCGGTGTCGATGCATCAGAGCTTGCAGTTGCACAGGCAACCGAGAATGCGGCGCTGAATGGTTTTTCCGATCGCGCAAAGTTTATCTGTGAGGATGTATTTGAGCTTCTTCCAGAACTGGAGCAGAAAGGCGAGCGTTTTGACGTTGTTATTTTGGACCCTCCGGCCTTCACAAAGTCCAGAAATTCGGTAAAGAATGCAGTAAAAGGCTATCGTGAAATCAATTTAAGAGGAATGAAGTTAGTGAAGGACGGTGGTTATCTGTGTACCTGCTCCTGCTCTCACTTTATGACACCAGAGTTATTTACACAGACCATCGCACAGGCCGCTGCAAATGTGCATAAGCGTCTGCGTCAGGTTGAGTACCGTACTCAGGCACCAGATCATCCAATTCTGTGGGCAGCAGAGGAGTCCTATTATCTGAAGTTCTATATTTTTCAGGTATGTGATATTCGATAAATGGAAGGATTCAAAAATTGAGCGTATTTAGAAAGAAAAGAAAAGGCAGCATAGCTGCAAGGAATGTTCGCTTTGGTATAGCAGTGGGTCTTCTTTGTGGTCTGGTGCTGGGAAACAGCGCGGATGTGGCACTGCAAAGTTATGCAGAGCATACATTAGGCGTTATGGGCATTACAGGAGTACAGGCTGCTGAGAATGCGAATACACTGGGAATTGGTGTGTCAGCAGAAGGGTACTGTGTGATGAATGCGGATACCGGGGAGATTGTATTGCAGAACAATGCAGACGAGCAGTTCCATCCAGCAAGTATTACAAAGATTATGACATTGCTGGTGACAGTAGAAAATTGTGAAATGCTGGATCTTGTGACGACCGTATCAGAGAATGCATTAAATCAGATTGCACCGTTGAGTTCCACGCTTCATCCGATGCCAAAGCCGGGCGAACAGTTCACCATCCGAGATTTACTCTATGGTCTCACAATGTGTTCTGGCAATGAATGCGCAAATATTTTGGCAGAGGCGGTAAGCGGCGATATTGACAGCTTTGTGGAGCTGATGAATGAGCGGGCAAAGGAAGCCGGAGCGATCAATACACATTTTTCGAACCCACACGGACTTGATGCAGATGATCATCTGACGACCGCCCATGATATGGCACTTATTATGAAAGCTGCACTGGAAAATCCAGTGGCAAGAGAGATCCTTTCGGCAAAGACCTACACGATTTCGGCAACAGAATATGCATCGGAGCGCGCGATGGCCAGCGGTCATAAGATGGTTTCCGGTGAGTTTGCATGTGAAGGCGTCTATGCAGGAAAGCCCGGTTATACGAGGCTGGCACAGTCTACACTTGTGACGGCAGCGGAGCGCGGAAATGTGAATCTGATCGCAGTGGTAATGAAATCGGATTCAGGCGTCAGCTATGAGGATACAAGCCTTCTGCTCGACAACGCCTACGCAAAGCTGAACAACTGGGGGCTGACCGGTGGCTTTAATGTGTATCATCCGCGTGTGACAGAGATAGACGATACTGGATTTACGGTAACGTGGGATGTCGGATCGGATGCGGTGCGTGCAGAGTTTCCAGTTTGGATCGAATATGACAGCACAGATACGCTGACAAAAGACACAGCAGAGGTGACAGGGGATACCATTTCGTATCGTGTGAATCTGTCTGACCATGCTGGAAAAACAGGCGTGTACACGGTGCAGGCGTATGTGTACAATGCAGCTGGAGAGTCAAAGGTTTGCTCCCTTAAGGTGTTAGCAGGAGTCGGCGATCAGAAGGGCTTTGTGAACTGGAATGGAGCCACCTACTATGTGCATGAAAATGGAGCGCTTGGGCTTCAGTGGCAGGAACTAGCAGAAGGCTGCTATTACTTTGATTATACGACAGGGCAGATGTATACGGGCTGGCTGGACGGTGATACAAAGTTTTATCTGGACCCAGATGGAAAGATGCATACGGGCTGGCTGACACTCGATGGAAAGCAATACTATTTTTATCAGGCAGGCGATATGGTGACTGGAAAGATGACCATCGGAAACGGAAACTATTATTTTGATGAAAATGGTGTG
This sequence comes from Wujia chipingensis, assembly GCA_963605535.1. Classification (GTDB taxonomy): domain Bacteria; phylum Bacillota; class Clostridia; order Lachnospirales; family Lachnospiraceae; genus Anthropogastromicrobium; species Anthropogastromicrobium chipingensis_A. The sequence goes on from CAVCXB010000002.1 coordinate 37,570, forward strand.
CTGCAGTCCGGGCATGCGCTGCCACAGGCTCCGTCTCTGCATGAATGATGCAGAGTATTTCGATTGAAATAGAAGCAGTAGAAATAGAAACAGACAGAAATGATCAAAACAATAGATACGATCGAAAATAGAACGTATTGATAACGATCAATAAAAGAAACATTCAACTAATCAAAGAAACGATAAAAGAGGGATAGTTTTATGAAGTGGAAAAAGTTTACAATTCAGACAACAACAGCGGCAGAGGATTTCATCAGTGAGAAATTAAGCGAGATTGGCATTGAGGGAATCGAGATTGAGGATAAGGTCGAGCTGACCGAGAACGATACAAAGGGCATGTTTATTGACGTGCTTCCAGACTTAGGACCAGATGACGGCGAGGCAAAGGTTAGCTTTTATCTGGATGATACCTATGATGTACCGGCAACACTGGCAGCAGTAAAGCTGGCATTAGAGGAAGTCAGTGTCTATGTAAATGCAGGTTCCTGTGAGATTACCGCATCCGAGACCGAGGATAAGGACTGGATGAACAACTGGAAGCAGTATTTCAAGCCGTTTGTTGTCGATGATCTGTTAATCAAGCCAACCTGGGAGGAGATCCCAGAGGGCATGGAGGGTAAGAAGCTGATCCAGATTGACCCAGGTATGGCATTTGGAACGGGAAAGCATGAGACCACACAGCTTTGTATCGCAGGTATCCGCAAGTATGTAAAGCCGGGTGATGCCGTTCTGGACGTTGGAACCGGAAGTGGTATTTTATCCATCTGTGCGTTACTCAGTGGTGCAGATCATGTAGTAGGAACCGATCTTGATGAGAATGCGATTGACGCGGCACATGAGAATGCGGAAGTAAACGGCATTACACCAGAGCAGTATAAGGTTCTGATTGGAAATCTGATTGACGATCAGGCCATCAAGGATGAAGTCGGCTATGAGGCATATGATGTTGTCGTAGCAAATATTCTGGCAGATGTTATCATCGCATTGCAGGCAGTGGTAGCCGTTCATGTAAAGCACGGCGGAATCTTTATCACCTCTGGTATCATTGATATGAAGGAGCAGGCTGTTCTGGATGCATTCGCAAAGAATCCAGAGTTCGAGGTGATTGACGTATTGCATCAGGGCGAGTGGGTTTCCATCGTAACAAGAAGGAAGTAATCATATGTATCATTTTTTTATACAGCCAGAGCAGGTGGCCGCACAGGAGGTTACGATCCTCGGAAGTGATGTGAATCATATTAAAAATGTGCTTCGTATGAAAATCGGTGAGAAGATTTGCGTCAATGATGGCAGCCATGAATATCTGTGCAGCATTGCGCAGCTTGAAACAGAGTCTGTAACAGCAACAATCGAGCAGGTAAGCGACAAGACAAGTGAGCTTCCGGCAAAGATTGTGCTGTTTCAGGGACTTCCCAAGGCCGATAAGATGGAGACGATCATTCAAAAGTGCATCGAGCTTGGCGTCTATGAGATCGTTCCAGTGCAGATGAAGCGCTGCGTAGTTAAGCTGGACAGCAAAAAAGAAGAAGCAAAAAGAAAGCGTTGGCAGGCAATTTCCGAGAGCGCTGCAAAGCAGGCGGGACGCGGCCTGATTCCCGAGGTGCATCCGTTAATGACTTACAAGGAGGCACTTGCATATGCAGCCAGCATGGAGCATATCTTAGTCCCATTTGAGCATGCTAAGAATATGGAGGCAACACGCACGGCGCTCAGTGCGGTAAAACCGGGCGAGCAGGCAGCCATTTTCATCGGTCCGGAAGGCGGCTTTGAGGATGAAGAGATCACGCAGGCAGAAAATCAGGGTGCACAGGCAATCACGCTTGGAAGACGAATTTTACGAACGGAAACAGCCGGAATGGCAGTGCTTGCCATGCTCGGATACGTATTGGAGGAATAAGAAATGGAAGCATATTTGGATAATTCAGCGACAACGCGTGTGAATGCGCAGGTGCAGGAACTGATGAAAAAACTGATGGACGTTGACTTTGGAAATCCATCATCCCGTCATCAGAAGGGTGTGGTGGCAGAAGGCTACATCAAGGAAGCCAGACAGCGCATCGCATCCACACTGAAAGTCGATTCAAAGGAGCTGATCATTACCTCTGGTGGCACCGAGTCCAACAATATGGCATTGATCGGAACGGCACTTTCTGCAAAGCGAAAGGGAAATCATATCATCACAACGGCGATTGAGCATCCAAGTGTAAAGGCAACTGCTTCCTTCCTGGAAGAACAGGGCTTTCGCATCACGTTTCTTCCTGTTGACCACAGGGGATTGATTTCTCTGGAACAGTTAAAGGAAGCACTGACACCGGATACGATTCTGGTATCCATTATGTATGTCAACAACGAGATTGGTACGATTCAGCCAGTAGAGGAAGCTGCAAAGCTGGTACATAGTATGGTTTCGGGTGCAGTATTCCATGTTGATGCGATTCAGGCGTATGGCAAGCTTATCATTCGTCCAAAGCAGCAGGGAATTGATCTGTTATCCGTCAGTTCCCATAAGTTCCACGGCCCGAAGGGCGCAGGTTTCTTATATTGTAGCAGCAAGGTAAATTTGCATCCGATTATTTTCGGAGGCGGTCAGCAGGCTGGTATGCGCTCCGGAACCGAGAATGTGCCGGGAGCAGCTGGAATGGGACTGGCTGCACAGATTGCCTATCAGCAGTTTGAGCAGAAAAAGGCTCATTTAAATGAACTTCGCCGTTACTTTTTGGAGGGCATTCATCAGCTTGACGGCATTACCGTAAACGGTTGGGATGAGATGGTGGATGGTGAGGAATGCTTAGACAGACGTGCACCGCATATCGTGAGTGTTAGCTTTGCCGGTGTGCGAAGTGAGGTCCTTTTAAATGCGCTGAGTGACCGTGGAATCTACGTTTCATCGGGAAGCGCATGCTCTTCCAATCATCCGGCATTGTCCACAACGCTTCAGGCAATCGGACTGGATAAGCCCCTGCTTGAGGGAACGCTTCGTTTTTCCTTCTGTGAGGAGACAACGACAGAGGAGTTGGATGCGGCACTGGTAGCGTTAAAGGAGTTTCTTCCGATGCTTCGCCGTTATACCAGACGATAAATCATAACGAAATAATCGAATGACGCAAAATGGATTTGAGCAAAGAAATAAACTTATGATAAGTTTATCGTTTATATGGAAAGAATGAAATAGAAAACAAAATTTTTAACTCGATCCATGAACATAGAATTGTGAGGAAAAAAGAAACATGAAATATCATGCATTTTTGATAAAGTATGCCGAGATCGGCATAAAGGGAAAGAACCGCTACTTGTTTGAAGATGCGCTCGTAAAGCATATCCGTCTGGCAATGGAGCGTGTTGAGGGTGAGTTTGAGGTAAAGAAGGAGTCTGGCCGTATCTACGTGCAGGCGCTCAGCGAGTACGATTTTGATGAGGCAGTCGATGCGTTAAAGCATGTGTTTGGTATCGTATGGATTTGCCCGGTTGTTCAGCTTGCAGATGAGGGCTATGACAAGCTTGCAGAGCAGGTTGTCGAGTACATGGGAAATGTGTATCCGCAGGCAGATTATACCTTTAAGGTACACAGCCGCCGTGCGAGAAAGAACTATCCAAAGGATTCTCAGCAGTTGAATGCCGATCTGGGTGAGGCGATTTTAAACGCATACGAAAATGTACGTGTTGACGTACACAATCCGCAGGTACTGCTCTCCGTTGAGATTCGTGATACTTGTATCAACGTATATTCGGTATCCATCCCAGGTGCAGGCGGTATGCCGGTCGGCACAGCAGGAAAGGCAATGTTACTTTTGTCTGGCGGAATTGACTCTCCGGTAGCGGGCTATATGATCGCAAAGAGAGGCGTTACCATTGAGGCTGTTTATTTCCATGCACCGCCATACACCAGCGAGAGAGCAAAGCAGAAGGTTGTTGATTTGGCAAAGCTTGTGTCGAAATATGCGACACCAATTAAGCTGCATGTCATCAACTTTACCGACATTCAGCTCTATATTTACGATGCATGCCCGCATGAGGAGCTGACCATTATCATGCGCCGTTATATGATGCGTATCGCGGAACGTATCGCAATCAAAGAGGGCTGCCACGGTCTGATCACTGGTGAGAGCATTGGACAGGTAGCATCCCAGACCATGCAGAGTCTGATGGCGACAAATGAGGTTTGTACCCTTCCAGTTTATCGCCCAGTAATCGGTTTTGATAAGCAGGAGATCGTTGACGTCGCAGAAAAGATTGATACCTTTGAGACTTCCATTCAGCCGTATGAGGACTGCTGTACCATTTTCGTGGCAAAGCATCCAGTTACAAAGCCAAATGTAAAGGTAATTCGCAACTCTGAGAAGAAGCTTGAAGAAAAGATTGATGCGATGGTAGAAGAAGCCATCAATACCGCAGAGGTTATCTGGTGTAAGGCCTAATATTACAGTTCACAGGACGCCAATTCGCAAAACCGCACGTTTTGTGTGAACTGTGGCAAAAAAATGGGCATCACGGATGTGATGCCCTGCTCGGTCAGATAAAATAATCTCTGAATTTGATTTGAAAGAATTACTTGATGATGTATGGTTCCAGAACCTTCATAACGTCGTCAAGATTCTTTTCTTCATGGATGTTTAAGTCGATCGGCTTGGAAAGATCCAGAGAGAAGATACCCATGATGGATTTTGCGTCGATAACGTATCTTCCGGATACCAGGTCAAAATCAGAATCAAACTTGGTCAGGTCATTTACAAAAGACTTAACCTTGTCGATAGAATTTAAACAAATTTTTACTGTAACCATGATAATTCCCTCCTGTGAAGATGATGCTTATGAGTTTTTAATGCGTTTGTTTGAGATAAATTTACTGTTTTCAAGAACAGAATATATCATAACAACAAACACATTTCTTTAGTTTTATACTACTTGTTCGGGAGCGAAAAGTCAAGGTTTATTTCACAGAAAAATGAAACTATTCGAGTAAGTTTTCGATAAACTCGACAGAAAGGAAAAAGAAAAATATGGGAAGACGGGCAGCATTTCATACACTCGGCTGCAAGGTCAATGCATATGAGACGGAAGCAATGGAAGAACTGCTGCAGACAGCAGGATACGACATTGTTCCGTTTAACGAACAGGCAGATGTTTATGTTGTCAATACCTGTTCTGTTACAAACATTGCGGAGCGCAAATCAAGACAGATGCTGCACCGCGCAAAGAAGCTAAATCCTGAGGCCGTCGTTGTAGCGACGGGCTGCTATGTACAGGTAAGTGAGGAAGAGGCAAAGGCAGACGAGGCTGTGGATCTCGTGCTTGGAAACAACCAGAAGCGCCAGATTGTTTCTGCTCTTGATGCTTATTTTGAGGGAAGAACCTTTGATGAGGTGCTTGCAGACGTGGAGAAAGAGCAGTACGAGGAGCTTGAAGTCAGCACGGTTCTGGAGCACACGAGAGCCTTTGTAAAGGTACAGGATGGCTGCAATCAGTTCTGTAGTTATTGCATCATTCCGTATGCGAGAGGCCGTGTGCGCAGCCGCCGTATGGAAAACGTAATATCGGAAATCAAGCGTCTGGCAGGGGCAGGCATTCAGGAGGTTGTCCTGACGGGTATTCATTTAAGCTCATATGGAAGGGAAATTGATGGAGAGAGTCATTTAATTGAACTGATCGAAGCCATCCATCCGATCGAGGGCATCAATCGCATCCGCCTTGGCTCTCTCGAGCCACGCATCATCACCGAGGAGTTTGTTGGACACTTAAAGAAGCTTCACAAGGTATGTCCACATTTCCATTTATCTTTGCAGAGTGGATGTGAGGCAACCTTAAAGCGTATGAATAGACATTACACGTCGGAGGAATACTATGAAAAGTGTCAGCTTCTTCGGGAAAACTTTGAGCATCCGGCGATCACAACAGACGTAATCGTAGGTTTCCCGGGCGAGACAGAAGAAGAGTTTGAGGAAACCAGACAGTTTCTTGAAAAAGTTCACTTTTACGAGATGCATATTTTCCGCTACTCCAGAAGAAAGGGAACCAGAGCGGATAAGATGGAAAATCAGGTACCAGATGAGAAAAAGGCACAGCGAAGCAGTATTCTTTCTGAGCTTGAGGCAAAAATGACGAAGGATTTTCGCGCGCAGTGGACCGGAAAGAAGGTCAAGGTATTATTGGAGGAACGCCAGGAATTGAATAGCAGTTCCTATATGGTCGGTCATACGCCAGAGTACATAAAATGTGCAGTAAAGACGGATGCGCCGGACAATACGATCATTGACGTGGTCATCGAGGGTGAACTGACCGCGGATATAATGGAGGCAAGACAAGTATAAGGGGCAGTTCAGGGGACGCCCTGAACTGGTGAATAAAAAAACACTTGCCGAAAGAGGCGAAATGTATTACAATATTATTGTTTAGCAGGTTTTGGACTGTAGGAAGGGCGTGAATCAATGGCAGATTTAAAAAATACTCAATTTATCGATGTCAATCAGACAAAGCGAATTTCAGTCTCAGAAGTCATTCTGAGAGTATATCAGGCACTGGTGGAGAGGGGGTACAATCCGGTCAACCAGATTGTTGGATATATCATGTCTGGAGACCCCACCTATATTACCAGCCACAACAATGCAAGAAGCCTCATCATGAAGGTTGAACGAGACGAGATTCTCGAAGAACTGATGAGAAACTATGTAGAAACCAAGTGCAAGGACTGATTGATCGCAGCAGTTTCAGCGTCCACGAGGGAGATTCCTTTCGGTGAGATTTCTTTCAACGAGATTCCTTTCAACGAGCTCTCTTTTGATGAGATCTCTTTCAACGCTGACAACACTGCATTCATAGAAAAGGCAGAGAGAAAAAGTGAGATTATTAGGACTCGACTATGGTTCCAAGACAGTGGGAGTGGCAGTCAGTGACCCGTTGGGGTATACTGCCCAGCCGTTAGAAACCATTACAAGAAAAGAGGAGAATAAACTGCGGCGCACACTTGCACGCATTGAGGAGCTGGCAAAGGAGTACCAGATCGAGAAGATCATTTTAGGACTTCCCGTCAACATGGACGGAACAGCAGGAGAGCGAGCAGAGCTGGCGCTTGCGTTTAAAGCAATGCTGGAGCGCAGAACCGGGCTTGAGGTTATCATGCAGGATGAGCGGCTGACAACAGTTGCAGCCGATGAGATCTTGCAGGAGTGCGGCATGCCGAAGGAAAAAAGAAAAACCGTGATTGATCAGGTAGCGGCGGGACTGATTTTGCAGGATTATATGGAAAATTCTAAGAAAAATCAGGCACTTGCCGAGGCCGAGTCGGACACGGAAGCACAGCAAATAAATAAAACGAATAAAAATTAAAGCCTGGAAGTTATGAATAGCACAGCAGACTAGGGAAAAAGACTGGAGAAAGCGAATGGAAGATAAGATCATTTTGACAGCAGACGATGGAACAGAAGCAGAGTTCTATGTGATTGAGGAGACAAGACTTGGCGGAAACGATTATCTGCTGGTGGCAGATTCGGATGATGAGGACGCAGAGTGCCTAATTTTAAAGGACACTTCACGCCCAGAGGATCCGGATGCCGTTTATGAGCTGGTTGAGGACGAGACCGAGCTTGACGCTGTTTCGAAAGTATTTGAAGAACTCCTTTCCGATGAAGATATCACCATTGAATAACATCGCGTAAAAAGATAGAATCTGGACGTTTGGTGGTGGCGAGTGAATGAAGACTCCACAATCGTTATTATGATGAAACATTGGACAGAGAAGTTACGACAGAAGAAAGAGCTGTTTCATAAATGAACAGGGAAAAGGAGGTAAGGTTTGAGTACAGTTGAAACAAGTGTCAAGGTCATACCGTTAGGAGGTCTTGAGCAAATCGGAATGAATATGACGGTGTTTGAATATGGAGATAGCATCATCGTAGTAGACTGCGGTATGTCATTCCCGGGAGACGAGATGCTGGGAATTGATATGGTCATTCCGGATATCACATATCTGAAACAGAACATTCACAAGGTGAAGGGTGTATTTATCACCCACGGTCATGAGGATCACATCGGCGCACTGCCGTTTTTCTTTAAGGAGATCAATGTTCCGCTGTATGGAACGAAGTTGACTCTCGGAATCATCGAGGGAAAATTAGAGGAGCACGGTATCACAAAGAGCGTGAAGAGAAAGGTAGTAAAGTACGGACAGACAGTACCGGCAGGAGATTTTAAAGTGGAATTTATCCGCACAAATCACAGTATTGTAGATGCAGCTGCACTAGCGATTACGTCACCGGCAGGAACGATTGTCCACACTGGAGATTTTAAGATCGACTACACACCTGTATTTGGTGATATGGCGGATTTGCAGCGATTTGCAGAGTTGGGCAAGAAGGGAGTGCTGGCACTTCTTTGTGATAGTACGAATGCATTGCGACCGGGTTTTACAGCATCGGAGCGCACTGTTGGTCATACTTTTGAGACAATATTTGCCGAGCATACAAATCAGAGAATTATCATTGCAACATTCGCATCAAATGTAGACCGTGTGCAGCAGATCATTAATACTGCCTACAAGCATGACAGAAAGGTTGTAGTAGAAGGACGAAGCATGGTCAATATTATTGGCAAAGCAAGTGAATTGGGCCGCATTAATATTCCGGAAGGAACATTGATCGACATTGAGCTGCTTCGCAACTATCCGCCGGAAAAGACTGTTATCATCACGACCGGCAGCCAGGGTGAGTCTATGGCAGCATTGTCCCGTATGGCAGCAGCGATCCACAGAAAGGTCAGCATCTGCCCCGGCGATCTGGTTGTTTTCTCTTCAAACCCAATTCCGGGAAATGAGAAGTCCGTATCCAAGGTTATCAACGAGCTGTCCATGTTGGGTGCAGAGGTTATTTATCAGGATACTCATGTATCCGGTCACGCATGTCAGGAAGAGATTAAGTTAATGTACTCACTGATTCGTCCAAAGTATTCCGTTCCGGTTCATGGAGAGTTTCGTCACAGAAAGGCACAGGCTGAGATTGCGGAATCTCTCGGAATTCCGAAGGACAATATTTTCATGATTCAGTCTGGTGATGTGCTGGAGCTGAGTGAGGAGAGTGCGCTTGTTACAGGACAGGTAACGCATGGAGGTATTCTCGTAGACGGACTCGGTGTCGGTGATGTTGGAAATATCGTTTTGCGTGACCGTCAGAATTTGTCACAGGACGGCATCATTATCGTTGTGCTGACGTTAGAGCGTTATACCAACAACCTTCTTGCAGGACCGGACATCGTATCGAGAGGCTTTGTCTATATCCGTGAGTCTGAGAACCTGATGATTGAGGCCCAGCAGGTCGTAGAGGATGCGGTATTTGACTGTCTGGATCACAAGATTTCCGACTGGTCTAAGATCAAGAATGAGATTCGTGACAGCTTGAGCAACTACCTGTGGAAGAAGATGAAGCGCAGTCCGATGATCCTTCCAATCATCATGGAAGTGGAGTAATTCAATGTTTGATTTTGAGCGGGCAACCGATTATATTCGCTCTCTGGAACTCCCAGGGAGCGCTCTGAGTGAAGAAATCCAAAGAGACGCGCTGGCAGGAGACGTGCCGATTATTCGGCCGGAGACTGCCAGTTTTCTGCTCTTTTTAATCCGTCTGAAACGGCCGCTTTCCATCCTCGAGGTGGGTACGGCGGTAGGCTATTCCGCGATTCGCATGAGTGAGGTCATGCCAAAGGATGCGAAAATTACGACGATTGAGAAGTATCCGCCGCGCATCGAGGAAGCCAAGCGCAATTTTGCTCGGGCACCAAGAGGCTGTGACATCACATTGCTTGAGGGCGATGCAGCCGAACTTTTAAAGACACTGGACAAGCCGTATGATTTGATCTTTATGGATGCGGCGAAGGGTCAGTATATTCATTTCCTTCCGGATGTGCTGCGGCTTCTGTCACCGGATGGACTTTTGTTTTCAGACAATGTGCTTCAGGACGGTGATGTTTTGGAGTCCAGATTTGCGGTGACGAGACGCAACCGCACGATTCACAGCAGAATGCGAGAGTATCTGACACTGCTGACGCATACACCAGAGCTTACCACATCAGTCATTCCAATCGGAGACGGCGTCTCACTGACAATGAAGAAAAACACGGAGGAAATGTGATATGACAGCAAGAAAAAAGCCAGAGCTTTTGATTCCGGCGAGCAGTCTTGACGTATTAAAAACGGCTGTCACTTATGGGGCAGATGCGGTCTACATCGGCGGTGAGGCATTCGGTCTTCGGGCGAAGGCAAAGAATTTCAGCAAAGAGGATATGGCAGAGGGCATTCGTTTTGCTCATGTGCACGGTGTAAAAGTCTATGTGACGGTCAACATTTTGGCACACAATGATGATTTGGACGGTGTGCGCATGTATTTTCGTGAGTTAAAGGAGATCGGACCAGATGCGTTGATTATCTCCGATCCGGGTGTTTTCATGATCGCAAAGGAGGAGCTTCCTCAAATGGAACTCCACATCAGCACCCAGGCGAACAACTGTAACTACGGCACCTATAATTTCTGGCATCAGCTTGGCGCAAAGCGCGTTGTTTCCGCAAGAGAGCTGTCTCTTTACGAGTTAAAGCAGATTCGCGAGCACATCCCAGATGATCTTGAGATCGAGACCTTTGTACACGGCGCGATGTGTATTTCCTATTCGGGAAGATGCCTTCTGAGCAACTACATGGTCGGACGCGATGCGAACCAAGGTGCTTGTACGCATCCATGCCGCTGGAAGTATTCCATTGTCGAGGAGACACGTCCGGGCGAGTATTATCCGGTCTATGAGAACGAGCGCGGTACCTACATCTTTAACTCAAAGGATCTGTGTATGATCGAGCATCTTCCAGATTTGATTGCTTGTGGTATCGACAGCTTAAAGGTCGAGGGTCGCATGAAGACGGCGCTGTATGTAGCGACCGTGGCACGCACCTACCGCAAGGCACTTGACGATTACTTTGAGGATACGAAGAAATATGAGGCGAACATGGAATGGTACAAGGAAGAAATTGGAAAATGTACCTATCGCGAGTTTACGACTGGATTTTTCTATGGAAAGCCAACACACGATGCACAGATTTACGACAGCAACACGTATGTAAAGAATTACACCTATCTGGGAACCGTAGAGTCGATTGACGAGAACGGACGCAGCGTATTTGAGCAGAAAAATAAATTCAGTGTTGGCGAGACAATCGAGGTGATGAAGCCGGATGGACGAAACATTTCATTAAATGTCATCGGTATTTTTGATGAGGATGGCAATGCGCAGGAGAGCGCACCGCATCCAAAGCAGATGCTTCATGTTGCATTTGACAGTATGCCTGAGCCGCAGGATATTTTGCGACGTCAGGAAGTGGAGTGCGAAAAGCAGTGACGGAAAGGCAGAAGAAAATGGATTTGACAAAAGTACCGCAGTATGAACTGATTGAACATCATTATGTGAAGGAGCTTGAGAGCGAGGGCTATCTGATGCGCCATAAAAAGACAGGCGCACGCATTTTTGTGCTGGAAAATGATGATAATAACAAGGTATTTAATATCGCATTTCGCACCGTGCCAACGGACAGCACCGGTGTCGCACACATCATTGAACACACTGTTTTGTGCGGTTCCGACAAATATCCGGTCAAGGATCCGTTTGTGGAGCTGGCAAAGGGATCGCTTAATACATTTTTAAATGCAATGACCTATTCGGACAAGACGATGTTTCCGCTCGCAAGCACGAACGACAAGGACTTCTTTAATCTGATGTCCGTCTACATGGACGGTGTTTTTCATCCAAACATCACAAAGGAGCGCAAGATCTTCGAGCAGGAGGGCTGGCACTACGAGATGGAAAGCCCGGACGGTGAACTGACGTATAATGGTGTCGTTTACAATGAGATGAAGGGTGCCTTTTCGAGTGCCGATGAGGTGCTTGGCCGTCATGTGCAGGAAGCACTTTATCCGGATACGACCTATGCGTTTGAGTCGGGCGGCGATCCGGATTGCATTCCGGATCTGACCTATGAGGATTATCTGGTATTTTATCAGAAATATTATCACCCGTCCAACAGCTACATTTATCTGTATGGCGATCTCGATATGGCAGAAGCGCTGAACTGGATGGACCGCGAGTATTTGAGCCACTATGAAAAGCAGGAGATTGACTCCACAATCGCACCGCAGAAGCCATTTGATGCGATGAAGCAGATTGAGTTTTCCTATGCGGCATCGGAGGACGATGACGAGGGTACCTATTTTACGTGGTCAAAGGTTGTATCCAATGCGCTTGACCGCGAGAAAGATCTGGCATTTCAGGTGCTGGAGTATGTACTTCTTGACGCGCCGGGTGCGCCGTTAAAGCAGGCACTGCTGGATGCAGGTATTGGCGTGGATATTTACGGCGGCTTTGAGGATGGTATTTTGCAGCCGTCCTTCGAGGTGACGGCAAAGGGCGCAGCGCCAGAGCAGCGAGACGCCTTTGTTCAGACGATTGAAACGACATTAAAGAAGCTTGCCACAGATGGTTTAAATAAACGCTCTCTCCTTGCTGGTTTGAACAGCTTACAGTTTCGCTTAAAGGAGGGTGACTTTGGCCGTTGGCCGAAGGGACTGATGTACGGTCTGGATCTGTTTGACAGCTGGCTGTACGATGACAATGCCGCATTTTTGCTTCTTGAGACACAGGAGACGATGGAGGAACTTTACAAAAAGGCAGAGGGTAATTATTTTGAACAGCTGATTACCGATTGCCTGATTGACAATACCTTTGGTGTTGTGGCAATGGCAGTTCCGCAGGTGGGTCTTGATGCAGAGAATGAAAAGAAAGTGGCCGAGAAGCTTCGCGCCTACAAAGAAACACTCTCAAAAGAGGAAATCGAGGCGATTGTGCGCCACACGAAGGAATTAAAAGAGTATCAGGAGACACCGAGCACAAAGGAAGAACTCGAGACGGTTCCGATGCTGACACGCGCCGATATCAAGCGCGAGGTACTTCCACTGTACAACGAGGAACGTAGTATTGGCGGCATTCCGGTATTGTTCCATGAGATGCCCACAAAGGAGATCGGTTATCTGGAGCTTGTGTTTGATGCTGATTTTGCATCGCTTTCGGAGCTCCCCTATCTGTCACTGTTAAAACAGATCTTAGGTGTGGTTGGGGCTGGACCATACAGCTACACGGAGCTGATGGATGAGGTCAATATCCACACTGGCGGCATTGATCCGGGCTTTGTTGTGCTTCAGCCGGAGAACGGTCATCCGATGGTGCGCTTTTCTTTCCGCATGAAGGCATTTTATAACGAGCTTGAGACGGCGATTCGCTTAACCAAAGAAATGATGTATGCGTCTGATCTGGCAAACGAGAAGCGTCTATACGAGATTATTGGCGAGACACGCTCCCAGCTTTACGAGCGCTTAAAGAGTGCCGGACACAATACGGCAATCAAACGTGCATCGTCCTACCACAGCGAGTCGGGTTATCTAAATGAACTGATGACGGGTATTTCGTTCTATGAATTCTTAAATGATCTGTATGAGCATTTTGAGGAGCGAAAGAGTACGATTATTGAAATGCTAAAATCCATCAGTCATCGCTTATTCAACAAAGAGGCGATGCTCGTCAGCTTTACCGCAGACGAGAAGGGCTTTGAGATGCTTACAGGCGCGATGAATGCACTGATTCCAGAGATGCCAGATGAAGTCTTTCAGAAGGCTGAGTGGCATATGCCGCTGGAAAAGAAAAACGAGGGTATCTGCTGTGCATCTCAGATTCAGTTCGTTGCCAGAACGGGAAATTATAAGGATGCAGGGCTGCCATTTCAGGGTTCACTTCTCGTTTTGCAAAACATATTGAACTATGATTATCTGTGGATTCGCCTGCGTGTAAAGGGCGGCGCTTACGGCTGCATGTCCGGCATGGGACGCGATGGTGACTGCTACATGGTATCGTATCTGGATCCGAAGCTGGCAGAGTCCAATGAAGTGTATGAGCAGCTTCCGGCCTATCTGGAGAGCTTCGAGCAGGACGAGCGCAGCATGGATCGTTTCGTGATCGGTGCGATCAGTGAAATGGACATTCCGAAGAATCCGGCGGCACTCGGCGTTCGCGGATTGACCGCATACTTAAGCGGCATCACAAGAGAGCAGCTGCAGAAGGAGCGCGATGAGGTGCTTCAGACAACGGCAGCGGATATTCGTGCACTGGTGCCGTATGCGAAGGCGGTGCTCGGTGAAAACTGTCTGTGCGTCGTTGGAAATGAGAACAAGATTAAAGAGAATCGCGCGCTGTTTGCAAATGTGCGATCTTTATAAGTTTTATCATAGTTCATGGGGGAAGGTTACGAGACGCCCACTCGGTGAACATCAGCTAACAATTTTTAGAAAGAGGAAATATGGAAAAACAGAAAAAATCAGGCTTTATTGCACTGGTCGGACGCCCGAACGTAGGAAAGTCCACACTGATGAATCATCTGATCGGACAGAAGATCGCGATCACATCAAGAAAGCCACAGACAACAAGAAATCAGATTCGTACCGTTTACACAGACGAGCGTGGTCAGGCCGTTTTTCTGGATACGCCGGGCATCCATAAGGCGCAGAATCGTCTGGGAACGTATATGGTAGAGGTTGCGCAGAAGACCTTCTCACAGGCCGATATTGTTATGTGGCTTGTTGAGCCGACTACCTTTATCGGAAGAGGCGAGCAGGAGATTGCAAAGAAGCTGCGCCAGTTAAAGTGTCCGGTCTTTCTGATTGTCAACAAAACCGATACCGTAAAGAAGGAAGCCGTGGCAGAGTGTATCAAAGCATATCGCCAGATCGTGGATTTTGATGAAGTCGTAGCCGTTTCTGCCCTTCGAAGTGTCAACACGGATATGCTGCTGGACACGGTATTTCGTTATCTGCCATATGGCCCGATGTATTACGATGAGGATACCGTCACCGATCAGCCGATGCGCCAGATCGCAGCCGAGATGATTCGTGAGAAGGCACTCAGACGTCTTCAGGAGGAGATTCCACACGGTATCGCTGTCACAATCGAGACGATGAAAGAGCGTCCGGACGGTTCTGTGATGGACATCGAGGCCTCTATCATCTGTGAGCGCGAGTCTCATAAGGGAATCATCATCGGAAAGGGCGGCTCGATGTTAAAGGCCATCGGAAGCGATGCGCGCCGCGATATCGAGGATATGCTGGAGATGAAGGTTAATTTAAAGCTGTTTGTTAAGGTGCGTAAGGATTGGCGGGACAGTGATCTTTATATGAAGAATTTCGGTTATCACGAGGACGAGCAGTAAGCAAAATCAGGGAAAGGAAAACGAATGGATACAGTAACGGTGAGCGGAATGGTACTGTCTGCCATGCCAATCGGCGAATATGACAGGCGAATTGTGCTTCTGACGACGGATTTGGGGCGCATCAGTGCATTTGTGCGGGGCGCGAGACGTCCAAACAGCTCCCTGCTTGCCGCGGCGCGTCCATTTTCGATGGGAGAATTTTCGCTGCATGCGGGCCGGGACTCGTATACAGTGCAGTCTGCTTCGATAAAGGAATATTTCGAGGCAATCAATGCTGATGTTACAAAGATGGCCTACGGCTGCTATTTTCTGGAGGCGGCAGGCTTTGTCTCGGAGGAAAATGATGATGCAAAGGAATTGCTAAATCTGCTCTATTTTTCCTTAAAGGCGCTGGAAAAACAGGCCATTCCGGATGAACTGGTGCGTCTGATCTACGAGATTCGCCTGTTTACTGTGATGGGTGTGTATCCACAAGTATTTGAGTGCAGAACTTGCGGCAGCAGACTTACGAAGGGCTGGCTGTCTGTAGAGCGTGGAAATTGCATCTGCGAGGGCTGTGCGAATGCAAAGCGTGATACACAGACATATCAGCGTGTCTATTTGGATGCGTCTGCTATGTATACGCTTCAGTATATTCTGACGGCGCCGCTTGGAAAGCTGTATACCTTCTGCGTGGAAAAGCCGGTGCAGCAGACGCTTTATGAGTTGACGGCAAAATGGTGCAAGCGATATCTGCCGAGAGAGTTTAAATCATTAACAGTGTTGGAAGAAATGCGAAGGTTTGAAGGCACGGCATTGTGAAACGAGCAGAATGCCGATACTTTTGTAAAGAAATGTTAATGAAATCGGAAGATTTTGTACTTGAAATATTCGCAAAGATACCATAGAATGTATAGAAGGTAAGTCTCTGCCGAAAAGAGGCAGTAAATGAGAGGAAAGAAACGTATGAGAAACAGGATGATACGGATAAAAAAAGTCAGTCTTATGGCGGGGCTGGTGGCGGCAGTCAGTCTTGCAGGATGCGGACTATTTACGAAGTCATATGACTTCACAGCGGCTGAAAACAGCATTTACGTGCAGGACAATGCTATGATCCGTGCTGCCATGATTTCCGACTTTGACAAGGACTATTACAGCATCGATGAGCTTGCTGGCGTTGCGCAGCAGGAAGCATTGTCGTTCAATACAAATCTTTATGGCTGTAAGTATTATAGCTATGATCAGATGACAGAGGAAGAAAAAGACAGCATTCTTCTTCCAGTATGCTACGAGTCTGCATCTGTGAAGGATCAGAAGGCAAGTGTCGTGTTCACTTATGCAAATGGCGATACCTATACAGGTTTTAACTCTGCAGAAATCCAGTCAGCAGGTGGCAGCAAGCTTTATACATCACAGCTTGGCAGCAGCACGATGGCGCTTAGCGGCGAATTTGTCACGAGCGATGGTCAGAAGAACATCAGTGCAGATGAGCTGATGAAGAAAACGGATTATTGTCTGGTGTATGCGGATTATCCGGTAACGGTATTTGGCGAGCATGACATCGCATATGTCTCCCCGAATGTTACGGTGCTGGCATCGAACTGTGCGCAGATCACCGGAAATGACGGTGGATATATTATTTTTAAATAAAACCTGCTTGCACTGTATAAAGTAATCTGGTATTATTAGAGAGATTCACGCGGCGTTTATGCCGCAGAAAAGAGGAAGAACGATTATGGAAAAGACGTTGGAGAAAATTGTAGCGCTTGCAAAATCCAGAGGTTTCGTATATCCGGGTTCCGAGATCTACGGTGGTCTGGCAAATACTTGGGATTATGGGAATCTCGGTGTCGAGCTGAAGAACAATGTAAAGAAGGCATGGTGGCAGAAGTTTGTTACCGGCAATCCTTACAATGTAGGTGTAGACTGTGCGATCCTGATGAACCCGCAGACTTGGGTAGCATCTGGTCATCTGGGCGGTTTCTCCGATCCGTTAATGGACTGTAAATGCTGTCATGAGCGTTTCCGCGCAGACAAGCTGATTGAGGATTATTATGCAGAGCAGGGCAAAGAGCCAGAGAAGCCAATCGACGGTTGGACCACACAGGAGATGAAGGAATTCATCGATGAGAAGAACATCTGCTGCCCAACTTGTGGAAAGCATGATTTTACGGATATTCGTCAGTTTAACCTGATGTTCAAGACCTTCCAGGGTGTTACTGAGGATGCAAAGAATACCGTATATCTTCGTCCGGAGACTGCACAGGGTATTTTCGTAAACTTCAAGAATGTTCAGAGAACCTCCCGTAAGAAGCTTCCATTTGGTATCGGCCAGATCGGAAAGTCCTTTAGAAATGAGATCACTCCTGGAAACTTTACTTTCCGTACCAGAGAGTTCGAGCAGATGGAGTTAGAGTTCTTCTGTGAGCCGGGAACTGACCTTGAGTGGTTCCAGTATTGGCGTCAGTATTGTATCGACTGGTTAAAGAGCCTTGGTATTAAGGAAGACGAGATGCGTGCAAGAGATCATTCTCCGGAGGAACTGTGCTTCTATTCGAAGGGAACAACCGATATTGAGTTCTTATTTCCATTCGGTTGGGGCGAACTGTGGGGTATCGCAGACCGTACCGATTACGATCTGACCCAGCATCAGAATACATCCGGTGAGGATATGACCTACTTCGATGATGAGAAGAAGGAGCGTTACATCCCGTATGTGATCGAGCCATCTCTTGGTGCTGACCGTGTAACACTGGCATTCCTTTGTGCTGCATATGATGAGGAAGAATTAGAGGGCGGCGATGTTCGTACCGTGCTTCATTTCCATCCGGCACTGGCTCCAGTTAAGATTGGTGTGCTTCCACTTTCCAAGAAACTCAATGAGGGCGCTATGAAGGTATATGAGCAGTTGATCAAGAAGTACAACTGTGAGTTTGATGATCGTGGTGCGATCGGAAAGCGTTACAGAAGACAGGATGAGATCGGTACTCCGTTCTGCATCACTTACGACTTTGATTCTCAGACCGACGGCTGCGTAACCGTACGTGACCGTGATACCATGAAGCAGGAGCGCGTAGCAATTGCAGATCTGAAGGCTTATTTCGAGGACAAGTTTGATTTCTAAGAATAGGTTCGAGGGTTAAGGATACGTTTGAAGTCGAAGCGAACAAAATAATACAAAGTAAATGAACACCCAAAGGCGGGTACTACTGATAGAGTCAGTCTGCCTCTGGGTGTTTTTAAATACCCTTTTTTCCTATGTGCAATGTGAACGGAAGAAAAAGCGAAAAATCAGCACTTTGACACTTTATCAGAATGCATTATATAAATACACAAAAACATCACAAAAAATTTATTTTATTTTTGAAAAAGAGGTATTGACGTAATTTAATTCATGTAGTACCATGTACATGTCGGTTTTTTTGACCGGTTTTGATTGACCTCCCGATTGACAGCATAGTTTTGACATCCTTAGGTTTCGGGTTGGTAATATAGATCAGAGTGAAAATCAGTATTCACTCCGATATCCGGGAACAGCGCCGGGTATCGCAAAGAGTCGCCCAGAGCGGCAGATTGAGAGGTCATAATGTCTTACGTAGATGAAGTGCTGCAGTTAGTTGCAGAAAAGAACCCTGGAGAAAAGGAGTTTCAGCAGGCAGTTAAGGAAGTTCTTGATTCTCTTCGTCCGGTAATCGAGGCAAATGAGGAGCAGTACCGCAAGGATGCGCTGCTTGAGAGAATGACAGAGCCAGAGCGTATCATTACATTCCGTGTACCGTGGGTAGATGACAATGGACAGGCACACGTAAATAGAGGATTCCGTGTACAGTTTAACAGTGCAATCGGACCATACAAGGGCGGTCTTCGTCTTCATCCATCTGTAAATCTGGGTATTATTAAGTTTCTTGGATTTGAGCAGACCTTTAAGAATTCCCTGACCGGTCTTCCGATCGGCGGTGGCAAGGGTGGTTCTGATTTCGACCCGAAGGGTAAGTCTGATCGTGAGATCATGAGATTCTGCCAGAGTTTCATGACAGAGCTGTATCGTCACATTGGCGCAGATACGGATGTACCAGCTGGTGATATCGGTGTAGGCGGAAGAGAGATCGGTTATCTGTATGGACAGTATAAGAGACTGACTGGTCTGTATGAGGGTGTTTTAACTGGTAAGGGACTGACCTATGGTGGTTCTCTTGCAAGAACAGAGGCTACAGGTTATGGCCTGGTATACATGGTTCGTGAGATGCTGTTAAATGCAGGTATGACCATGGAAGGAAAGACAGTTGCCGTTTCTGGTTCCGGTAACGTTGCAATCTACACCACTGAGAAGGCTCAGCAGTACGGTATGAAGGTTGTTACCTTAAGTGATTCCAATGGTTGGGTTTACGATCCAAACGGCATCGATCTGGATCTGGTAAAGCAGATCAAGGAAGTTCGTCGTGGAAGAATCAAGGAGTACGCAGAGGCTAAGCCAGGTGTTGAGTATCATGAGGGTAAGGGTGTATGGAGTGTTAAGTGTGATATCGCTCTTCCATGCGCAACTCAGAACGAGCTGGATCTTGAGGATGCAAAGCAGTTAAAGGCAAACGGATGCTTCTTAGTAGCAGAGGGCGCTAACATGCCATCCACCAGAGAGGCTACCGACTTCTTCTTAGAGAGTGGTATGATGTTCATGCCAGGAAAGGCAGCAAACGCAGGTGGTGTTGCTACTTCCGCACTTGAGATGAGCCAGAACAGCGAGAGACTTTCCTGGACATTCGAGGAAGTTGATGAGAAGCTGCACAACATCATGATCAACATCTTCAAGAAGGTTGATGAGGCAGCTAAGAAGTACGGCTACGAAGGAAACTATGTAATGGGTGCAAACATTGCAGGTTTTGAGAAGGTCGTAGATGCTATGAACGCTCAGGGTATTGTTTAATTTAAAGTATCAACGGAGTTGTTTATTAAGACGGTAAGCAGATGAGTACATCAATAGAGGTGCCGGGCAGAAATGTCCGGTGCCTTTTCACGTTAAAAAATAAGAAAATTTCTTGTAAAATTTAGGACTGTGATTTATAATGTGATAAGATACAGGGGAAGAAAATCAGAAGACTCTCCGTGCTTGCACAGGAAGGATTCTGATTTTATGACCCGCCCAAAACATGAGGAAGCAGCCCGAAGGGCGAATTCCGAATGCTTTTAGGATTTCGAGAGTACGAAGTACGGAGAAATCCGTGGTATCTTATCAGGATACAGGGAAGCCCCGTGGTATCTGATCAGGACATAGAATGGAAAGGAAAAAGTAAGAATGAGTAAGTCCCGCAAGAAAAAGAAGGAAAAAAAGAATTCCTTTAAGCTATTATATATGATACTGGGAATTGAAATGCTGGTGACGGTAGCGGTAATCGGCTATATGGGTTATCACTACGGAAGTATTTTATTATCTGGTTTTAAAAGTGCAAGAGCAAATACAAGCACAGATACACAGAATCCGGTGCAGGATCCGGGATATCCGATTGATGTAGATGCGCAGGCATCCACAAAGCAGGCTCAGGCAGAGACTGAGGCTACTACCGAGGAAGTATTTAAGCCAACAAGTGCAACACTTGTTGCAGTAGGTGACAATCTGATGCATCGTTCTTGTACGCTCAGTGCACAGAAGGCAGACGGGACATACGATTTTACCAATCATTTTGCCAATATGGCAAGCATTTTTCAGGCAGCAGATCTGGCCGTACTCAGCCAGGATACGGTACTTGGCGGAAGTGCGCTGGGTGCTACCTCAACTGAGACCGGTATCTTTAATACAGCAGTCGAGCTGGCTGACAGTATCCGCGATGCGGGTATCAATGTTGTGTTAGCAGCAAACAACCATATCATGGACGAAGGCCGCGATGGTCTGAATACGATGATGAGTTATTTTAGCACAAACTGCCCGGATGTGACACTTCTTGGTGTAAACAGTTCCAGGGAGGCAAAGGATGTTCCAGTCTATGTCGAGGCAAATAATATTAAGATTGCAATGATCAACTATAGCTATGGTTCTAACCAGACAGCAGATCTGGATGGAAGTCCGTACCTGTTAAATGAATACGATGAGAGCTGGCTGTCTGATATTTTAAAGCAGGCACGTGAGGAGGCTGATTTTATCATCGCATTCCCATTCTGGGGTGAGCAAAACAGCATGGATTACACCGAAGAGCAGGAAAAACAGGCACAGTTTCTCGCAAACAATGGTGTGGATCTGATCATCGGTTCTTATCCGCATGTAGTTGAGCCTGTCAAGTGGGTGACAGCAGAAAATGGTGATCGCACACTGGTTTATTATTCGCTTGGCAATTTCCAGTCCATTCAGAATACACTGGAAAATATGCTCGGAGGTCAGGCAAATGTGACGATCAAAAAGGATGAGAACGGTACCTATATTTCCGACTATTCTCTTGATTTTGTCGTAACGCACTATGAGCAGAGAGAGTCAAGTGAGTATTATGATATTGTTACAACGTATCCGCTGTCTGATTACACAAATGATCTGGCATCTCGTCACGGCATGGCAGTGTCCGACAATGACAGTTTTAATTTGGCATCCCTTCAGGGATTAAGCAGTCAGATTCTGTCAAAGTGTGACTTGGGTGAGACAAACGCACCAACTGCATCAGACGAAGCGGCAGCAAATGGAGAAAATGAAATTGAGGACAACTAAGACAAAAAATGCAAATAAGTGTGCAGCGGCCGGTATGTGCGGCGGCTGCACTTATATTAACGGAAGCTATGAAAAACAGCTCAAAGAAAAAGAGCAGTATGTGAAGAACCAGTTAAAGGGAGTCTGTCCGGTAAATCCCATCATCGGAATGGAGGAGCCATATCACTACCGCAACAAGGTGACAGCAACCTTTTCTTATAAGAAAGGAGAGATCCTTTCCGGAATCTACGAGGAGGGCAGCCACAGTGTAGTACCGGTGGATTCGTGCCTGCTAGAGGATCAGACAGCGGATCAGATCATCTGTGACATCAGAGGACTACTCAAGTCCTTTAAGGTAACAATCTACAGTGAGCGCACACGCTATGGTCTGCTGCGCCATGTAATGATTCGACGTGGCTTTACGACAGGTGAGGTGCTAGTCATTCTTGTTGTGACATCACCGGTATTCCCGTCCAAAAATAACTTCGTAAAGGCATTAAGAAAGCTGCATCCAGAGATCACAAGTGTTGTGTTAAATATCAACGATCGTATAACTAGCATGGTGCTGGGCGAGCGAAATGTTGTTCTGTACGGAAAGGGCTATATTGAAGATGTGCTCTGCGGAAATCGTTTCCGCATCTCGGCACAGTCGTTCTATCAGGTCAATCCAGTGCAGACACAGAAGCTGTACGAAAAGGCAGTTGAGCTGGCAAATCTCACTGGAGAGGAGATTGCGATTGATGCTTACTGTGGAATCGGAACCATCGGAATGACGGCATCATCCAAGGCAAAAACAGTGCTTGGAATTGAACTAAATCCACTTGCGGTAAAGGATGCGATTGCGAATGCAAAGGCAAATCATGTAACGAATATTCATTTTCTTCAGGGCGATGCCGGAGAGCAGATGACGCAGATGGCCGAGGAAGGCAGCCACGCCGATGTGGTCTTTATGGATCCGCCGAGAAGTGGAAGCAGCGAGGCGTTTATGGATTCCGTAGCAATTCTTACACCGAAACGCATTGTATATGTTTCGTGCAATCCGCAAACATTAGCAAGGGATCTAAAATACCTTGCAAAGAAGGGCTATCACGCAAAGCAGGCGACACCAGTTGACATGTTCCCGTGGACAAAGGCAGAGCATGTGGAGACGGTCTGTCTGCTGGAGAAAGGAAATAAGCGATAAGCAGCCATAAGACAATTTCAAAATGATCAATTTATAAAGAAGGGACATTGGCGATGATTAAAAACATTGTACTTGATATTGGAAATGTGTTGATTCCATTTTCATGGCGTCATCATCTGGACAGCTTTGGCTTTTCAGATGAGGTGAAGGAGCGTCTGGCAGAGGCTGTTTTCTTAAACGATGATTGGAATGAGATTGATCGCGGTGTCTTGACAAAGGAAGAATTTTTTGTCCTATCGCTATCAGATCATCAAGCCGGACGATGCAATCTATCAAAAATTGTTTGAACTGTTTGACTTAAAGCCGCAGGAGTGTCTGTTCTTTGATGATAAGAAGGAGAACATTGACGGTGCGGTGCGAAATGGAATGAACGGGCATGTGTTTGTGGGCTATGAGGACGCGATGGAGACGATTCGGAAATCACAGGAGGAATAAAAATGGCAGTATATCAGTTAGAAAATGAGCATATTTATCTGGAAATCGAAAGCCACGGCGCAGAGCTGGTGCGCCTGATGGGCAAAAAGACAAAGAAAGAGTATTTATTTGACGCCAATCCAAAGTACTGGAAGCGCCATTCACCAGTGCTGTTTCCGTTTGTTGGCGGCGTAAAGAATAAGCAGTATCGCTACGATGGAACAACCTATGCAATGTCTCAGCATGGCTTTGCAAGAGATATGGAATTTGCATTGGAGAGCCAGACTGCTGATACACTGTGGTTTGTGCTGGAGTCTGATGAGAGCACAATAGCAAAATATCCGTTTGCATTCCGTCTGGAGATTGGTTATCAGTTGAAGGAGACAAGCGTATCGGTATTATGGAAGGTAACAAATACAGATACCAAGGAAATGTATTTCTCTATCGGTGCGCACCCGGCATTTTTTGCCAGCATGACACTTGAGGATGGCACAGACACGGATCATATCCATGTCGGTGATAATACCGCTGGTACCTTTACCTGCTACCACATTTCCAAGGATGGCATGGCGCTTGAGGATGATACCGTTACCTTGCCGCGTGATCTGCCGTTGACAGCAGATTTGTTTGCAAGAGATGCCATCATTTCCAAGGATGAGCAGGCATCCCGCCTGGCACTGGCATATCCAGATGGACAGGAGTATGTTACCTTACAGTTTGATGCACCAATTTTTGGTCTGTGGGCACCGACAAGTGATGCACCGTTTGTCTGCTTAGAGCCATGGCATGGAAGATGTGATTCCGATGACTTTACTGGAACTCTACAGGAGCGCGCATACGGAAATACCTTAGCAGTAGGCGATACCTTTAACAGCATTTACACGATCGGACTGCCGTTAGAATAAAGAAACTGATATAATTGAAAGAATGGAATTCAGAAAACAAATTGAATTCTATTCTATCAAATCTGGCAGAGTACCACGTCCATAGGAGCGATGCACCGCATGGGCGTGGGGACTTCGTTTAAAATTAAAAAAGAAAACAGTAGATGATAGAATCAGGAGCGTAATGACATGATTTATATCGGAAATCACGTTTCTTCCTCAAAGGGTTACGAGGCGATGGGCAAGCAAGAGGTGAAGCTCGGCGGCAATACATTTGCCTTTTTTACCAGAAACCCGAGGGGCGGAAGCGCAAAAGAAATTCAAAAAGAGGATGTAAATCGTCTTCTTACATTGATGAAAGAGCATGAATTTGGCCCGCTTGTCGCACATGCGCCGTACACGATGAACGTATGTGCCGCAAAAGAGGATATTCGCAAATTTTCCGTGGAGATGTTAAAGGATGACATCAAGCGAATGGAGTACCTGCCGGGCGCATTCTACAACTTCCATCCAGGCTCCCATGTCGGACAGGGAAGTGAGGCAGGAATCGAGCTCATCGCAGCCGCATTAAACGAGTGCTTAAGCAGTACGCAGAGTGTGACCGTGCTGTTGGAGACAATGGCAGGAAAAGGAAGCGAGGTCGGCAGAAGCTTTGAGGAGCTGCGCGCAATTATCGACCGTGTTTCCTGCAAGGAAAAGCTGGGCGTGTGTTTTGACACTTGTCATGTATGGGATGGCGGCTACGATATCGCAAATCATCTGGACGAGGTGCTTACCGAATTTGATCGCATCATCGGTCTGGACAAGCTTTGTGCTGTACATTTAAACGACAGTATGAATGACTGTGGCGCACACAAAGATCGCCATCAGAAGCTTGGCCTTGGAAAAATCGGAGAGGAAGCATTAAAGAGAGTTGTTAACCACCCGGCATTACAGGGACGCCCGTTTATTTTAGAGACGCCGAACGAGGATGATGGCTACGCAAGGGAGATTGCCATGGTGCGCGAGTGGCAGGGAAAATAAAATAAGAAAAAACGCAGGAGGAATCGTGATGGACCAGTTATTGTATGGATGTGCGTATTATGATGAATACATGCCGTATGAACGGCTTGACACCGACCTTGCCATGATGAAAAAGGCAGGCATCAATGTAATCAGGATCGCGGAGTCGACCTGGAGCACGGAAGAACCAGAGGATGGCGTATTTGATTTTTCTCATGTCACAAAAGTACTCGATGCATGTGAGCGTGAGGGAATGCAGGTCATCATTGGAACACCGACCTATGCAATTCCAGCGTGGATGGCAAAGAAGTATCCAGATATCATGGTAACGGATAAGAGCGGCCGTCGTCCATACGGTGCGCGTCAGATCATGGATATCACACATCATGCGTACCGTTTCTATTGTGAGCGCATCATCCGAAAACTCATGGAGACGGCAAAGGGCTACTCCTGCGTAATCGGCTTTCAGCTGGACAACGAGACAAAACATTTCGGCACCAGCAGCGAAAACGTGCAGCAGGCTTTTGTCGCATGGATGAAAAAGCAGTACAATGGCGATATCGAAAAATTGAATCACGATTTCGGACTGGATTATTGGAGCAACCGCATCAACAGCTGGGAGCAGTTTCCAAATGTGAGCGGTACGATTAATGGCAGCCTTGGCTGTGCATTTGAGCGATTCCAGAGAAGTCTTGTTACCGACTTTTTGTTGTGGCAGAGAAGCATCGTGCAGGAGTATTTGCATGACGATCAGTTTGTGACACACAATTTTGACTTCGCATGGAAGGGGCATTCCTATGGTGTTCAGCCAGATGTCGATCATCCGGCGGCAGCTAGGGCACTCACAATTGCTGGCTGTGACATCTATCATCCGTCGCAGGAAGATCTGACTGGAAAAGAAATTTCCTTCTGCGGTGATCTGACGCGTTCACTCAAAAAAGACAACTATCTGGTGATCGAGACCGAGGCACAGGGCTTCCCAGAGTGGACCCCATATCCGGGACAGTTAAAGCTTCAGGCGTTCTCGCATTTAGCGAGCGGCGCCGATAGCGTCATGTATTGGCATTGGCATTCCATTCATAATGCCTGCGAAACCTACTGGAAGGGTATCTTGAGCCATGACTTGCAGGAAAATACGATTTACCGCGAGGTAAGTCAGGTGGGAAATTCCTTTGCATCGCTCAGCGATAAGCTGATTCATTTAAAGAAGACAAATAAGATTGCCATTATGGTCAGCAACGAGGCGCTGACTGCGCTCAACTGGTTCCCGATTTCAGGAGGAAAGACTTCCTATAATGATGTTGTTCGCTGGATTTACGATGCGCTGTATGAGCAGAACGTAGGGTGCGATATCATCTGGACGGATGAGACGAATCTCGATCAATATAAGGTAATCTTTGTTCCGGCGCTTTACAGTGCGCCAAAGGAAGTGTTTGCACGCTTGTCCGCATTTGCAGCAAACGGTGGTACATTGGTTGCTACGTTTAAAACCGGCTTTACCAACGAGCATGTGAAGGTAAATTGTGACAGACAACCGGCTGGCCTTTCTGAGTGCATGGGTGTCGGCTATGATCGTTTTACCGCGCCGAAAAATGTCGGTTTGTCCGGTGAGACCTTTGGTTTGTCCAAGGATGCATTGCAGGCACAAGACTTTATGGAATTGGTCGAGCCCGCAGGAGCAAAGGTGCTTGCGTCCTACGATCATTACATGTGGAAGGAATATGCCGCTGTAACCGAAAACAGCTGGGGCACAGGTCATTGCTATTATATCGCTTGCAAGACAAGCAGCGAATACATAAAGAAGCTCACCGGTCGCATCTTAAAGGAAACTGGACTTTGGAGCTGGAAACAGGAAATTGCCTTCCCGGTTATCATAAAAGAGGGTGTAAATCAGGAAGGAAATACCATCCGCTATCTGTTCAACTATTCTGGAAAAGAGCAGAGCGTCAAGCTTCCAAAAGAGGCACCAAAGGCATCGCGAATGCTCAAAGAGGAAGGCGCAACCCAGAAAAAAGAGCGCCTGACGCTGGCTCCGTGGGGCTTTGTGGTAGAGGAGATTTGAATTAACGAACGAGGGAAAACACATATGAATCTTGATATGACAAAAGGCAGCCCATTAAAGCTGATCTTAAAGTTTTTGATTCCGGTCCTGCTCGGCTGCTTATTCCAGCAGCTGTACAACATGGTCGACACTATCATCGTAGGAAAAGGTGTCGGCGCGGACGCACTCGCTGCGGTAGGAGCAACTGGAACGATCGTCTTTTTCATTCTTGGCTTTATGAATGGACTGACGACCGGATTTACCGTTCTGTCCTCACAACGCTACGGGGCAGGCGACTATGAGGGATTACGAAAGAGCGTTGGAAATGCATTTGTACTTGGTTTGATTGTTACGGTAATCATGACTGTATTTAGTTTGCTTGGCATGGACTGGCTGCTTCGCATCATGCAGACACCAGAGGATATTTTTGATATGTCCAAGCAGTACATTGTCATCATCTGCGCCGGAATTATTTTTACTACGCTGTACAACCTAACTGCGAGTATCCTGCGTGCAGTCGGAAACAGCAAGGTACCGCTTTACTTCCTGATTTTATCAGCACTGTTAAACGTTGTTCTTGACCTTTTCTTTATCATGGTATTGTCATGGGGGGTAGCAGGAGCAGCGATCGCAACCGTTATTTCGCAGGGCGTTTCCGGCATTTTATGTCTGGTGTTCCTGCTGACAAAAGTGGATATCCTGAAGTTAAAGAAGGAACATTTTAAACTCGATCCAGTTGGCGCAAGAATCCAGTTAAACATTGGTCTTCCGATGGCGCTTCAGTTTTCCATCACCGCAATCGGAACCATGATTTTACAGGCAGCGCTGAATTTGCTTGGCTCTACTGTTGTGGCATCCTATACGGCAGCCTGCAAGGTCGAGCAGCTGGTAACACAGGCATTCCAGGCGATGGGCATGACGATGGCGACCTACAGTGCACAAAACTGGGGTATCCATTCCACCGACCGTATCCGTAAGGGACAGAAGACTGCGATGGTGCTCAGCTGTACCTACGCAGTTGTCATCTACTTTGTCGTACTGGCAATCCTTCCATTTATGACATCACTGTTCTTTGATGGCGATATTACAGAAGTCATTGGCTATGTGCGCAAGTACATCGAGATTTGTGGAATGTGCTTTATTCCACTTGGCATGATCTTCATTTACCGAAATGTCCTTCAGGGCTGCGGCTATGCGCTGTTCCCGACGCTTGGCGGCGTGGTAGAACTGATCAGCCGAAGCGTGTTTGCCTTCATGGCGGCAAGGGCAAAGAGCTACACCGGTATCTGTATCGCAAACGCGAGTGCATGGGTGACCGCTGGAATTTTCCTTTGGATTGCGTATTTGTTTATCATGAAGGGCATCTTAAAGAAGGACAAGGAACGAACACAGCAAAAACAAGAAAGGTCTATATAATTTATGATAGAAACAGCACAGAAAAAAGAACGTCTGCTTCTGGTTGCGGTCAATACCGCAGAGGAGAGCAGGGTAAAGGCATCGCTTGAGGAGCTTGCCCTTCTGGTGGATACGGCGGGCGGTGAGGCCGTCGGCTCCATCTACCAGAACTTGGATCACCCAATCTCGGGTACCTATGTGGGAAAGGGAAAGATCGAGGAGATTCGTCAGCTGGCGATCGAACTCGATGCGGATGGTATCGTGTGTGATGATGAACTGTCACCGGCGCAGATGAAAAATCTGGAGCAGGAACTGGATCTTCGCGTACTTGACCGAACCATGGTCATTCTGGATATCTTTGCAGCGCGCGCAAGAAGCAGCGAGGGAAAGATTCAGGTTGAGTTAGCACAGCTTCGTTACCGTGCAAATCGTCTGACTGGAATGGGACAGGAAATGTCCCGACTCGGCGGCGGTATCGGTACGAGAGGACCGGGCGAGAGTAAGCTCGAGACTGACCGTCGTTTGATTCACCAGCGAATCACTCAGTTAAAGGCAGAGCTTGAACAGGTAAAGCGCACCAGAGAAGTGACAAGAAAGAGAAGAATTGATACACATATTCCAGTGGCAGCGATTGTCGGCTACACCAATGCCGGAAAGTCCAGTCTGTTAAATAAGCTGACTGGCTCGGATGTACTGGCAGAGGATAAGTTGTTTGCAACGCTTGATCCGACGACGAGACTGTTAAATCTGGGCAATGATGAGCCGCTTTTGATGACCGATACGGTAGGTTTTATTGATAAGCTGCCGCACAATTTGATCGATGCCTTCCGCAGTACCTTGGAGGAGGCAAAGCACGCCGATCTGATCATTCATGTGGTCGACATTTCCAATCCGGAACATGAGGCACAGATGCAGGTCGTTTACCAGACATTAAAGGAGCTTGGCGTTGAGGGAAAGCCGATCTTTACGCTGATGAATAAGCAGGATTTGCTGTCCGAGGAGGATAAAGCGCTGCTCGTTCGCGATATGCAGGCCGACCGCACGATTGAAATTTCTGTCAAGGATGGCACCGGTCTCGATGAGCTGCGTGACGTACTTTTAAGCTTTCTTCGTGATCGCAAGAAATATGTGGAGCGTCTGTACGGCTACGATGAGATGGGCAAGATTCAGCTGCTTCGCAAGTACGGACAGATTGTGACGGAGGAATACCGCGATGACGGCGTAGCTATCACCGGATATGTGCCAAACGAGTATTATAATCAGATTCAATAAAATTCGATTCAGTAAAATCAGGAAAGTAAATCAGAATCTGATTTTATAAAACTGATTCATTTATGAAGATTACGAAGAAACAGGAGGACCCGAAAATGGAGCAAACAGCTCAGAAGAGAATGGAAAATGCACATACCGTTGCTGGAATCGTGGCACATGTAGATGCAGGAAAGACAACCTTGGCTGAGAGTATGCTCTATCTGACCGGAGGTACAAGAAAGCTGGGAAGGGTCGACCATAAGGATGCATTTTTGGACACATACGAACTTGAGAAGAATCGAGGAATCACGATTTTTTCCAAGCAGGCAGAGTTGTCCTTAAAAGCAAGAAAATTAACACTATTAGACACGCCCGGCCACGTGGACTTCTCCGCAGAGATGGAGCGCACGCTTCAGGTGCTTGATTATGCGATTTTAGTCATTAGTGTGGCGGACGGTGTTTCTGGTCATGTGCAGACGTTGTGGCGTCTGTTAAAGCAGTACAATGTTCCCGTCTTTCTTTTTATCAACAAGATGGACCAGCAGGGTGCTGACCGAAAGGGAACACTGACGCAGCTGCAAAAGCGCCTTGACGGACGATGCGTGGATTTTTCCGATTCTGAAAACTTTGACGAGCGTCTGGCAGAGACCGATGAGGAGCTGTTAGAGCAGTTTTTTGAAGGAGGCAGCATTACGACGGAGCAGATTCGCACACAGATCAAGGCGCGAAAGCTGTTTCCGTGCTATTTTGGCTCGGCATTAAAGATGCAGGGCGTGACCGAATTTCTGGAGGGCTTTGAAACCTACACGGTGACACAAAATTATGGCGATGAGTTTGGCGCGCGTGTGTTTAAGATTGCTCGAGATGCGCAGGGAAAACGCCTGACGTATCTGAAGGTGACAGGCGGCGTGTTAAAGGCAAAGCAGGTGATTGGTGAGGAGAAGGTCGATCAGATTCGTCTCTATTCTGGCGCTTCGTTTACGCCGATCGCAGAGGCATCGGCAGGCATGGTCTGTGCGGTAACGGGCTTAAACAATACATTTGCCGGGCAGGGACTTGGCTGTGAGACACAGGCGCAATCACCGATTCTTGAGCCTGTCCTTACATATTGTGTGTCCTTCCCACCAGAGATTGACATTCACGAGATGTACCGAAAGCTATCTGTATTAGAAGAGGAAGAACCGCAGCTACAGCTCGTATGGCAGGAGGAGACATCGGAGATTCACGCACGCGTCATGGGCGAAGTGCAGATTGAGATCTTGCAGAGCTTAATTCGTGAGCGCTTCGGCGTGGAGGCATCGTTTACCTCTGGTTCCATTATTTATAAGGAAACGGTGGAAAATACTGTTGAGGGAATCGGTCATTTCGAACCACTTCGCCACTATGCAGAGGTGCATCTTCTGATTGAGCCGGGTAAGCCGGGCAGTGGTATGGTCTATGAGACGAATTGCAGCGAGGATATGCTTGCAAAGAACTGGCAGCGCCTTGTGCTGACGCACCTTGAGGAAAAGCATCACAAGGGTGTGTTGACTGGTTCGGAGCTGACCGATACAAAGATTACGTTGATTGCGGGACGCGCGCACATCAAGCACACAGAGGGCGGCGATTTCCGTCAGGCAACCTACCGCGCGGTGCGTCAGGGACTGATGCAGGCAAAGAGCCGACTGTTAGAGCCTGTCTATGCGTATCGACTCGAGATTCCATCGGAGTGTGTCGGAAGAGCGATGAATGATATTCAGCAGATGTGCGGAACCTTCTTGGCGCCGGAGCAGGAGGGGGAGATGAGCATCCTTTCTGGAACGGCACCAGTATCCGAGATGCGTGGCTACCAGCGAGAGGTCGTTGCCTACAGCAGAGGCCGCGGACGAATTTTTTGTACGTTAAAGGGCTATGCGCCGTGTCACGATGAGGAAGAAGTGATTGAACGCATCGGCTATTTTGCAGAGGCGGATCTGGCAAACACGCCGGACTCGGTATTCTGCGCACATGGCGCTGGTTTTGTTGTTCCGTGGTACGAGGTGCCAAATTATATGCATCTTGAGGGCATGGAGCAGGAGGACGAGGATAAAGTGCTGCAGCGCGCAGCCGAGGAAGCCAAACGTGCCAAACAGGAGCCAGCGCGCTCACTTCAGGATTACGAGGCGGAAAACGAGGAGCTAAAGCAGATCTTTGAGCGCACCTACGGTCCAGTAAAGGTGTACCGACAGGACGATGAGGAGCAATATCAATCCTCTGCGCCAAAGGGAGCATCCACCTATCGTCCATCCAAGAAAAAACAGCCTGAGGAAGAATATCTGCTTGTTGACGGCTACAACATTATCTTTGGATGGCCGGAGCTAAACGAGCTTTCCAAGACCGATATCGCGGCGGCGCGTCTGACACTGATGGACATTTTGAGCAATTATCAGGGCTACAGCAAGTGCAAGCTGATTCTTGTCTTTGATGCATACAAGGTACCAGGCGGCACCGAGCATGTTGAAAAATACCACAATATTTATATAGTCTATACGAGGGAAGCAGAGACGGCGGACCAGTACATCGAAAAGACGGTTCACGCGATGGGACGAAAGCACCGCGTCACCGTTGCCACGTCAGATGGTCTTGAACAGGTCATTATTCTCGGACAGGGCGGCGTGCGCATGTCAGCGCTCGGCTTAAAGGAGAGAATCGAGAACGTAGGTTATGAGATTCGGGAGATGTGCGGCACAAAATCGGACAGCGGAAAGGTTTATCTGTTCCATGAGACATCCGAGGAAGTAAAACAAAAGCTGGATGCGATTCGCCTGAATCCGAAACAGAAAGATCTGGGGAATGAGAAGAAAAATAAAAAAGGAAAATAATGATCTGTAAATAATGATTCGAGAAAAATGAGTATCGAAAAGAATGATCAAAGAAAATGATCAAAGAGAACGATCAAAGAGAATGATCAAAGAGAATGATCAAAGCGTGATGAGATTGAGATGAGACTGAGAGGAGAAGAAAAATTCGATGAAAGGGAAAAAGAAATCCTTTGCAGAGAAGATAAAAAATGAGGGATGGCTGCGGTTAGAGTGTCACCCGCTTGCGGTGTGGTTTGGCAGCACGTTTATAACTGTTTTTTTGTTGGAACTGTTAAGCCGAAAGTCGTTG
Source organism: Wujia chipingensis (assembly GCA_963605535.1). GTDB lineage: Bacteria > Bacillota > Clostridia > Lachnospirales > Lachnospiraceae > Anthropogastromicrobium > Anthropogastromicrobium chipingensis_A. Next base: position 70,783 of record CAVCXB010000002.1, read on the forward strand.
TTTAGCGTATTGCGCTTCCTATTTATGACGCCGCATCTGTTCTTTATGAATTTTATGATTGTGCTTGCCACCTATTCACTGATGTTTCTGACGAAGCGATGGGGGTTTGTACGAGGACTGGTGGCGATTTTCTGGGGGGCAATCGGTGTGACAGACTTTGTATTGTTAATGTTTCGTACCACACCGTTTAACTGGCACGATTTGAGTCTGATTGATTCTGCAATGCAGGTTATGAACCACTATGTTTCAGGAATCGGTTTTGTGGCAATCGGAGCTGTCATTGCAGCATGTATTGTGTTGGTGATTGTGCTGTTTCGTAAGGCCGCACGGCTTACGAAGCGACCAAATTATAAGAAGGGCGCAGCCAGCGTAATCGTTGTTTCACTGTTGACGGTATATTTCTGGTCTGTTGGTCGTTGGTCCTCTATTTTGCCGCGTAACTTCAGCAACATTGCAGAGGCCTATCAAACTTATGGACTTGCGTATTGCTTTACCAATTCATACATCAGCACCGGAATTTCCAAGCCGGACAATTACGATGCCAAGAAGGTAGAGAACATTCTTGACGAGGAGGTCGTTCCGGTCAATACAGAGGTCGAGATCGACCCGGTTGAGACACAGGTGGCAGAGGCAAAGACCGAGGAGGTTTACGAGGAGGAGACGAAGGCATCCATTGATGAGTATGAGAGTGCAGGTGTCAATGTTATTTATCTTCAGTTAGAGTCCTTCTTTGATATTACCGATTTGAATGATGTGATGGTCAATGAGGATCCGATTCCAAACTTCCATCGCCTGTTTGAGACCTGTTCCTCAGGCTTTTTGAGTGTTCCGTCCGTTGGAGCGGGAACCGCAAATACTGAGTTTGAGATTTTAACTGGTATGAATCTGGATTTCTTTGGCTGTGGCGAGTATCCATATCAGACGGTGCTTCGTGAGCAAACCTGCGAGAGTCTTCCGTATTGTTATGACAGCATCGGTTATACATCTCACGCAATCCACAACAACTCGGCAACATTCTACAATCGAAACATGGTATTCTCCCGTCTGGGCTTTGACACGTTTACCAGTATCGAGTACATGTACAACCTGACCTACACGCCGGAAAACTGGGCGAAGGATAAGGTGCTGACATCGAATATCATTGAGGCGATGAAGTCAACGGATACGAGCGATTTTATCTATACGATTTCTGTTCAGGGGCATGGATCCTATCCGACGGATCAGGTGCTGTCGAATCCTCATATCAAAGTAACGCTTAGCACAGATGATGCCAGCAGACAGAATCAGCTGACCTACTATGCAAACCAGATCTATGAAATGGATTTGTTTGTGTCGGATCTGATTAAACAGCTGACGGATTTTGATGAGCCGTGCATTCTCGTTATGTATGGCGATCATTTGCCGAGCCTTGGCATCGAAGAGACCGAGATGAATCAGGGAAATCTGTTTACGACAAAGTATGTTCTTTGGAGCAATTTCCAGATGGAAAAGCAGGATAAGAATGTAGAGGCATATCAGTTGGGAGCCTATGTGATGCAGCGAATGGGCATCAATGAGGGGATCATGTTCCGCTACCATCAGAAATACTTTAAGGAAGAAAATCCAAACGAGAATTCCTATCTGAATTCCATGGCAATCATTGAATATGATATGCTATATGGTGATCAGGAGGTGTTTGGCGGTACGAATCCATATCAGCCGACAAAACTGAAAATGGGTATTGTGCCGATTACGTTAGATCGCGTGGTGTACAAGGATGGTACGATGTGGCTGTATGGAAATAATTTCAATGAGTTTTCAATAATCATCATAAACGGAAAGCAGTATAAGCCAACGTCGCAGCGTCGAAATCTGATTAAGCTGGAGGGGCTTGAACTGGACGGAGATGTTGAGGTATGCGTTGCACAGCAGGATAATTATGGAAAGACAATCCTTAGCACCACGAAGAATTGCAAGCTGATGATCGAGAGTGGAAAGAGTGGGGAGTGAGGTGCCGAGCACTTTCGTAAAACTTCCCCGTGAACCGCAGCGATAGTTTCGATTGACGTACGGCGAAAAGTGAGATATGATTATACCAAGGTTCAAAGGTCGAGATTCGACTGGCGACAGTAACTAGGAAAGGTAAAAACAGACCATGGAAAAGATTATATTAACAGGTGACAGACCGACAGGAAGACTTCATGTAGGACATTATGTAGGCTCTCTTAGAAGACGAGTAGAGTTACAGGACTCCGGTGACTATTCCAAGATTTTTATTATGATTGCAGATGCACAGGCACTGACCGATAACATTGAGAATCCGGAGAAGGTTCGTCAGAATATCATTGAGGTAGCACTTGATTACCTCTCTTGTGGATTGGATCCGACAAAGAGCAACCTCCTAATTCAGTCCCAGATTCCAGAGCTGTGTGAGTTGACTTTCTACTATATGGATCTCGTTACCGTTGCAAGACTTCAGAGAAATCCTACTGTAAAGTCTGAGATTCAGATGAGAAATTTTGAGGCAAGTATTCCGGTTGGATTCTTCACCTACCCGATTAGCCAGGCTGCTGATATCACCGCATTTAAGGCAACAACCGTTCCGGTTGGTGAGGATCAGCTTCCAATGATCGAGCAGACAAGAGAGATCGTTCGTAAGTTCAACACCGTTTACGACGAGGTATTAGTTGAGCCAACCGCACTCATTTCCACCAATCAGGCGTGTCTGCGTCTGCCAGGTATCGACGGCAAGGCAAAGATGAGTAAGTCTCTTGGAAACTGCATCTATCTGGCTGACAGCGCTGATGATGTAAAGAAGAAGATCATGAGCATGTACACCGACCCGCAGCATCTTTTGGTAAGTGATCCGGGACACCTTGAGGGCAACACCGTATTCACCTATCTGGATGCATTCTGCAAGCCGGAGCATTTTGAGAGATACTTACCGGATTACGCAAATCTGGATGAGCTGAAGGCTCATTATACCAGAGGCGGTCTGGGTGATGTTAAGGTAAAGAAGTTCTTAAATAACATCGTTCAGGAAGAGTTAGAACCAATCCGTAAGAGACGTAAGGAATACGAGAAGGATATTCCGGAAGTTTACAACATCCTGCGCAAGGGTACCGAGGCGGCAAGAGAGGTTGCAGCACAGACCTTATCTGAGGTAAAGAGCGCAATGAAGATCAACTACTTCGACGATGCTGAGCTGATTAAGGCACAGAGCGAGAAGTATCAGGGAATCTAAAAGTAAAAAAAGTAAGGGCGATCATTGTCCGGTCAAATGGCACCGGACAATGATCGCCCTTTTCGATTTGTATCAAATTGTTTCTTTATTGATTTGTTACTGCTGGTGATTCATCAACGATTGTGTACCTGTGCATCAATCCTTATCGGTAAAGCTGGTAACGATGTCGACTGGCTCAAATGTGATGGAGATCGGGTTGAGACCGCCCTGACCAAAGTACAGACGTACATAGTGATGGAAGCCGAATACGCCGCCCTCTCTGGATAGTGTCACTTCCTTTCCTTCGCTTCCGTTGAAGCTGTAGGTTCCAAACAGCTGATTGTCTACGAAGACAGATACTGGCATCTGAGCGAGTGGCGTGGACTCGGAGGAAGCGGTAATGCTGATGCGGAAGGTGCCAAAGCCCTCGGTATTGATTCCAAACATGTGGCTGTCACCCTTTTCACTGGAAATATCGGTGAGCGGAAGGGTGGTAGTGCCGATGACATCATAATAGGTGATATCAAACATGGAAGTTACCTGCGCGTTTTCTGGCACGTTGACAAGCTCAATTTCAGGCTCTTTTCCAGTTAGACGAAGCAGAGCAGGAGAGTTCATCAAGAAATGGCAGATGTTTGCTGCACAGCGAACCAGATGACGGCGCTCTAAGCGGCCACTTGCAAGAGCTGCCTCAAGATCCCCCATTACCTGAGTCGTGTCGGAGGTTACCATATAAATATCGTTCTGAGCAAGAACCATAGCGGCAAATTTCTCGCGGGATGGCTTGTCGCCCGGTGCGTTGTTGATTTCTGCCCACCAGTCGGTCTTGACGATACCATCAAAGCCCCACTCACCGCGTAAAACATCGGTATTTAACTGTGGGTTTCCTGCGGTCCAAAGACCATTTACGCTGCCGTAGGTCGTCATGATGGAGCTTGCACAGCCGCTTCTGACTGCGATCTCAAAGCCCTTTAAGTAGATCTCACGAAGCGCACGCTCGGAAATGACGCTGTCAACAAAACGACGATGATATTCCTGATTGTTTCCACAGAAATGCTTGATCGTTCCGGTCACACCGGCGCGTCCCATACCCTCTAACTGAGCAGTAGCGATCGCACCACTTAAAAGTGGATCCTCAGAGAAATACTCGAAGTTCCGGCCGTTTAATGGACAGCGGTGGATGTTCATGCCAGGTCCAAGCAAACTTTCAATGTGGTTGTTTCGCATCTCAAGCCCTTCCATCTCAAACAGATCTGCGTTCAGGCTGGTATTGAATGTGCAGGCAAGCAAGGTTCCACCAGGAAGACTAAAAGCATTTGTGCCGCAGTCCATACGAAGACCGGACGGGCCATCGGTACAGCAGCCAGCTGGGATGCCAAAGTGAGTAAGCGCTGGAGTGAGACCACCGAACGCAGCAGCAGTTCCCGGAGTGACCTTCGGGCTGGACATACCCTCGCCCTTTACCATATGGCACAGATCAAGATCGGAAAGCTGTGCAAGAAATTCGTCCATGGAAACGATTCCAGACTTTACATCATCAAGGGAGTAGTCCTTATCACCGGTGTAATCGGCGCACTGCGGGCAGGTATCTTCCTTATAATGCTGTAAGTAAACAGGAGCTGCCTGAATGACAGGAGTAAACGTACCGTCCTCATTTGCCTTTGGTGTCATGCGCTCAAGATGTCGGCGCGGGGCAAGCTGCTGGGCGAGTTCTTGTAAAACAACAGTGCTTGTTAGCGCAAAGCTTCCGATTTCCTTTGCATCGCGCACATTGGTACCGGAAAAGATGGTATACGTACCTTCCTCAAGCACATAGCTGAAGGCGTGTCCGGTAATGCCGCTGTCATCATAAGAGGCAAGTGCATAGAAGTCAATCGCAAGGATACCAGATTCCCCTTCGCCAGCCTCAAGAAGCTCTGTCTTTGTGAAACGAATCAGCTCACGGGATGGCTTTCCGAGAACGCCCTGTGGCTTCTGTACATAAAACTGTACGGTTTCCTTGCCAGCCACATCGCCTGTGTTTGTAACATCATAATTGACTTGGAAGCTGTCCTCCATGGAAATCTCGCCTTTTGCAAGTCCTGTCGGAAGAGAACACATATCAAGAGAAGCCTGTACATCAAATGTCGTATAGGAAAGACCATATCCAAACGGGTAGCGAACCTTATTCTTTGCGAAGGTTTCAAAGTAGCGATAGCCAACATAGATATCTTCCTCATAGCGAATGGTATCTTCGCAGCCAAAATTACGTGTGGACGGATAATCATCAATATGATAAGCAATGGTATCGCTCAATCGTCCACTTGCCGGAACTTTTCCCGTCAGGACATCAACAGCGCCACAGCCGCCTTCCATGCCGCCCTGCCAGATATACAGAACAGAAGATGGTGCATAGCGATCAACAAAGCTCATATCAATGATATTTCCAACATTTAAGAGTACAACGGTGCGTGAGAAATGACGACATACCGTTTCTAACATTGCTTCTTCGCCATCGGTCAGATACCAGCTGCCCTTTTCAGCTGCGTTGTCGCGGTCCTCACCTGCGGTACGTCCGATTACGATCAGCGCAGTTTGACAGCGGGAAGCTGCACCAGATACCAGCTCATCGCTAAGCGGCATTTCCTCCTGGCACCATGGCTCCTGTGCCCAGCCATTTCCAAGGTCAAACGGATGCTCCTTTAACCAATCCTTATAAGCATTTTTTACTTCCTCGTCAATTACAAGAGACGATTCATTCAAGGCATACTCCAGATCATGTACGTAGCTGGTGTTAACCAGACCGCCGGATCCGGTTCCGCTCTTGTAATACTCAAACTGAGTGCGTCCGAATACGGCGCATTTTTCTTCTTCTGACAGAGGAAGGGTATTGTTTTTGTTTTCCAGAAGCACGCAGCCTTCCGCCGCAGCCTGTCTTGCAAGCGCTGCATACTGCTTCCAGTCAAGTGTAAATTTGCTCATTGAAGTGTTTCCTTTCCTAAAAAGTATACGAAATGCATTGACAATTTCTTGCTTCCATCATACAATAAAAAAGATATTATTTCAACAAAATACTGTTAAAACAGGAGGACAAAACGTCATGGAAGACGACGGCAGCGCGGATACGGATACGAATATGCAGATCCCAGCGGGATTTTCGAAAGGAGGTCTCGCATGATAGGAGTAATTGTTCTGCAGGTCATTCTGATCGCACTGAACGCAGTGTTTACGTGTGCAGAGACGGCAATCGTTTCATTAAATGAAAATCAAATAGAAGAACTCAGGAAAAAGGATGAGGAAAAGACCGAGCTTCTCTCAGGCTTTAAGGCAAAGCAGGAACGCTTTTTGACGACAATGCAGTTTGTCTCAATGGCAAGCATGTGCTTAGGGAGTGCTTATGCGGCACTTGTATTTCGTCAGCCTCTTGAAGATTGGATCGGAAAGCGTGGTCAGGCATTCGACCCAACCGTATTGGACGGACTTTGTGTTGCCTTGATTTCCCTCGTGATGTGTATCGTCACGATGATTTTAGGACGGATGGTGCCAAAGCGTCTCGCAGCAGAAAAGGAAGAGGAGATGGCAGTGCGCTTTTCATCTGTCGTCTATGTTGCACAGACGGTCTTTTTCCCACTTGTGTGGCTGCTGATTGCGGCATCTCACGCTATTCTTCGTTTATGTGGTGTCGATCCTCATCGTCAGGCACAGATCACAGAGGAGGAGATTCGCCTGATGGCCGAATCGGGAAGCCAGAAAGGTACCATTGACACGCAGGAAAACGAGTTTATACAAAATGTATTTGAATTTAACGATGTTTCCGTTGATGAAATCTGTACCCACCGAAAAGACGTTGTCTGCGTGTACGTTGATGAGAGCCGTGAGGAATGGGAAAAGGTTATCTACGAGAATCGTCACAGCTTTTTCGTCGTATGCGGTGAGGGTACGGATGATATCGTTGGCATTCTCGATGCCAGAGAATATCTGCGAACGCGCGATCATTCCAGAGAAGCCGTGATGAAGAATTGTGTTCATAAGCCATATTTTATTCCGGAAAATATGAAAGCCGCCTCTCTTTTCTCCAACATGAAAAAGACTGGAAACTATTTTGCTGTCGCAATCGACGAGTACGGCGGCATGGCCGGTATTGTCACCATGAGAGACCTGCTCGAATTGATTGTAGGCGAATGGAAAGAGCATGATGAAGAACCAGAGCCAAGCGACATCGAAAGAATCGGTGACAGCTTCTGGCGCATTCAGGGTGCCGCATCCCTCGATGAAGTGGCAGAGGAGCTTGACATTGAACTTCCTCTTGATGAATATGATACCTTCGGCGGTTACGTACTCGGTGAACTTGGTTACGTACCGGATGACGGTACGCAGGTCTCCGTCCTGACACCTGACCTTGAAATTATGGTAACATCCATAAGTGATCACCGAGTTGAGACAACAAATGTACGTAAACGTCTTACGCCCCCGGAACCAACTTAATTCTAAAAATGATTTCCATTGAAATCCATACATTTATTCGATATAATGAAAGTGCTGACCACCGCGATCAGCACTTTATCTTTTTATTTATCTACAGTATCTACATACGATCTACACCTATTTACACGAAAACCGAAAAACAAAAAGAAAGAGAAAGGGGAGAGGTACTATGGAACCAAACAAGAAGAAAACTGGCAAAGTCAAGCTGATTTTTGAATTTTTGAAGCCATGTCTGCCGCTCATGCTGGCGGGGCTTCTGTTTTCCGCATTGATTACGGTCTGTCAGGCATTCATTCCACAGGTCATCCGTATCAGCGTAGACGGTGTACTCGGAAAAGACCCGTCCAAAATTCCGGCGTGGGTAAAAGCATTTTTGTCCGAGGAGACCATACGGGACAATCCGGGGCGGATGCTGACGATTGGTGCCATTGCCATCGTTGTGCTGGCAGCGGGAAACATCGCAGCAAACTACTATTCAAAGGTGTTTGCGGCCAAAGGCTCCGAAAGCTTTGTAAAGAGTATGAGAGATCGCCTGTATGATCACATTCAGAAGCTGCCATACAGCTGGCATGTAAAGAATCAGACAGGTGATATCATCCAACGGTGCACATCCGACGTTGATGTTGTGCGAAACTTCGTTACAAATCAGCTGATGGAAGTATTTCGTATCATTTTTTTGATTGTATTTTATATGGCAATTATGTTCTCTATGAACGGAAAGATTTCCTTGATTGCCGTGTCCTTTTTCCCAATTGTCATTTTGTATTCCGGCTATTTCTTTTCCCAGATTGCCAAACATTTCCAGGAAGCAGATGAGGCAGAGGGGGTGTTATCCAGCGTTGTTCAGGAAAATCTCACTGGTGTGCGTGTCGTGCGAGCGTTCGGCAGAGAATCCTTCGAGCGTGACCGTTTTGATGAGAAGAATGAACACTTTGCAGGACTATGGATTTATCTAGGGAAGTTCATGAGTTTATACTGGTCCATCGGTGATCTGATCACCGGTATCCAGATCTTGACGGTTATCTGTCTGGGTGTTCTCTTTACCGTAAAGGGGAACCTGACGGTCGGTGAGTTTATCGCATTTGTTTCCTACAATTCCAGTATGGCATGGCCGGTACGAAGTCTTGGCCGTATCGTTTCTGAGATGAGTAAGGCCGGCGTTTCCATTGACCGTATCGCTTACATTCTGGATGAGAAGGAAGAGGAGGATCGCCCAGGTGTTGTCAAGCCAGCGATCAATCAGGATATTGTATTTGACCATGTAAATTTCAATTACGAAGAGGGCGGTCCTGTCTTAAAGGATGTCAGCTTTACCGTTCCGGCAGGAAAGACATTTGCGATTTTAGGAAATACCGGAAGTGGAAAGAGTACGCTTGTCCATCTGTTAAATCGTCTGTATGATTTGCCGGACGGCTGTGGAAAAATCACAATCGGCGGCGTGGATATTCGCGACATTGACCGACGCTATTTAAGAAGTCAGATCGGCATGGTGCTTCAGGAGCCATTCTTATACTCTGGAAGCATCAAGGAAAATGTCGGTATCACCAGAGAAGAATTGCACTTTGAGGACATTCGCGAGGCGTGTGAGATTGCCTGCGTGGACAGCGCGATCGACAGCTTCACAGACGGCTACGAGACGATTGTCGGTGAGCGAGGCGTAACACTTTCCGGTGGACAGAAGCAGCGAGTGGCGATTGCCCGCATGCTTGTCGAACATACGCCGGTTATGATCTTTGACGATTCGCTTTCCGCTGTCGATTCGCAGACAGATGCGATGATTCGTGACGCGCTGAAAAAGAGAATGGCTGGTACGACGGTCATTTTGATTGCCCATCGTATCACAACACTGATGCAGGCCGACTGCATTCTGGTGTTGGAGGACGGTGCTGTGGCTGAGATGGGAAGCCATGAGGAATTAATGAAGAAAAAAGGCATTTATCGCAAAATCTACGATATTCAGATGAATACGTTAGCAGACGATAACATGCAGAAAGGAACGGGAAACGGATATGCAGATTGAAGAAAAAGAGTATGACCAGTCGTTTGATTGGCGTATCTGGAAGAAGTTGTTTCCATTTGTGAAGCCGTTTCGGAAATATCTGATGATTGCGTTGATCTTTAATACGCTCTGTGCGGTTGTGGATATCGCACTTCCGCTGTTTCAGCAGTATGCGATCAATCACTTCATCGGCGGCAATACGACAAAAGGTCTTGGTACCTTTGCCACAGCCTATCTGGCCACGATTGTATTACAGACCGTCAGCGTTGTCATTTTCTGCCGGTGTGCCATGGTTATTGAGATGAACATGGCAAAGAACATGAAAAAGGCATGCTTTGACCACCTTCAGCAGTTGTCCTTTTCCTATTATAATACCACTCCTGTCGGCTACATCTTGGCGAGAGTCATGAACGATACCGGACGAATCAGCAGTCTGATCGCATGGAACTTCCTTGATATGTTCTGGGCACTGTTCTATGTAGTCGGAATCTTTGGCATCATGCTCGCGCTAAACTGGAAATTGGCACTGTGGATTATGGTAATCGTACCAGGACTGGTATTTCTTACCAACTTTTTCCAGAAGCGCATCTTAAAGTGGAATCGTCAGGTGAGAAAGAAAAATTCCATGATCACTGGCGCATATAACGAGGGCATTACTGGAGCGCAGACCTCCAAGGCACTTGTTATTGAAGAGAAAAACAGCCGCCATTTCAGAAGCCTAACAGACGATATGAAATCCGCAGGCGTGAAGGCGGCTCGTATGAATGGTTTCTATATTGCGCTTGTTGTATTCTGTGGTTACGTCGGTGTGGCACTTGCGTTAAAGCAGGGCGGAGAGCTTGTGTTGGCACAGGCACTTCAGCTGGGTACTCTTTCCGCATTTACCACCTATGCAGTCAACATGTTTGAGCCAATCCGTAACATCGCAGCGAACCTGTCGGAGCTAGTAGCAGCACAGGCAAACATCGAGCGTGTCACCGGATTATTAGAGGAAGAGCCGCAGATCAAGGATCGCCCGGATGTTATTGCAAAGTACGGAACGGCATTTGACCAGAAGCGTGAGAATTGGGAGCCAATCAAAGGTGACATCACCTTTGAGAATGTAACCTTCCATTATCCAGACGGCAACGAGAATATTTTGGAACATTTTAATCTCCATGTACCAGCAGGCACGACCGTAGCCATCGTCGGAGAGACTGGTGCTGGAAAGAGTACACTCGTCAATCTGGCATGTCGTTTCTTTGAACCGACCGAAGGACGTATTTTAATTGACGGCGTGGATTACAGAGAGCGCAGCCAGTCCTGGCTGCACAGTGCGCTCGGCTACGTGCTTCAGAGTCCGCATCTGTTTACCGGAACGATCCTGGAAAACATCCGTTACGGCAGACTGGATGCAACTGACGAGGAAGTGATTCAGGCGGCAAAGATTGTATCTGCCGACAAGGTGGCAAACCGTCTCGAAAAGGGATGGCAGACCGATGTCGGCGAGGGCGGTGACTCTATGTCCACCGGAGAGAAACAGCTGATTTCCTTTGCGAGAGCCGTTCTTGCAAATCCGTCGATCTTCGTGCTCGATGAGGCAACGTCCTCCATTGATACTGAGACCGAGCAGCTGATTCAGAATGCGATTTCCTACCTATTAAAAGATCGTACCTCATTTATCATTGCGCATCGTCTGTCCACGATCCGCCAGGCCGATGTCATTTTGGTTGTCAAGGCTGGAAAGATCATCGAGCAGGGTACACACGATGAGTTAATGGCAAGTAAGGGTTATTACCACGATCTTTACACGCAGCAGTTTCGCGAAGAGATGATGGAGGAGTTTCAGGCGGGACGGGCTTAAATCCACCCGCCATCCATTGTAAGAATTTGCCCCGTGAGGTAGTCTGGTGCATCTGCAACCATGCAGATCATCCGGGCTGCCTCTTCTTTTGAGCCTTCGCGGCCGGCAGGAATCTCATCGGCGAGTGCCTGTGTCTCCTCCTCGGACAGCCATGCGTTCATCGGTGTCTCAATCGCGCCAAACGCGATGGCATTGACTTGAATGCCGCTTGGAGCGAGTTCCTTTGCGAGTGCCTTTGTGAAGCTGTTGACGGCACCCTTGCTTGCGGAGTAGGCAGCCTCGCAGGAGGCTCCGACATTGCCCCAGACGGAGGAGACGTTTATGATGCGTCCCTGATGACGGCGCACCATAGATGGAATGACAAGATGGCATAGATTCATTACGGAACCGATGTTGACATTCATTACACGATTCCATTCATCCGGTGTCATGTCCTGAAAAAGACCGATATGGGAGACTCCGGCATCGTTTACCAAAAGGTCGATTGCACCGAAATGCTCCATTGCCTGAGATACGAGTGCTTTGCACGCGCCATAGTCCGATACATCTGCTGAGAGCGAAAGAACTTCGGCACCTTTTTCGGCAGCCTCATAGGCTGTCTTTTTAAGTCCTTCTTTGTTCTTCATAGAGACAAGAATGAGGCGGTTTCCTGGTGCGGCAAATGCCAAAGCCGCAGCCTGGCCGATGCCGGAGGAAGCACCTGTGATTAAAATTGTTTTCGACATAGTTCTACCTCATAGATCTATTAAAAAAATGGAAAGTCTGTGGAATGTTGAAAATTGACACTTTGATTAGACTTTCTGAAGATAGTATAACATAAAATATTGCAAAATGATAAAAAAAGTCACATTTTAAAAAAAATATCGCGAAGTTATTGACAACCATTCTAAAAAAGTCACAAGAAAAACGGTACTTGACAAGCAAGTTGTATGTGATATAATCTAGCCGGGGGGGGTTGTGACAATATTATAACAATTTGCCCGTAAAAGTGATGGTATCGTTTGTGAAACGTGCGGTTTTGAAGTCAGTGTTCCGTGAACGATGGCAATCTTTGTAGCCACAGGCTACGGAAAGGTACAGGTATTTTAAAATATGAATCAATTATGTAGGAATGCAATGGCATCCTGTTTTACCGTTTCACTTGCGGTAGGAGGAGGCATTGCAGTGTCGGCAGGGTCAAATGCATCGCTTGAGCAGGGGGTAGCGGTTGCAGGCATGGCAATATCTTTGGACAACTACTATGCAAGCAGTCAGGTACCGGAAGCGGACATTATGGACTATATTGGTTCGATTGTTTCCGCTACGAAGGAGGAAAAAACAATACCAGTCGTTACTGTAAGTGCAGTGACTGAGAAAGAGGGGTCCGTTGTATTCGGAACGGATCTAGTGTCAGAGGATACCAGTGAACAGGAAGAGGCATTTGTCATTGTGGACACCGTTTACAAGGACGGCGACTGCAAGCTTCTCGAAATTCCGAATGGATTGGTAAAATTCACAGTAAACGAGGAGTTTGCAGGCTTCGTCCGTGTACAAGATATTTCACCCTACATGCGCCATGCAGAGGTTGTTTTTCAAATGCGTAGGGCAATCGCGGATTATCAGTCCGTAGATGATGAGACAGTCCCGGAGACTTCCGCAGAGGCTTTGGCAACGCCATCCACTGAGGAGCCGACTAGCAGCACAACAGTGGAAGAAACGATACCTACAACCGTAGAGGAGCCGACTAGCAGCACAACAGTGGGGGGGGGGAAGCCAACAACAGCCGTGGAAACAACACCTGCAACTGTAGAGGAGCCGACTAGCACCACAACAGCGGAAGAAACGACACCTACAACCGTAGAGGAACCGACTAGCACCACAACAGCGGAGGAAACGACACCTACAACCGTAGAGGAACCGACTAGCACCACAACAGCGGAAGAAACGACACCTACAACCGTAGAGGAACCGACTAGCACCACAACAGCGGAGGAAACGACACCTACAACCGTAGAGGAACCGACTAGCACCACAACAGCGGAAGAAACGACACCTACAACCGTAGAGGAACCGACTAGCACCACAACAGCGGAGGAAACGACACCTACAACCGTAGAGGAACCGACTAGCACCACAACAGCGGAAGAAACGACACCTACAACCGTAGAGGAACCGACTAGCACCACAACAGCGGAGGAAACGACACCTACAACCGTAGAGGAACCGACTAGCACCACAACAGTGGAAGAAACGACACCTACAACCGTGGAGGAGTCAACTAGCAGCACAACAGCGGAAGAAACGACACCTACAACCGTGGAGGAGTCAACTAGCAGCACAACAGCGGAAGAAACGACACCTACAACCGTGGAGGAGTCAACTAGCAGCACAACAGCGGAAGAAACGACACCTACAACCGTGGAGGAGTCAACTAGCAGCACAACAGCGGAAGAAACGACACCTACAACCGTGGAGGAGTCAACTAGCAGCACAACAGCGGAAGAAACGACACCTACAACCGTGGAGGAGTCAACTAGCAGCACAACAGCGGAAGAAACGACACCTACAACCGTGGAGGAGTCAACTAGCAGCACAACAGCGGAAGAGACGACACCTACAACCGCAGAGGAGCCAACCTCAGCAACAGCGGAAGAAACGCTGCCGTTCCCTACGGAGGAGCCAACGACACCTACAACCGCAGAAGAGCCAACCTCAGCAACAGCGGAAGAAACGTTGCCATTCTCTACGGAGGAGCCAACGACATCCACAACAGCCGAAGAGACAACACCGCTTCGTGATGCGATTGTCAGCTATGCATTAAGCTGGGTAGGACAGTGCAATTATGTATATGGAGGTGCCGATCTTTCTGTTGGCGGTTCTGTAGACTGCTCTGGCTTTACAATGCAGGTATACAGCAGAGTGGCAGGCATCAGCCTTCCGCATCACTCTATGTCTCAGATGAGTTGTGGTACCGCGATCAGTTACGACCAGTTACGTCCGGGCGATCTGGTATTCTACACCGCTCCGGGTCATGTAGCAATCTACATCGGAAATGGTATGATTGTACATGCAGGTTCACCGGAGACGGGAATCAATATTACATCCGTACTTTTTAAGACACCAATTGGTTATTGTACCTATCTGCCGTAATGGATACGGAAAACAGAAGGTAGATTGTAAATCCAATTAAGAAATTTAAATCAAATAAGTTTGAATTGAAGTAAATTTAAATCAAATAAGTTTGAATTGAAATAAATTTAAATTACATAAATGAAAACGGCACTCTTCGGGGTGTCGTTTTACGTTATAATTTTCTTGCACTTTTTTTATTTTGTGTTATCATAGGTTCGTATTCTATATTTTTTGATGAAAGGTGAAAAATAGAGATGAAAATAATAATTGCGGGAGTGGGAAAGGTTGGCTCTACGTTGACCAGACAGCTGAGTGCCTCAGGTTATGATGTTACGCTGATTGATGTCAAGCAGCAGGTGCTTGAAGCGAACGTAGAAAAATATGATGTCATGGCAGTTATGGGAAACTGTGCCACGATGGAGACACTGCTTCAGGCAGGTGTGCGCGATGCGGACCTTTTAATTGCAACGACAGGCGCCGATGAGTTGAATCTTCTGTGCAGTATGACGGCACACGGAATCAATCCCAATATTCACACAATTGCAAGAATCTGTAACCCGGATTACACCGATCAGGTCTACAAGATGCAGAAAACCTTCGCGTTGTCTTTGACGGTAAATCCAGAGAAACAGGCTGCCATTGAGATTGAGCGTTTGTTAAAGTTTCCGGGCTTCTTAAAGAGAGACAGCTTTGCGAAAGGAAGAGTTGAAATTGTTGAGCTTCGTGTGGACGAAAAGAGCCGTCTGTGCAATGTGGCGTTGAGCGAGTTAAATAAAGTCATTAAATGTCGTGTTCTTGTCTGCGCGGTTCTTAGAAAGGGCGATGTCGTAGCACCAGACGGAAGTTTCGTGTTACGCGAGGGCGATCGAATCTTCGTTACCGCATCTACGGACAGTCTTGCAACGTTGCTTGACAATCTTGGCATTATCACAAAAAAAGTACATCATGTTATGATTTGTGGTGGTGGTCGTGTCAGCTTTTATCTGGCACAGCAGCTTGAGAAGGATGGAATAGCAGTTCGCTTGATTGAGAAGGATCCAAAGCGCTGTGAAGAGTTGGCGGCTCTTCTTCCGAGAACGGAGATCATCAATGACGATGCAAGCAATACCTTTGTATTAAAGAGAGAAAACCTTGACAGCTGCGATGCGCTTGTCACTGCGACCGGTATGGACGAGTTAAATATGATCATTTCCCTATACGGAACAAAGCATGGCGTTTCGCAGGTCATCACAAAGCTTGGCCACATGGAAGATGGCAGTATGATCGATCAGCTGCCGATTGGAAGCACGATCTGGCCGAAGGATCTTTGCTGTAATGGTATTGTGCGCTACATTCGTGCAATGCACAATCAGACAGGAGCAGCAGTATCGGTTCATTCGATTGCGGATGGAAAGGCGGAGGCAATTGAGTTTCATGTGAATGAGAAAATGCCATACTGCGATCGTCCATTAAAGAGCATGAAGGTGAAGCAGAATGTACTGGTTGCCTGTATCACACACGGTGGCGTTACCGAGCTTCCGGGTGGTGAATCTGTGATCCGCGAGGGCGATACCGTTGTCATTGTCACGACTAGAAGCGATATCATCTACCAGCTTGGCGATATTTTTGAACAATAATGCGATATTGGGAAGAAGTGGATCGAGTGTCTGCAAAGGAGTTTGAAAGATTATGAATTATAAAATGATGGGGCGGCTGATTGCGCTGATTCTGTTAGCAGAGGCGGCATTTATGGTACCAGCGTTAATCATTAGCTTGGCCGGTCAGGACAGTTTCGCAATCATGGGCTTTGTGGTGAGCATCCTAGTGATATTTGTAGTGGCTGGTCTGCTTTTGGTTTTCGGAAGAAAGGCAAGAAGAGGCTTTTATGCGCGAGAGGGTATGGTCTGCGTCGGTTTGGCATGGATTGTGATGAGCCTTCTTGGCTGTCTTCCATTCTGGATTTCACGTGAGATTCCATCTTATCTGGATGCATTATTTGAGATTGTATCTGGATTTACGACGACGGGAGCATCGATTCTGTCAAATGTGGAAGGTCTCTCCAATGGTATGCTGTATTGGAGAAGCTTTAGCCATTGGGTAGGCGGTATGGGCGTACTGGTATTTTTGCTGGCAGTTGTCCCGGTAAGTGGACGAAACGATGGTTTTACGATGCATCTGCTTCGCGCAGAAAGCCCTGGCCCAAATGTCGCAAAGCTGGTTCCGCGAATTCGCAGCACAGCCGGAATCCTTTATATTTTGTATATCGTGCTTACAATTGTTACGTTTATTTTCCTGATGATTGGAAAGATGCCGGTGCTGGAAGCAGTATGTACCGCATTTGGTACAGCAGGAACAGGTGGATTTGGTATAAAAAATGACAGCATGGCAAGCTACAGCCCCTATATTCAGAACGTCTGCACGGTATTTATGCTGCTGTTTGGTGTCAATTTCAGCTGCTATTACATGCTCATTATGAAGCAGTTTAAAAATGTCTATCAGGATGAAGAACTTCGCCTTTACATCGGAATGGTACTGGGAAGCGTTGTCTTAATTGTAATCAACTTAAGAGGCTTTTATGGAACACTAGGGGAGACCATACGCCATGCCTTCTTTCAGGTCGCAAGTATTATCACCACGACAGGATTTGCAACGACGGATTTTGATCTGTGGCCGGGCTTTTCAAAAACCATTTTGCTTTGTCTGATGGTAGTAGGTGCCTGTGCGGGAAGTACGGGCGGTGGTTTTAAGTGCGGAAGATTGCTTCTGGTGTTCAAGAGTCTTCGCCGTAATCTGCAAAAGATGCTTCGCCCGCAGCGTATTCAGGCAGTGCGCAGCAACAAGCAGGTTGTATCCGAGAAGGTGCTTGAAAATACCAATGCCTATCTTGCCGCATATGTGTTGATTATCATGTTTAGCTTTCTGGTGATTTCATTAGATGGTTTTTCAGTTGGAACGAACTTTTCCGCTGTATTGTCGTGCTTTAACAACATTGGACCAGGACTTGAGATGGTTGGACCAACCTGCAATTTCTCCATCTACAGTCCATTGTCAAAGATTATGCTGATCATTGATATGTTGGCAGGACGACTGGAGATTTTCCCGATTCTGATTCTTTTGTCCCGTGATACGTGGAGAAGATAACGAATTTGGTTATAAAATTTTTAGGCGAAAACCTAGTGGGCTTGCCTCTAGGTTAAGTCAGCGTTTCGTAACTTCCCCCATGAACTGAAAAAAATAAGAAAAGTGCCATGGATTGTCCACGGCACTTTTTTTATTGCACATTAATGTATGCTGATTAAGTGAATGTTTTCGACATATTACAACAGCGTAATATTGTGCTTCTTTGCCTCCTTGCGGATCTCAGCCGGCCAGATCGAAGACTGAACCTCGCCAATGTGCGCACGGCGTAAGAAGAACATACAGATACGGGACTGTCCGATACCGCCGCCGATGGTGTATGGAAGTTCCTTATTTAAGATGGCCTTCTGGAAAGCAAGCTCAGCACGCTCCGGGCAGCCAGCCTTGTTTAACTGCTCAAGCAGGGATTTTTCATCGACACGAATACCCATGGAGGAGAGCTCGAGTGCAATGTCTAAAACTGGATAGTAAACGAGAATATCAGCGTTGAGTGTCCAATCATCGTAGTCCGGTGCACGGCCGTCGTGTGGTTCGCCATTGCCCAGCTTGTCACCGATCTGCATCAGGCAGACGGCCTTCTTTTCCTTTGTGATCAGATACTCACGCTCCTTTGTGGTCTTGTCCGGATACATGTCAAGAAGTTCCTGTGTGGTGATAAAGAAGATATCCTTCGGCAGAATTTCTTCGATGTAATCGTACTGGATTGCCATGTACATTTCTGTCTTGCGAAGTGTCTTGTAGACATCGCGCACGGTAGCCTTGAGGGTATCAATGGTGCGCTCCTCTTTAGAGATGATTTTTTCCCAGTCCCACTGGTCAACAAAGATGGAATGAATGTTGTCAGTGATCTCATCGCGGCGGATGGCGTTCATATCGGTGTAAAGACCTTCATCGTGAGAAAAACCGTACTCCTTCAGTGCGTAGCGCTTCCACTTTGCAAGAGAGTGTACGACCTCAGCGCGAAAACCATTCTGCTCCTTGATATCAAAGGAAACTGGGCGCTCAACGCCGTTTAAGTTGTCGTTCAGACCGGAGGTCGGATCAACAAAGAGCGGTGCGGATACGCGAAGCAGATTTAACTGCTTTGCAAGCAGGCTCTGGAAGAAGTCCTTGACTGTTTTGATTGCAATCTGTGTGTCATACAGATTTAATGCAGGCTCGTAGCCCTCTGGAATAATTAAGTGTTCCATAAATTCTCCTCCAAATTCCGTTAAGGATAGTTGTCTAAAGCAGCGCGGTCTCGTTACGATCTATTTAAAATATCGATAAGAATCGGTAATCAAAATACAGAGAAACAAGACCGTGTGCCTAGAATCAGTAAGAAATGAGTGATGTAATGCGTGATCAGATGCGGACTTGTCCGTTTCCGGTGATCACATATTTGTATGCGGTCAGCTCACGAAGTCCCATCGGGCCTCTGGCGTGAAGCTTTTGCGTCGAGATGCCCATCTCGCAGCCAAGACCAAACTCGCCGCCATCGGTGAAACGGGTCGAGGCATTGACGTAGACTGCGGCACTGTCCACCAGCGTGGTAAATAGTTTGGCAGCTTCTGGATTTTGTGTGACAATGGACTCGCTGTGATGAGTCGAATGTGCTGCGATGTGGTCGATCGCCTCTGTCACATCGCCCACAATATGTACCGCGAGAATGTAGTCTAAAAACTCTGTGTCAAAATCCTGCTCGCTCGCAGGATTGCCGTCGATGATGGATCGTGCCTCTGGATCGAGGCGAAGGCTAGCCGGATGCGGACGTGAAGGATCGCACAGGCGCTCCTTTAATATAGGAAGAAATGCCTTCGCAACGTCGCGGTGTACTAGGCAAACTTCCGCCGCGTTGCACACGGAAGGACGGCTCATCTTAGCATTTTCTACAATGTTTAGTGCCATCGAAAGATCGGCATCCTTGTCCACGTAGATGTGACAGATACCAGTACCAGTCTGAATGCAAGGCACTAGCGCCTGTTCTACGCAAGCTCGAATCAGCCCAGCGCCGCCGCGTGGAATCAACAGATCCACTAGTCCAACGGCACGCATCAGCTCATTGGCGCTGGTACGGCTGGTATCCTCGATGAGATTGATGGCATGCTCGGTGATGCCGCAGGCACGTAAGCCCTTTCGCAGTGCAGTAACAATCGCAAAGGCACTGTGAAAGGCTTCTTTTCCGCCGCGCAGCACGCAGACATTGCCCGATTTTAACGCAAGAGCAGCAGCATCTGATGTGACATTTGGTCGACTTTCATAGATGATCGCGATTACGCCCATCGGGACAGATACCTTTTGAATATGCAACCCATTCGGACGGGCCTCTTCAGAAAGAATGGTTCCGACTGGATCCGGCAGTGTAGCAACGGCGCGGATGCCGTCTGCCATTGCGCGGACGCGGGAGGCGTCTAATCGCAGACGATCCAGCATAACAGCGGAGATGGAATCCTTAGCAGCTTCCATGTCTTTTTCATTTTCACAAAGAATCGCATTGGTATCTGCAATTAGGGCGTCCGCCATTGCAAGAAGTGCGTTATTTTTTTCTTCGCTGCTTAGGATCGCGAGTGTCGAGACA
This sequence comes from Wujia chipingensis, assembly GCA_963605535.1. Taxonomy (GTDB): domain Bacteria; phylum Bacillota; class Clostridia; order Lachnospirales; family Lachnospiraceae; genus Anthropogastromicrobium; species Anthropogastromicrobium chipingensis_A. Next base: position 91,076 of record CAVCXB010000002.1, read on the forward strand.
GCAGCTTTTGCTTCCTTTAAGATGCTTTGCGTATCTTTCATAGCCTATTATGCCTCCTTTGTCCCAGATGTAGTGGTCTCGTTATCTGTATTTTTCTGAGTCTTTTGCGCAAGAAAACGGGTTCCCACCGGTTTTCCTTCTGCGATGTCATACAGAACCACCGGATCGGCACCGTTTGCAATCACCATGTCGATACCGCTTTTTATTGCAATGCGCGCTGCTTGAATTTTCGTTGTCATGCCGCCTGTGCCAAGACTGCTTCCGGCACCGGAGGTCATTGCTTCGATCTCAGGCGTAATAGCAGGAACCGTGTCGATCAGCGTCGCATTCGGATCCTTGCGAGGGTCCGCGGTAAACAGGCCGTCAATATCGGAGAGCAGTACAAGCAGATCGGCGTGGATGGTGCTGGCAACAATTGCGCTTAAGGTGTCGTTATCGCCGATGACAATCTCAGCGGTGGAGATCGTGTCATTTTCGTTGATGACCGGAATGGCGCCAAGCGCAAGCAATCGCTCCATCGTATTCTCTACATTCTGGCGGCGGTCTGCATGCTCGATGTCTTCGCTCGTTAGAAGAATCTGTGCAACGGTGTGATTGTAAGCACCAAACAGCTTGTCATAGGTATACATGAGCTCACACTGACCGACAGCAGCTGCCGCCTGCTTGGTGGGCATATCCGATGGTCGCTCCTTTAATGAAAGCTTTCCAGCACCCATGCCGATGGCACCGGAGGAGACCATGACAATCTCATGGCCTGTATTTTTCAAATCACTGATTACTTTGCAGAGCACTTCGGTACGACGTATATTCAGCCGGCCCGTGCGGTGTGCAAGGGTAGAAGTGCCGATTTTTATGACAATACGCATATAAAGAACCATGCCTTTCTGTGTCTGCGATGAGCGCAGCTACCTATTTTCATGACGTTTCAAGACGATTCGATTCAAGAAGCATTCCAATTTTACTTCACTTGCTTTAACGTGGAACAAGCATTTCGGTGTGGCGTCTCGCATTCTTACGTCCGCTTTAGTATAGCACAGTTAAAAAGGATCTGTCATTAAAAATTTGCTGTTCAATCAAAAAAAGTTGTGATATAATAAAAAAGCTGTCGGGGAATTGAAAATGAGATATTGAGATATTGAAAATAAAATGTTGAAAATATTGAAAATATTGAAAGACCCGACTGGAATAAAAAAGACAGGTGGATATTTTACGATGGAAGGCTTTTTATCTGTAAAGGAAGCGACAGAGAGCTATGCACAGGGATGCAAAGCAAAAGTAACGACACCGGCAGGAAAGGTGTTTGGAAAAGCAATGCTAGCCGGAATGATGATTGGAATGGGCGCGGCAGCGAGCAGCGTGGCAGCTCATTCAGTAGCAAATGTAGGATTGGCGAGACTCACCGCCGCAGTTGTATTCCCGGTAGGACTGATGATGGTTATTTTACTGGGAGCAGAGCTGTTTACCGGAGATTGTCTGATGGCACTCGGCGTAGCGGGAAAGCAGATTTCCGTTGCAGACTGCATTCGTGTACTGGTACTCGTATTTCTTGGAAATTTTGCGGGTGCATTGATTTTTACCGCACTGATTTATTTCAGTGGTCAGCTGGATTATTCAGCAGGTGGACTTGGCGCTTACACAATTAAGGTCGCATATGGAAAGGCAACGCTGCCATTTGGCAAGGCATTTACTTCCGGTATTCTGTGTAATATTCTGGTATGTGCAGCCGTCTTGATGGCAATCTGTGCAAAGGATATCAGCGGTAAGCTGCTCGTATCTTTCTTCGTTATTATGCTGTTTGTTACTGCTGGTTTTGAGCACTGCGTTGCAAACATGTATTACATAACAGCAGGTCTGTTCTGCAAGATGAATCCAGATTATGTAAACAAGGCAATGGAACTGTACGGTTACACCGAGGCACAGTTAGCACAGTTGAGCTGGGGCAGCTTCTTATTCAAGAATTTGCTTCCAGTAACACTTGGAAATATTTTCGGTGGAATCTGCTGCATCGGATTGCCATTGTGGTATTTCAACCGCGCAAAGAAATAAAACAAGCAAGCCATGGGCCCCCATGGCTTGCTTGTTTTATTTCATTTTATATAGTGCGGCAAGGTCTTGTACAATGGCAAACAGACGCTTCTGTGTGCGTGGCGTCTGCTCTAAGATCAGGTTATAACACTGGTTGGCAGTGGTTTCTTCGCCTGCTTTTCCTGGGGTGATATATTCAACAAAGCGTTCAAGTGGTACGTTGAGTGCAACCGATACACTTTCAAGAGTCGTCAGTGTCGCATTCTTTTCACCGCGTTCTAATTGGCCAATATAGGTGGGATGAAGCCCGGAACGTTCGGCGAGGGTGTCGCGGCTCATATGCTTTGAGACACGGATCGCGTAGATTCGTTTTCCTACCGCTTCAGCAATATCAGACATACTTCGTTCTCCTTGTGAATTTGTGTTTTTCTGCCGCTTACGTGTCATTCAAGTAAATGCTTTGAATGACACGTAAGTAGTAATTATCTTGTTGTTCGAGAAAAATGCTTACCGATCCAGATTGATAATCTGTTTAAGCAACATATAGATCTTTTCATGTGACTGAGGTGGAAGTGTGCAGATGATATTGCGACAGTCCGCTGGGATATTTTTTGCAGTTCCAGTGACGGTATCGCTGTTGGAGAGCAATTCTGCAAGTGAAAGTTCAAGAGCACAGGCGATCTTTTCAATGGTAGCCAAAGAGGCATTCTTTTCACCACGCTCCAGTTGACCGATGTAGGCTGGATGAAGTTCGCAGCGTTCTGCAAGCTGTTCCATCGTCAGATGTTTTGCTTTTCTTGCTTTTCGGATTCGTTTTCCGACGGTTACCGTAATCTCAGACATGATCGTTTCTCTTCCTTTTCTTGTGTTTCTTCCCTTTTTTCATCTTTTTTATCCATGCGTTAAAATCTAGTTTTTCAGGCATAGTTCTTCGGATCTATGAGTTAAGATCTATTCTTTAAGATATCAAGATGACTAATTTCTATACTATAAATTGCAAAGAATCTGGTAAAGAAACTGATAGTATCACTTAAAATGAAACAAATACTATAAATACAAAAGCAAAAACAATAAGAGTGTCTTTTCACAAAAACTTCTGCAAATCGTAAGAAATCCTTAAAACACATCAAAGGGGAAAAATGCTATTATAATTGCAGGAAAATGAAAACAAATCGTTAGCGCTTGTTAGAGATGCTAGCGATAATACAGATAGAAATGAATGCATATATAGGTTCTGTAGACTGGAGGCGAAGGAGATTGAAGAGAAGACAGAAGGAACAACAGGAAAAGAAAAGAAGAGGCCTTGGACTAAAGCCTCTTATTATCGGAATGTCAGCCTGTACCGTATTGTTAGGCGGCGTTTTATCATGGGCTGTTCTGGGAAGTATTCACCGGGAATCAAAGAGTGGACACGGTCTTGGTATTGTTGATGCCGTCAATAATATGGAACTGCAAAAAAAGGCAGAGGTACTTGCGGCAAAGCCATCAGCTGCCTCATCAGAAAGTCAGACACTGACCGCAGATGAAACGGATGCAGATGAAACAGCAAGTGCAGATGCAGCAAACTCAGATACAGCAAGCGATTCAAAGAAAGAAAACAATTCGACAGATGCACAGGAAAAGGATAAGCAGAACAACGATACCTCAGAGGACAGCTCAGCGGCAGACGAAGAATCGGCGCAGGGTGTAGACGAAAATGAAAATCAGGAGGCATCCGAGTTGTATCAGCAGATTAATAAGGCAACGATGGCAAATCCAGCGTCCGGTGTTACCGACGTGACGACACTTGAGACGGTTACAGCCGATGAGGTGTGTGCATGGATCGAGAGCTATACCTACGGTGAATGGTCGTATCTGGATGACGCAGAGGTGACACAGGCAGAGACGGATGAGATTCTTTCCAGGCGAAATCTGGATGGAATCTCAGATCCAATTTCAATTTCCTATGGCGTGATCACACAAAACGCGGCAGTACGCGCATTTCCAACATGGAGAAAGGCGGCCAAGTCGCTTGATGCCAATGCATTTGACTACATTCAGGAAAGTATGCTGCTAACAGGAGAGCCAGTTGCAGTTGTTCACCAGACGGCAGATGGCGTCTGGAGCTTTGTGCAGGCGACAAATTATAGAGGATGGGTTGAGACAAGTCGAATCGCATTCTGTACGTTGGATGAGTTACAGGCTTGGCAGACAGAAGACCGTGCAGTGGTGACGGATGCAACACTTACGCTTTCGGATACAGCGCTTCGCATGGGCACCGCGCTTCCGGCAAGCGTGGATGAGGATGGAACATTGACGGTATCCATTCCGCAGACAGATGAAAATGGATTGCTGACAGTAAAAGAGGTTCAGACCACACAGGAAGGTATTCAGTTTGGATACCTAGAACTGACAGAGGCGAATGTATTGGATCAGGCAAGAAAGCTAATTGGCACTGCCTATGGATGGGGTGACTCCAATGGTGATATGGACTGCTCCTCAACAATGAATTCCATTTATCGCTGCTTTGGCATTATCCTTCCGAGAAATACGAGTGAGTTGGCGCAGACGGGAACCGAGATTGTATCGTTAGAAGGCATGACACAGGAAGAAAAGCTTGAACAGATTCATTCGATGAAACCGGGAACGCTTCTTGTAATGAAAGGCCACGTTGTAATGTATATTGGTCAGGAAGACGGACAAGATATGATTTTACATAATTTTACAACTTGTCTGGCAGAGGATGGCGTGAGCAAAGAGGATGTGTACCAGTGCCGCATCACACCGCTGAATCTAATAACCGCAGCGGGAACACAGTATCTGGATGTCTATGCGACAGCTGTATGCTTCCCAGAAGAATAAAGAAGAATCGTTATGGTGAACTACTCGGCCATTGAATGCCAGAGGATTCCCGCGCCAGATTCCTAAAATGAGATAAGAAAGTTATAAAGCAAGAAGCCATGGGGTATATCATCAAATCCCCCATGGCTTCTTGTATAATATCGGTTCTTGTTTCTTGTTATTTGTTATCGGATTTTTTTTATTGAGAAAGTATTTTTTAACACTTCAAGCAGATCAATTATTCGATCAATTATTCTTCAGATAGTCCTCGCAGAACACAATCTGTGCTTCCATAGAAGTACGGCTTGGAGCACCCTTTGTCAGGCGCTTCTCTACGCAAGTCTTCATGCTGATGGCCTCATAGATATCCTCATCGAATACTGGGCTGATAGAGCGGTAATCGTCCAGAGAAAGTTCATCAAGGGAGCAGTTCTTGTCAATGCACATCAGAACGAGCTGTCCGACAATGCCGTGTGCGTCACGGAATGCAACACCGTGGTTTACCAGATAGTCAGCAGCATCGGTTGCATTGGTGAAGCCATTCTTTGCGCTGGCCTCCATACGATCCTTGCGGAAGGTCATAGAAGAGATCATGCCAGTGAACAAGCTAATGCAGCCCTTAACGGTATCAAAGGCATCAAAGGCCATTTCCTTATCTTCCTGCATGTCTTTATTGTAGGCAAGCGGAAGCCCCTTCATAGTGGTCAGAAGAGAGGTGAGCGCACCATAGACACGTCCTGTCTTTCCACGGATCAGCTCAGCGATATCCGGGTTTTTCTTCTGCGGCATGATGCTAGAGCCAGTGCTGTAGGAATCGTCAATGTCAACGAACTGATACTCATTTGTGTTCCAGGTGATGATCTCCTCGCAGAAGCGGGACAGATGCATCATGATGATTGCCAAGGCATCCAGGTATTCGATCAGATAATCGCGGTCGGAAACGGAATCCATGCTGTTAACGGTTGCACAGTCAAAATCCAGAAGAGAAGCAGTATACTCACGATCCAGCGGATAAGTGGTTCCGGCAAGGGCGCCTGCACCGAGCGGGCAGGTATTCATGCGGCGGCGGATGTCAGCCAGACGGCTGCGGTCACGGAGGAACATCTCAAAGTAAGCGCCAAAGTGGTGCGCAAGTGTGATCGGCTGTGCCTTCTGCAGATGAGTGAAACCTGGCATAAAAGTATCCAGATTGTCCTTCATAACAGTCAGCAACTCCTCAAGGAGTATTTTTAACAGACCATCGGTTTCATCAAGTTCATCTCTGGTGTAGAGTTTCATATCCAGTGCAACCTGATCATTTCTGCTTCGTCCGGTATGAAGCTTCTTTCCAGTATCGCCGATGCGCTCAATTAAGTGTGCCTCTACGAAGCTGTGGATATCCTCGCTGCCGTCGTCAAAGGTCAGTGTGCCATTGTCGATATCTGCAAGAATGCTCTTTAATCCACCGATAATCTGATCGCGCTCCTCATTTGTTAAGATGCCGGACTTTGCAAGCATCGTTACATGAGCGATGCTGCCGCGGATATCCTGTGCGTAAAAGCGGCAGTCAAACGGAAGAGATGCGTTAAAACGGTTTACAAGTTCATTTGTCTCTTTGGTGAAGCGTCCACCCCATAATT
>CAVCXB010000003.1:0-88143 GCA_963605535.1 Wujia chipingensis
CCATTTAATGAATTGGCTACAATAAAGAATCCAAGCATTAGAGCTAAAGCCATATATAAATATAGAAAATATGGTAATAAATATGATGCGGCGGCATTAAAGCGACGTAAGGAATTGAGTGATTCTATTTATTTACATGATGCTTTGCCAGCATTATATAATTTCAATGGATATAGCATGGAAAACTTAAATACTTTGGCACACCATTATAACAATGCAGCAAATATATTCATTCGAAATTTCAATGATGAATTTTTTGACACGCCATTGAATTCATACATATCTGAATTAAATGATTATTTACGCGATAAAAAGACAAACAAACAGCCAGCCAGATCATTCTTAGCTAGGCTTGATGATCCTGACCTGGATTCGTCGTTATTATCAAAATCATTATATAAAAACGGTAATGATTTGGCATTCACATATAAATTGATAATATATCAGACCTGGTCATCTAATAAATCACACTACATCAGAATTGATAATTTGAATGATGCGTTATCTGATGACAATGGCACAACCATCAATGAATTTTTAACTAGAATATTAAAATTCATCAACAGTTACAAAATAGTTGATGATGCTGATGATGAGACAATTTTAACAGCAGATGATATGCCAAATTCAATTGATCCTAAGTTATTGACGCAGGTCGGGCAGGTTGGAAAACTTGAAAACATGGGATCTTATATGTTGATTCATGGCCATCAATCAAATCCTGGTGATAACAATTATGATTCAGATCGAATCAAGAATATGAGATCAAAAGCCTACTCATTAGGATCGGATGTAGAAAAAGATTATGTTGAAAATTTCAAAACAGCGATTCGTTCATGCTTGAATGCTATGCTCACATCAATCAATTCAAGCAAAATATTGGCTTCAATTGATTTTGCGCCATTGTTTGATTCTGAATCGTTTATTATATCATTATCTCAGGATTCATTTTGGAATGCCAATTCATTAACCGTTCATTTGATCAAACGCTACATCACTCAGAATGGCAAAATGCCAAATAAAATTGCATTAAATTTTGTCATCAATTTCTTCATCGATCAAATTTTAAACAAATTCAAAGATAGAATCGCAAATACTCAAGTTGCATCTCGCATTGAAACCGATAAAAAATTCAATTTTGAAAAATCAACATTGGAAAAGAATGATAAAATGTTATCGTCACTGAATTCAAGTGATTTAAGTGAAAATATAACGGTTGATACAGTAATGCCGTGTTATTTACGATTTGATGATGGTTTATTGGCAAAAATACAAAATACTTGGTATAAAGCTTTAGATCATATCAATAATGAAGAACTTACTTCTGAACAACGTGATTACATGCGTGAACAGAGTTCTATATTCGGCTCTAACAATAATGATAGCGAATATAAAAATCCGAAATCCGCTCAAGAATTAATTAACACATATGACACAATGATTGGGATGACGAAAGATATTGTGAGCAAAACCTGTGATAAGCTCTTAGGTCGACAGTTGCTTAAGTCATATCTACCTGTAAATACCAAAAACAACACTAAATTATTTTATATTTCAACAGAAATCAAAGATATTGTCGACAAGATTGTGCCAGACACATCAAAAAGCACAAAAGCTTATAGCAATATGGTTTATGATAAATTGAAAGCTGTTCTTAAGTCAAAATTATCTGAATCATTTGCCAAATCCGCTGAAACTTATGGCTTTGATCTTACGTCAATATTAAAAAACAAATGCTACGGTTCAGATATGATTCATATAATCAAAGAGACCTGCAATCAATTCAGATCAAATAACTCCGATGATTCAATATTAAATGAATTATCTGAGGCATTAGGTTTCAATCTTAACTTCTTAAAAAAGAACAAAGAAAATTTCAATAACAAATTAAATGAGTTCCGTAAAAAATATCCTGATTCTTTAAAGGAGAATTACGATACTGACTTTGGAATTTCAAGCTACGCCACCTCAAAACCAGCATCACAAGATGAAATCAATGTTTATAAATCATCACACTATCTGCCTGGCATAATTGAAACCAGAAAAGTGAAGATGCATAAAAAAGATAGAGATGGTAATGAGCTTGATGAAATCGTTGAAAAAAATCAGCCAATATTAAGATTATTAGAAAGAACTCAATCACATAATATTTCAATCATACCATTCTTATTTGATTATGGTGGCGTTGAAAATTCATCAATTGACGAAACCGCATCGGCATTCCAATTCGACTCAACAAAATCCATTTATTCCTTGGCTAAATGGATGAGCAAGTATGGTGTTTCGTTAAGTGTGCCAAACGATGATCCTAATAAAGATGATATAGTCGAGACTTATGATTCTCCATATAAATGTGCGGTTGCATTAATAAACGGATGCAAAAAAATTATCATGAACCAAAATAGAAAATATTTAGGTGCAAAAATTCCGCATATAAATATACGTATAAATGACATCATCATGACTCCATCGGATCCGAATAGAATCACAAGCGTTGATCAAGTGAAATTCAAGCTCGTCGGAAAGGCTGAATTCTCCAATGAAGCAGATTCATTAAATCACCAAGAAGCTTCTAAAACGGATTACATGCGTAGAAAACTTGATATTGAAAATAAGATCTAATAAAAACAATCACCCTCAATAGGGTGATTGTTTTTTATTTCTCAAGAGCATCAAGAATCATATGGGCAATGTCACACATAAGCTTTTCCATCTTTGTCATCACCTTACTCTCACTGTCTCCCAATTTGATTTCCTGAATCGGATTCATATGAGCCTCAGCAGCCTTAATTGCATCGCTGTCATCCGTCAAATCTTTTCCGATAACAATATATCGCTGCTCTTTATTCAATAAGGCATCCGACAAACTGTACCCATTCTCATAATATCTCGTCTCAAATGTCTTCGCATCTGGATTTGCGACGATGACATATTTATGTGTTGAATCAATCCATCCATTTGTCGTGAATGCCGTAAACGTCATAATTTCGCCTCGACTTTGTCAATTTTGATATATGTAATGATATCCTTGTTGATTACAACAGAACCGAGATTGAGGAAAATCGAGTCCTTGTCTTCAAGAATGGCGACAATTCCCTTCATCTCATCAGAATCGACAATCGTTTTTACAAACGGCTTACGATGCTTCTTGATATAAATTTCAATACTATACGTCATGATTATTCGCCTTTCTTTATGATTTTTGAATTTTCAACACTGATGCTTCCTTTTCGGAGTTCATCAAAGAATCGTTTCTTCGAGTCGGACTTGTTGTACGGAATGTTGTTGAGTCTGCACCATTCGATGTATTCATCCAATGAAACTCCGACTTTGTCAAACGCCTGCATGTTCTTTACTTTTTTTATCATGGCTTTCTACCTCCCATATATTCAATCAATTCTTCTATCCTATCCGCAATGCCGATCAGATCATTCTTTATATCCTCGGCATCATTCAGTTCATCCTGAGTGAAGGGTGGATCGACGGAACTGTATTTTGATAGGTTTTCGACGACTATGGCATGTTCCCTACACCATCGTATGATGATTGAATATTCGTTGATGAGGTATCCGCGCATTTCCGATTCACTTGGATATAACGTTGCTGCCATTTTCTTTTTCTCTCACGATGAATACGAATTTGATTTTTGTCGTACCATCCTGATTCATGTATGTCAATGGAACGCTTGTCACAACATCCTCGCCTTGGATAAACGAGTTTATGTACATCTCTGCGTTGTCGAGCTGGTTTCCATTCAATGTCAAAGCAATAGCCTTCATATGATGCAAAATCCTTTCAATGGTCGAGAATGCTGGATTCGAACCAGCGATCTCTTGTTCCCAAAACAAGCGTGGTAACCAACCTGCACCAATTCTCGATATATCGTATTATATGATAATAAAAATACCCCTAAATGTCAACCGTGACTTTTAGGGGTGAAATTTATATATTCAGTGACGTAATCTCTAGGTGGGGATACATTCCAAATTCCTTGAGCTTCTTTTTCAATGTCGTCATACTTTTGGTCTCGATAGTGTCGTAGACTGTTATTCCATCAATATATATTCTCGATGTCACCCATAGGAAGCATTTATCATAGATTGGAAGAAAGATGATATGAATAAGTTTGTCAGAATGCTTGTCGATGAAATTGAAGTGGCTGCTGTCTTCTCCAATACTGCATTTTGTCATAACGAATCTGTTGCACATCAATGACTTCAAATAACTATTCAATTCACGAAGTTCCATATGACCTCACTATTTATTTTCGTTTTCAACGGCATCTTTCAACGACTTCATTGTCGTGCCGAGATTCAAATCGGCCTGACGCTGCTTCTCTGCGAGATCCATCTGCTTCTTTTCCTTGAGCAATTCCTTGAATTTGTCTGATGGAGCCTTGTTGCTCATGACAAGGTTGTCCAATTCCTCAATGGATAATGTTTCCAGTACGGCGCGTTCCTCAGGAGTCAATTTGCTTCTTGCCGGGTCTATTTTTTCAATAAGCACATTTTTCTTGGCCATGGTTTCATTGATTTTTGTCTGACTTGTTTCTTTATAGATAAGAGCCTTGATTTCATTTGCTGTAAGCTTTGATAATTTTTCTGTAAGATTTTCAACCGGCAGTGCTTCAATCACTTCATGGTTCGACATCGATTCCTGCTTAAGTTTATTGATGTCGATGATCATTCGGGCGGCATTCATTTTTTCTTTGATTCCAACCTGATCGCCGATCGGGACATCATCGGCAATCATCGTCGTAAGATATCCACCAATTTCATCCAGGGACATCATCTTCGTTGCGATACGCATACGATATTGGGCTTTATTGATTCTACGTATTTCCTGCATTACGTACATGTCATTCATATACATTTTTGCCGAATCAGGATCAATTCCCAGTAGATTTGCGACGACGGCCAAATTCTTGTATTCGCAATATAATCTGACAAATTCCTTCGTATCATCATCCATGTGAAGTTTCCCGGTCGGATCCACTTCCAATGAATACATAGGATCATCCTTATTCATATTCATCAATTCTTCGCCGGTTGGTGTCGGAGCATATTCAATCTTTGAATAGTCCAATTTATCGTTGTACTGTGCGCTCATACCTTTAACTGTTTGCCATTTGAACATATGCTATACGTATTTATTATATTTAGATTATTATACAAATGCAAATAAAAAAGTTCCATTAAACTAAAGTTTAAATGGAACTTTGAAATACACTTTGGTTTAAGCCTGTTTTAGCTGGCTGAAGTCAAGAATCTCAGATTTGAACAGACGACCGAATTGATCTTCAAAAAATTCTTTCAGATTCTCTGCGTATTCATGCGATACACCGAAATTGAATTTGACGACTGATTTCGGCTGTTTCCATCCCCATTTCACAAACGGGTAATCCTTGGCGTCCAGGACTTCGCATGAATTAAACAATCCGGCTTCATTCAGGATGTCGTAATGTGCCCGCATCGTCGATATCAGAGTGTTTGGCGACACGCTTGTAAACAGAAGTATTGAATTCTTTGTATCCATGTTGCTCAGCTCTTTTGCATCCAAATCCTTGCCAGACATGAACCGATTCATCTGTTCAGATGTATAGAATTGAACCATTGCATCATCGGAATTGATCAAATCGACCAGTTCGTTTCTGGAAAGCGTTCTATATTCGGCGCGTCTCTTGTCACGTTCAGATACGTAGCATCTATAACCGCCGTCAAGCCTTGATCTGACTTCGATGAGTGTAGTGACACCATCCGGCAATTCATTTGCCTCGAAGTTCGAGATAAGTCCGACTGAATCCATTATTTCAACGCTATGGTCTTTATCATCATCTGATGATTCATCGGATTCATCTTCAGACGATTCATCAATTGATTCATCATCGTCATTGGTATCTTCATCATCCGTCTTTTCATCTTCATCATCTTCCGCAGAAAAGATTCCACGATCGAAAAGTTCCTGTTGAATCAATGCGAAGCGTTCGGAATTCAAATCTTCCTTTCCACACTTCACATATTCGGATTGAAGCTTATCATCGGAATATCTCTTGATTTCCTCCAGCAGTTCAGAATCCGGTTCCTCAAGCGGAGTATCTTCATCCATATCATCGATTGTGTTGATTTTTCTAATCATAGTAAACCTCACTCTATATACATTATTATTGTATCATATCCGTGAGTTTAATCAGTTTTCATCATCACACACAATAACATCGTACAGCTTCAGGTACTCGAGGCATCCATGATCAACGAACTCATGGTACGCATCTTTCGCATCCGTGAATCGCTTGGCACGCTTCATATTTCTGACTCTTGTTGGAAGCCAGCTATCCATGTCGTACTCGAATTCACCGCAATACGTATCTTTTGAGTAAATCAGCTTCAAAACAATCATAGTGTATTCTCCTTTCTAATGCTTGTTTCCATTGACAATGATTCCACGGTTATTCGGATTCACCGTGATTCCAATATAATACATGCCATTCTTTTCCTTCCTGACTGACTTCGCCCCATAGATTTTCTTCAGTTCATCAATGAATTTCGAGTCATCCATAAGTTCATGAATGACGGCTTTCAGACATTTCACGGACAGAAGAATCTCATTGCTTGGGTTGTAATACGCATTGAACAAATCGTTTGTCTCATATTCACCAGTCGAATTGTAGGATGAATCGCCTAAATCATTGAAGAACTCACTATACAACCCATGTCCGAAATAGGATGATGTCTGATATCCGGCAAACTTGAAGATGGATTCCTTGTTGCATAATATGGATTTCTCGATTGTGGAACGATTCTTCTGATACCCCTGAATCGTCTTAATCCAATCATAGATGTTGTCATAAGTGAGATTGGAGTTGATTCTTTCGAGAATGGTTGTAGAGAAGTTGAGATACTGTTTGGCATCCCAATCGTTGTGTGTTCCAAAATCAAACTGCTTTGTGAAATCAGCCGTCGCCTCTTTTATGCCATACATCGCAAGATATACGTACATGATTATGTTCCATGGATTATCAGTGATTTCATGCAGATCGCTTGAGAAACGCGTCTCATACCAATCCTGGTCGCCTGACTTCATATAGTCACCATGCGCATCCCACTGATAATACAGCTCGAACATGTTGATTCTTCGCTCGAAGCCATGCGTCGAGTCGGCGAATTTGACCATATCCCTGTTGTTCGCGGAGAACATGTGCTTACAGTTGATGATGGCGTCATACTTGGAAACACCTTTCTGGTTGATGGTCTGATACTGGGAACCAGTAATATTCTTCAGGTTTGTATCCGTAAGATACTCCTTTGCATCCGATTCCAGATAAAGGTTTTGATATTTATTTATTAATGATTCCGTGACAAACTGGTCTTCCTCAATCGAGTCCAATGATACGCCGGATGGCTGAGGCATGATGCACCCTTTCAGGCATGAATCGAAAAGCGAGTTCTTACCATTCTGGCCATTACCAATCAGCATGATGAACTTATCGGCAAACGGCTGATAAATCATATATCCCATAATCATGCATAAATGCATGAACATTTCATTTGAAAACTTTCCATCAGCATCATGAGACATATTCCACACCAATCCGAAACATAGATTGTTCTTGAACATTGGGACTTCATCATCTTTATACGTGTCTCTTACGAGCTGTCTGAAATCGTCTATCGTCATATCATAGATAGAAAATGGATATGGCTCGAAATTGATGTTGAAGAACCAGTACACCACATACCTATTGTCGTTATATTTGATGATTCTCTGATTCAACACCTCAACGGTCTCTACAGAGTACTTAAAAAGCCAATCATTCTTTTTGAAATCAAACACACCATTGTTGAATGCAACACAGCTTGATGATATGTCATACAGATGGAACTTCTCATTTCCTCCGGGCTTAAAGCTTTTGTAGTCGTAGTTCTTGATGTAAGACGCCGGATCCTTCTCGTACCTCTTCGTTATGTCGTTGATTCTGTCATACACTTCATCGGAATGAACATGAAAAAAATAGTTCTTAAGAATGAAGTTGGCATTCTCAACCAAAATCTTACCAGCCTCCTCCTTTGGAACCAATCTATATTCAATATGATCATATCGCTTCGCAAGATACTGCGAACTGTCAATTTTATAAACGGAGACCATATCCCTCAATATCTCATCCCACTGATCGTAGGATAGATTCATAAGCTGGGTATCCTTCGTAGCCTGAGCAATCTCTTCCTCTGTCTTTGGCTCATTGACTGGGACGGAATTCTTTTTAGTTCGTGCCATTTTCTTTCTCCCTATGATGTTAATTCTAACGTCTGATTAACCAAATGTCAACAAGAATGTTGCGATACCTCTAGGATCGTGAAAATAAAATGGAACAATGAAATGTATATCTATTATATATTTGCGAAGCGAACTCCGTCAACAGAAAAAGTCGGAGGCAAATCCTCCGACTGATGAAGACTAGATGTTTACCTTGGAAATCTTGTACTTCAGTTCATTGTATTCGTCAAGAAGCTTTGTGTGCTCGTATTCCCATATGGCATCGGTGACAGACATATCTGCACCTTCCGATTTCTTTCGGCTGATGTACGTATTCGCCGCAGAATAGAATTTCGTGAAGTGCTCAAGTTCTTGCGATGCAATTTCACTGTACGTATTGGATATCTGCTGCATCGAGTCCTTATGATGGATGGATTTCATGTAATAGCATTTCGCCGCACACAATTCCTTTTCCATCGATTCAATCAGACATTTCAGGGCTTCCATATCAGGCATCCCTCTTTACTCTGATTGCCACGTTCGTATACGTAGCCTCGATTCCGGAATTCACCAGGGTGAGCGTCATCAGCGAATTGCATGAACATGGCTTCAGCACCTCGACGTTGAATGATATCGTCCGGTATTCCGTTGATGCTGTAGTGATGGTCTGCGTTCCGGCCGCCCCAGGAATGGCCGTACCATCCTTATATAGCTGTACGCTGACGTCGCCTGCCGCCGATCCAGTGAATGTGACGGACACATCGACATTGAAGTATCCCGAACCGATGATGTTTATCGCATTTCCGCTGAGCGAGGCCTGTGACTGGCAATTCCTATGAATTGTCGTTCCTGGCAAGATCGTTCCGTTTGCAAGAACGGTCTGTGTGGTATTGTTGACTAGATATAATACGCTGGCCATAATCGTTCGCCTCGATTAGAAATTGACGTTTCCGCTGCAGAACGGCGATGTGCCCGCGCTATACGTCCAGGCATTCGGATATCTCACGACACCCTGTGTCGCCTGTGCCAATTCAAGCTGGCTGATTCTTGCCTGCATGTCGGCCATTCTGTTCGTAGAGATCAGATCTCTGCTCTTCTGTGCTTCCTCGATGATCGTCTTCTGAATCGCTGCCGTATTCAATGCTCCGTTGTAATTGACGCTGTCGACGGCACGGAGCGTCTCGCAGCAGCACTTCTGCTGGTTGGCGAATCCGCTTGCGACCTGCGACTGAATGTCTCTGAGCTCTGAAAGGTTGTTGTATGCAACATCCTTTGCGACAGCCATCGTTTCATAGGCTGTACGCTGAACATCCGATCTGATTGCCGTGTTCTCGTCCTGAAGCTGATTGAACGCGGATGTGTATACGACATCGCTCTGAGTTGCGGCATCCTTCTGCTGCGGCATCATTCCGCGTCCGAAGAGATTTCCGTTTCCGAGCATGAGAAGAATGAGCAATGCGAATATCCACATGCCGCCGTTTCCGAATCCCAAATTGTCCCGTCCAGTCAATGCTGAAATATCAGCAGGGGTCATATCTGACATAAAATATCCTCCGTTATTCTATAACATCATTCTGTGTTGCGCGCCGTCACATGAACGAATGTCATCTTAGCTGCGAAAGGATTATTTCCGGATCGACGCCATACTGGCGGCATAGTGAATAAAATGCGGTCTTGGCGTCGCCGTTGTATAGGGAGAGCATGGTCTGAAGCTGGGGATTCGACATCGGATCCTTCATCGTACGTACAGTGGACGCAATCTTTGAGATTCTGCCAGCCTGTTCGTTGCCGACGTTACTTATCTTTTCCAATAGTGGATTCATTTGCCGATCCTCCTTTCATTGCGTTGATGGAGTTGAGTATGTCACGCTTGAACATGTCGAAATCATCGCGTGTGATGTATTTCGAATCCTGTATCTTCGTGACATCGATTTCCATCAGGGAGAAAGCCCTCAGCGACGTCCGCCCGTTCACATCGGATGTCTTTACGTATATGTACGGCTCGTTCTGGTCAAGAAGATAGATTGTTCCGCCAGGGAACACCTGATACTTCTTCGCCTCCTCAAGATCAGACACCTTGTCGATTGACATCGTCGGCTGGGGATACCCGTAATAATTAGGCTGCATGTCTCCGTCTCCTTTCTTGCACCATTATGATACATGAAGGACGATGTCAATTTAAACGTAAAAAAAGGTCAATCTGATGTCAATTGCCCTGTATCTTTGTCATTCTGACTGCAGTCTTCCGCAGTGAGCTGCTGATTTTCTCCTTCTTGCTTGCGACAGTCCTCGGTTCGGATATATAGCATTCTCCGGCAGTCGTGTTGTATGTCTTTGCTTCGACGTAAAGTTTTCTTGCGATTTTCTTCTCATCATCGGATATCGGCGATTCACTGATGATTTTTTCGATCTGGGATACCGTGAAATCGGAATGATACAGCACCTCAAGATTGTGTATATGCTTTTTATAAAAATCAAGGAACCCGAGTTCCTTGGAATCAATCTGCAGTTTCTTCATAACGTTGATGATGACAGTGGATACAATCAAATTCGCGTCATCTACGGATTTGCCGTAAGAGGTCATCAAATCATCGACCGTCTCACTGAATTCATCTTTGATCTCTTCATGGATATTCTCATACTTTCTCATACAATTGTAAGCCCTTTCGCAATATTTTGGTTAATGATATCATATGATGGGTGGATTGTCCAGATCAAAATCAAAACTTCTTCATTTTTTACGTTTTATATAAAATAACATATAATAATCATATATAAGGGGGAGAAGAATCCATGCCTATAAGAATACATCGCGATCTGTTTTACGGCGATATCATCAGCCTTACCGATGATGAACTGAAAATCATCTCTGGTGACATCAAGCTGCCGGACATCAATTCGCAGATTAAGGATACATCCGAGAAGCTCAATCAGCATATCACTGACGCCACGCTTGAGATGAACGACATCAAAACGAATGTCGCAATAAACTATTATACAAAGAAGACTGTCGACGATATTGTTGCCACCGTCAAGAAGAACACCTTTTCAATTGTTTCCGAATTGCCGGAGACTGGCGAGGAAGGCATCATATATCTTGTCAAGAAAGGTGAGAGCAATATTCACACGCAGCACATCTGGGAAGAAGGCATGTACATCGATCTTGGCGATACCACACTCAATCTCGACAATTACTATACAAAGACCGTTATCGATTCCAAGATTGCCGCGACAGAGGCACTGATTTCCAGCGAAGAGACGAAGCGCACAGCAGCCGATACAGCTCTTACGAACAGTCTTGCCACCGAAGCTGCTGACAGGAAAGCCGCGGATGATTCTCAGGTCAAATCCATCACAGACGAGATTTCTGCACGCAAGACGGGCGATTCCGACACTCTCACAGCCTCTGAAGCATATACAGACAAAGAGACAACCAGAGCCAAGGCTGCCGAATCCACACTGACGACAAATCTCAATAATGAGATCATCGCAAGACAGGATGCTGATAGTGCCATCAAGACTCTCGTCAATTCCGAGGCGAGCAAGCGTGAAGCCGGCGATACGGATACCCTTGCCTCAGCAAAGAGCTATGCTGATACGCAATTCGTAAAGACCGTCACTCTTGCCGATGATCAGGCGATCGAAGGCGAGAAGACTTTCAGCAAGGATATAACTGTTCCGAACATCTATCAAAGCACGCAATCACCGGAATACTCAACGTTCAGCTCGACATGCGGAATCACTCCGAGATGGTTCTCTACATGCGGAGGGGATGATGGAACATTCTTTGTCATAGATCTGAGCAATACTTCTTTTCCATTTGTCGATATGTTCGTCGGCGGAAATAATGAGACTCCCACACAGAAGTGGGCTGCCATATATGACGAAAGCGGAACGCTAAGCTATGCCCTCAATGCTGTCGAAATGGAGCTGAGAATCCATAAGCATAAGATTGATCAGAAATACGCTGATGTCTATATCACAGACCATAGAGACGGCAAGATGGTCAATGATTCCGTATCTGGCGGGTATGTCGTCGTATATTCCACAAAGAACCTGATGTTCGAAGGATATGTCGGAACATCGGATAATTTCTATTCAACGACAAAGCCATCTTGGTTCGATGCTTCCGCATTGAGCGAGAAATATAATTCAAGATTCGTGCTGAAGGATGATTTCGATACGCTGGTTGCCCGCGTTGCCGCACTCGAAAATACAGCTGATAAGGAGTACTAATCATGTCAGATAAATTCACTGAAGTATTCACAGACATAGCCAATGCCATCCGTGAAAAGGATGGCAGCACGGCAAAGATGAAGCCTGATGCGATGGCTGGAAAGATCAAATCCATCACCACGGGCATCGAGCCGACAGGCACGAAGAATATCACCGAGAACGGCACGTACGATGTCACGAATTACGCAAGCGCAGTCGTCGATGTCGCAGGAAGCGGCGGAGGCGACCAGCCAAAATTGAATGCGCCGACTATCGCTGTCAGCTCCTCGAATAAGGATGTTCTTACGATTACGTATCCAGCATCAAACGGCGACTTCGATACGGGCATCAATATCTACAATGGTGAAACAATCGTGAAGAGTTATTCCACTCTTCCGTCTTCAGTCACATTGACCGATTTCCTCAGCCTGAATACGCTGTATGAATTGAGTGTTGCCGTAACAGGAACGAATGTCCTTGAAAGCGATAAGTCGAACGCAGTCAACTGGGAGAAGAATACGTATACTATCACGACCGATAGTTATATCACGTGTTCCATCTCCAAATCAGGATACATCCATTACGGAGAAACGTTATCCTGTACGTTCACCTCTTCCGACTCAGGTCGATACCTCAATCCTGAAATCGTCGTCAAGACGAATGGCGAAGCAACGAATAGTTACACTTACTCGTGCTACGATGGGACGTTCTCGATGACCGATAGAGGTGTGTTGACAATCTCTATCGATACCACCACATTGCAGCCGCTTACACCGCCTACAGCAAAGATTTCAGGTGAAAATCTCACCTGGAATGCCGTTACGGGTGCCACTGGCTATATGGTCGTGCGTACGAATCAGGATACAGGCGTATCCGTCACAATCGCTGAAAGCACCACTGAGATGACGCTTGATATCGGAAGCGGAATATCCGCCGAGGATAAGACAGAATATCGCTTCAAGGTCAAAGCCTTAGGAGACGGCACTGCCACAACCAATTCCACATTCTCAAGCGAGGTGACTTTCTCTAGAGGCATCATGGTCTATGGCGTGTCCTTTGCGGGCAATGCGCTTGACGGAACGAGAATCGACGCCTGCGATGGTGTCACGAACGATCAAGTCGGTATAGGCTATTACGGCGAAAGCAGTAAGGCGTCCAACTGGTTCGATGACAAGGCTCCGTTCCAGTTCGAGATTGTCAATCTAAAGATGAGGGACTCCAGCGGTACGGCACTCGTAGACGCCACAAGCGGTGAGGCAATCACTGCCCCGTTCGTCAAGAGAAAGAACTTCTACGTCAAAATCACTGACCATACGGACGATGATGGGCAGACGTGGGAAGTGGCGACTGGCGCAAAGGATGGCTTCTCTCCGATGGTCACCAACTTCGACGGAACCATTCCTGAGTATATCTATCAGTCCGTGTACCCGTTCTCTCAGCTGAACACGTCAAGCGGAACGTGGTATGGTGCACAGCGTGGAAGACAGGTATTGTATTCACACGACTACAATAGCGCCGGCCATTACTCGAAATGCGCTTATGTCGGAAACGAAGACGGCCTTACCCTTGCTCCGTTGATTACTCTTAGAAAGTGCATGTACGACGTCAATGTCGTGCTGTTCCTCATCGAGTTCGCTTCAAGAAATAGCCAAAGGTTCTTCAACAATCAATATGGCAACTACGGAAGAAGCAGTACGACGAGTGGAAGCACTTATGTCGGCGTGTTGGACAGCGTCTCCAGTTCGAGCGCGACGTATGCTCAGACTACGCCATATAGCCAAACGTCGACGTATTCGACAAGCGACCAGGTGTACAAGTATCGAGGCGTCGAATGCTGCTTCAATACTTACAGCTGGGTTGTTGGAGATGTAGCGTTCTATACCGGCGATAGTTCAGGGCGATACTGGTATAAAGCATCTTCGCTCGCGCAGATAACTGGTGGCAATTATGCCAGCTTCGATAAATACGATAAAGGAGTCGGTTGCAATTCCACATATAACTTAGCGACTAAAATCGGCTTCAAGGATGGAATGCTGTTTAAGTCAGCAACAGATAATAGTTCTACTTACAATAGTATTTATTACTGCGATGCTGTTAGAGATAATTCTACTTCGTATCCTCTTCTCCTCGTGGGTGGCCTTTATGGCAATAGCTATTCCCTCTATGGCGCGTTCTATTGCAGCGACAGCTCCTGGGGCTCTAGCAGTGATACCTGTGCGTCGCGTCCGTGTTTGTCCGTCGCCTAGGGGGGTTCGCCAAGGGGGCGGAACACTCCCCCTTGGCCGTATCCCGCCCTAAGGTTTGATATACAGCGTTACGATACGGGACGATACTAGACTAGATGGTAAGGGGCTATACGATACGTCTTCCGTGTTCTATCCGTAATCGCCTAATCAAATTCTCATAATACGAATATGGCTCATCTTCGCGCTCATCTCAGGGTTTGCAGGCCCGTGGTTCTCGGCGTAGGGTTGTTCTTCTCCTCGTGGGTGGCAATAATGGCAATAGCAATTCCAACTATGGCGCGTTCAATTGCAACAACAACTCCTGGGGCAATAGCAATGATAACTATGCGTCGCGTCCGTATCTTTCACTTAAAAAAGCACAATGTAGAAATAATATCCGTTATCCGTTTCGTACATTGGCGTGCAAATCCTTTCACACAGCAATGTGGCATAAAATTCTCGCTAGGCAGTAGGGCTAGTAGGTTCTTCCCAGGAATTCGAAACCCCTATAATAGTGAAAAACAAAAAACACGGAAGCAAAAGTTTGGAAATTTTTCCAAACGCATTCTTGTTGAAATACGATATGACAAAGGAAGAGGTGATGTTAAATGGATGTTAAATCGGTGTTATTTACACCAGGTGTAAATTTATCCAAGCATCTTTTTATCGAAACTTAATAGAAATGATAATAAGATGATACATTCATGATATGTTTATGCCATATTCCATTTACACCAGGTGTAAAAAGTTTGGAAATTTTTCCAAATACTTGGCACGACTTGGCAAACACTTGGCAAATGGGAGTTACACACTGACTCCCATCAGCTCCCGTTTCCGATTATCCGATATGCTAGAGTAATAGCCTTTTGCAAAAAAGGCACTTACACAAGAGATAATAGTAATAGCGCAACGCTATGGAAAGGCTTATCAATCACTATGAAGAGAATAGGCTTCCTATGGGACTTGATGATATCCTATGACAACTACCTAGAAGCGCTCAGGAACGCTTCCAAGGGGAAGACTCATAGAAGATGCGTCCAACGCATTCTTGCCAATCCTAGGGCATATTACGAGTGCTTACTGACCTGTCTGGATAATCGCGACATAGGCCACTACACTCCGAAGGCTGTCATTGACGCCTCATCCATGAAGAAGAGAGACATCCTCGTTCCTGCGTTCTTCCCCGACCAAATCATCCACCATATGCTCATTCAGGTGATAGGGAAGCCACTACTGAAAGGCCAGTACGAGAAGTCCTGCGCTTCCATCAAGGGAAGAGGCCAACTCTATGCTTCCACTCAATTGCGCAAATTCCTGCGCCACAACAAGCACAAGAGGCTATACTGGGTGAAACTGGACGTACGCCACTTCTACCCGTCAATCGACCACGGCATACTCAAGAAGTTGCTTGCGAAGAGACTGAAGGACACGAAAATTCTGTCGCTTTGCAATCTCATCATCGGTTCATGCGACAACGGCATCCCCATCGGGAACTACACCTCCCAGATATTCTCGAACTTCTATCTCCAGGAATTCGACCACTTCGTCAAGGAGAGACTCTGCGTTCCGTTCTACGACCGATACATGGACGATATGGTTCTCATATCTCCGAACAGGCGAAAGTTAAAACGCATCGTAAATGAAATGAAACGTGTGCTTCATCTTGATTACGCCCTTGAGACTCACGATGACGAAATCATTTATCCGCTGAATGAACGGCATCCCATCGATTTCGTAGGGTATCGCCATTACCAGGAACACATTACGATACGGAGAAGAGTATTCAAGCACGCCAGGCGGATGGCAGTGAGAATACACAACAAAGTCAAAGACGTGCTGTTCGAGAGACAGCGCCGAAGGATTGCAAGTTACCTCGGCTACGTCGCCCACAGCGATTCCAGATTTATTGAAAACACATACTGCTTGCTGAACAAGGAGGCACTGAAACATCATGCAGAGCAAATACTATTATGAATTCGAAGTGAAGACGAGGGACACGCTTCCATCCGAGAGCCTCTACGGCAAGGACGGAATCGACCTCAACACCTACGTCTCTTCCATCTACGAAAAGGACGAACGCACTGAAGAGGAGGTTCTTATGAACACCTACAAAGTCAGGCGCTTCGAGAACAACGTCAACTACAGTCTCTGGAAGAACCTAGGCCTCGACAAGGCCGAGACAATCGTTGCTCTTGACCTTGAAAATCGTAAACTGAAGAAACAACTGGAGGAATTATCGAAATGAGCGAAATAGCGAAGGCTTACAAGGCTCTCTATGAGAGCGGTGGAATTGCCTACGAGGACATCCCACAGGACATCCGAGACGAGATGGGTATTTAATTGAAAAATAGCCAGAAAATTTTTCTGGCTATTTTTTTGTATAATATTCATATAATAGGAGTGATATTATGAAATTATTCAAGATAACCATATGTGATTACAATGCCAAACAGATTGAGGAGTTCATATCCAAATACGATGAACAGACATACGATGACTTCAATAAATCAAAAGATCTGCTCAACAGATCCGATTATATCAAAGCCAATTACACGAAGAATCCGACTGACATAGATTATTGGATCAAAAACGATCAAAGCAATGAGCTGCCGGACATTCTCCTGAGCCTGAAATCAGCCAAGGTGAATAAGGAGTCCGATATCACAAAATCAGGATTCCATCCTCGCGGAAAATACAGGCATCTTGGCATACGTGGACAATGGGATGTGTATCAGCCATTGGATGCCTTGGCATCAATGGATCTTGGCGTCAATACAGGATGGTGCACGACCGGAAGATATGGACATTATGGTGAAGGGTGGAATTTCAAGCCAAGCTATGATGATGCTCGCAGACACTTTAATAACTATACCTCACGATCAATAGAGTTCTATTATCTTCTGAATCCAAGCACACACTTCGGAGAATACGCTGTTGCGGTATATCCACGTACTATTAAAAAGGACATGGTTTTACATAATGTGCATATTAAAGCAGTAAACGCTGAAATATACAACGCTGCGGATCATTTAGATTATTCAAAATTTAAAGAAATACAGAAATGTCTGCCAGCCGATCTTTTAAAGATTGATATAGTTGAATTCAAAAATTTAGGATACGGGCTATTCGTCGATAATGAGGGCATATGCTATAGTACAAATTCTGAATTTAAGAATAAAACAACTGAGTTGACTTATGATGAGATAAAATGTGTTGCGGAGTACCTACTTGATGGTTCTACATCTTTACGTATTGTAAATTTACCGAATTGTATAGAGGTTCATAATCACTCTTTCAAAGGATGTACATCATTGAAAACAATCAATTTACCGAATTGTGAAGAGGTTCATAATCACTCTTTCGAAGGATGTACATCATTGAAAACAATCAATTTACCGAATTGTGAAACGGTTTTTAATAATGCTTTCGAAGGATGCACATCATTGAATAGAGTATATCTTCCACAAAAAGTTATAACTGAAGATTTAATAGCTCAATATCCAGATATAGAATTCATTCCCACTGATAAATAATATAATAGACGCAAATAAAAAACTCCTATTAGGAGTTTTTTATTTTACATTTCCGTATAGCTTGCTACGCCGTCGTGCAATGCAATCAGTATGTTCTCGTCGTTTTCGAAATCTCTGCAGAATCCGTAGTAGATCTTGTTCACAGCATCATACTGTGTGATCGTATACGTACCACGTCCAGGAAATGTGACTGCGAACGGAATCTTCGGCATGGCTTTTCTGCTATACGTATAGTATTCTTCCGGCATGATGGTTGCGCCATCGGCCCCGACGGTCTCATCACCAGCGGTTACGTGCTTCGTCAAGACCAATCCTTCCATTTCAGCAGACTTCATATTCTTCGATACTCTCATTGTGTTGATTCTCCTTACACTTTAATTATACAAAAAAAACTCCCATCAGGAGTTTTTTGTGGTAATTCCAGTCAATTGGCTGAATAGTGGCAAACCGCAGCACCACTCAATGAATGCCTTCCATTCGACAAGACGATGCCCTTTGCGTTGCTTGCACATAGTCTTGAGCTGGCGATAGTTCGTAACCATCGTGGCGGATAGGCAGAATCCACAAGGCAATGAAGCAATAATCTGATGCCAAAGCACATCATCTTTTGAGCAGTCTTCCTTAGTCGCATTGAATTCATCAATCATAGACTGAACAATCTTGATGATTTCAGGGTTCGTGTCAGGAACACATCTATCTTCTACTTTGAACTTAGTTACGCAGTGCATCGTGCTTTGACTAGATACAAATTCAAACCAATGGTATCTCTGTGCCTGCTTCCACCAATAGAGGGGTGCGGTGAAATCGGCAATGACAGTGATTCCATTTAAGAAAGCGTCATGGCCAGATCCTGTTTCAACCGATCCTAACCTCTCGCATCTATTCAAATCTTTTTCATTAAGTTCTTCTTCATCACGGATCTCAGTTCTGAATGAGTTGCCACTTGCAACAATAGACTTGTCAAGTCCTGAGACTTTGGCGTTTTCGATTTTGAAACACATATGTCCATTCAAAGATTTATCTACAAGAATACGATACTGTCTGATGACTGATTTTATGTCATTAAGGACATTTTCATACGTATACTTTGTTCCATTCGGATGGAGATCACTGTAATCACCATTGTGCATATAATCCCATCCGATCCACTGATAGCCATCTTTATCGTGTTCGTCATTCATTGGAATACATGTGATACCACCGTGAACTTGGATTTCACGTTCCAGTATTTCCGCACTAACCTTTAACGTCTGCTCACCGATATACGCGGTCGGATAATTGCCATCGTTGATGAAGATTTGCCAGGCCATCCCATCAAATTCGCCACTATATATATGTCCAACCTTATTGTCATACAAATCAATCATAATATTCACCCTCCTCATCTGGTGCATCTAAATCTATGCCTGAAGCTTCCATATAGGCCATTGCAACGATAATATTGATAGTCAATTCAAGTTTCTTTCTGACTTTCTTAATCGACATATTAATCGGGAGATATCCACCAATCCATTCAACATCGGAATCCAATCCGTATATATTCGGATAATTTCTCTGTATATGAAAATCGATATTGATAGGAACATATCGATCGATTGTCCTGATATCTGATGATAGACTGCACCGGTCACCGACAAAACCGATTATAGTATGGTCATCCTTATAGATTGCATATTCCCAGCCTTTATATCGTCCTTGTTCAACAATCATCAGAATATTCCCCCTTCTTATCCCAAAAAACGAACTGATACTGATTTCCAACATCCTTCATCTTCCCGAATTTATCATAGACGTGGATGGCGCGATCATTATCCTTATCAACGAAGCAGTAGACCAAATCATACTGTTCCTTCAACTGATCGATAAGCTTCTTTAAGGCTTTTGTGCCATAACCTTTATTTTGATACTTGGGATAAATCTCATAATCACACAATCCTATTGCGTTGATGTCATCGTAGATTTCGCCTTTGATTTCACCAATCACATTGCCATAGGATGTAATCTTAAAGCTTTTTGTCATTTATGTTACCTCATGAATTCAAATCTTCAGCCGTGGATTTCACGTACGTATACACAATTATCGGCTTGCCTAAATGGCGATGTACCAATCTGCAATAATCACGAATCATCTGTTCAGCTTTATCCATATCATCAGAATACGTCTTAATGTTGAAGCGCATTCCGTGAATCTTTCTTCCGAATCGTACAACGGAGATATAGCTTGTTTCACCCATGCGATCAAGATTTCCGACGCAGTCACACATGTGATTATTTTCTTCAAATAATGTCAGTGTAATATCCTCATCATCAATATTAATACTCTGTTTCGTAATCTTTATGATAATGATACTATTTGGCCCAAACAATTCAGTGTATATATCATATACTGAATTCCTTGCCTCCAATTCATTTTCCGCATAGATCTTCACATTATCCGGAATCTCAAACGGATCATCTTTGAAAAGAATTGTGACTATGTAATACGTATTGTATGGAAGTCTGAAATTGCGATCCTTAGTCATCCTCCATCCGCCTTCAATCTTATATATCGTAACCATATCAGTTAAGCACCTTTCCCAGCAATTCTGCTTCATAGATTGGAATATACATTTCAATCTCAATCTCTTCTTCACCATCCATAAGTTTGCATATCGCCTGACCTGAATATTCCGGGTTTTCTCTCCAACTGATGCTAACCCATTTCCTTAGAATCTCGATTGCTTCCAATCTCTTATCTACGCTTTGTTCCATAGCATCAATCCTCCAAATCTAAGTCTTCCAACAGCTTATTTTTTATTTTGAACGTAATCATATCAACAAGTTTCTTCAAAGCGGATTCCAACCTCTCAACATTATCCAAATCGAATTCATCATAGATGATGTAATCAGAGAACGAACCGTCGCCATATTGGCTGAATTGCATCCATAGTTCATTTTCACCCTTCGAATACTGAATGTTGATTTCATAATGAAGGCCAGATATTTGATACGTATAACCACCCTTAAGAGTATCTATAAGCTTCTTTTTGTCCATTTGCAACACCTCCCATCAATTATCCTGCGTAGGAATGATTCCTTTTTCTGTGACGCTATATCTTTTCGTCCACTCAAAGAATTCTTCCTTTGTTGGCACTCGATATGTGTCTGGCAAAGTCGTCACATCACCATCTTTTTCGCAGGCTTTTACAATCTCATCGATTTTCTCACAGAGTTCATCTTTCATCTTATTTATTATCCTTTCAATATTTCAACCCATATACTCTTCATAAGGATTGTCAGTTGAATCATCCGCATCAAACGGATAGTATTCAAGCTTCACTTCCCTACCATCCTGATCGACAAAACCATTCTTTCTGGAATCGTAGCAGATAAATCCGTTTTTGCTCCACGTTTTTCTACGTACTTTCTTTCCATCGAATATCGCCTTAATCATCTGATCCCTGTTCATAG
The DNA here is from genome assembly GCA_963605535.1 of Wujia chipingensis. Lineage (GTDB taxonomy): Bacteria > Bacillota > Clostridia > Lachnospirales > Lachnospiraceae > Anthropogastromicrobium > Anthropogastromicrobium chipingensis_A. The sequence goes on from CAVCXB010000003.1 coordinate 21,674, forward strand.
CAGCACCACCTTAACCATCTTATTATTGTATGGATGGATTTCTATTTCTCTGTCGAGCAATTCTTTCGGTACGTATTCAAGATAATTCTCGGCATCATAGAATTGAAAGTTTCCACCTTCAATTTCTATCATGAAGTCGCCTTTCAAGAAATACTGAAGAGTCTTGATGGTGATTCTCGGCTTTGTGATCATAGTCGGATCACATGGTGCACATACGTATGGTGATGTATTACCTCCCGCATATCCGATGGTAACATTGCCTTCATCAGCGGGCACACCTTTGGAATTGACGATGGTATTTCCTCCTGGACAGTCATATTCGGATGAAAATGCACATTTGGCAATGTCACTCTTTATAGAATCGTAGTCATAAGTATCAGGGCTTTTGACGTATGGATATATCTGTTTAATCCAAATAATGCCATTTTGCGTACAGATGTCAAATTTCGCATCACAATCAAGACATGCACAATGCATTACATGTATGTTTATGTCATCATTGACTATCTGACCATTTTTGACAATAGGAATCGTATTGACTAAAGTGGTATCCAAATGTTCGATGGCGTAATTCATTGATCCGCATACGGGACATTTTAATTCTTCACCCATGGAATCCCTCCTTTACAATGTTATGCTCGGATATATTGTCGTATCTCTCGGAGCCTTCTCAACATCAACGACTTCAATTTTGAGACCCTCACATATGTTTTGCAGAACCTTTTTTGCGTCTTCCTCATCCTTTGCGAATACGCTTCGCCAGAACTTACTGGTGCTGCGCTTACCATCGCTATGAATATAATAATAGTTGAGATTATAGTAATTCAGTCCGCTCAGTTTCGCCATGCGCCATTCAATCATTGCCGCAAGGAAGTCATCAACGGAATCCTCATCGGAATCAATATGATATCCATCAGATGTTGTCCAATAGCTTTTAGACGTCTGTTCGATATCCTTGAGGAATTCTTCCGCATCTCCGATTTCATATCCAAAGAACTTCATTTCCGATTCCTCCTAATTATGCCTGAATGGGCATTCTCCGGTGATCAGCGCTGTGCCTACAGTGGACATAAGAACGGTCGTCTTCTCTGAATACATCTCATTGTTTGTGATAGTGCCGTCTTCATTATAGTGATAATGATCCGGCGTATGCACGCCTTTGATTGTGACTTGAATCTGCTCGCCTTCATAATCAGTCCAGCTATCAATCACGTAGCACGTATTTGTCGCAAACACATGAAGATACTTATACGTATACGTTGTGTCCCATATCTGCTTATTTCCGCATGATGAGAGAACCATAGGCAATGCAATTGCCAAAAGCTTCCATTTCTTCATCAACTTTTTCCTCCAATGAATATTTCAATAAGCAATACAATAAGGTAGAGCATCATCCAGAACCCGGCGCTGATCCATAACGGGGACAACACCCACACCCACGACCAGTCGATCACTTTGCAAAGCTTAAGGATGATGAACACGGTGCCGATGACCACACCCAACGACACTCCGCCTTCGCTCACATACGATCTGTCCTTATACATACCATTCAGCCTAATTCCGTTCCTTGCTTATGACAATGCCGAACATATTGAAATGCCTGGTATAGCCTCTGGTCGAAACGCGCTTCTTCGTCTTCTTCATTTCTGTCGACAGCGTCCTCAAGTCATCGATGCATGGATCCCACTGCGTCGGATTCTTCGGGTCGTAATAGCTATTCTCAAGATAGATTGACTGCGTCGCCAGAGGTATCACGGCTTCATCAAGAAAGCGTATTGTATCCCAATTGACGGTATCAAGGATGCCTACGGCAAACTCATCTATCTGTGTGATGCAGACCTTCATTACGCGAATGGCGTCTTTATCGCATGTCTTATCCCGTTCGTACTGACGGATAATCTTATCCCACGTAGGAACAAGATGCCTGGCTATCAGCTCGATTGTCTTATCCATCATATGAGGCCAAGCTCCTCCTGACTATACGGACGCCCAAGTTCCATTCCTTCATACATTGAATCTTTCTTGAATGATGGGAAGTTCGTCTCACGATACACGAGATCCGGCTTTTTATTCCCACCTTTGTTGACGGCGGTAAGAATTGAGATGTACTCCTTATTCTCGCCATCAGGGCGCTTCGTGACAGTCACGATGTCATTCATGAACGATTTCGTGACATTGGTGAGCCACTCATGCTCCTTATCGTTCAAAATTGGTTCGTCATACAGTACGTAGTCATCCTCTGTCGGATCATCGCCTTCGATGAGCCCGATGTAATTCGGAGATCTCTTTATGCTGACAAGACCATATTCATGTTCAATCTCAGCAAAACATCTCTTCGGCCAGCACTTTCTTCTGATTCTTTTTCCGTCATAGAGTGCTTCAACTGCTTCCTTCAAATTCATTTTCTTTCCTCCTTCAGCCACTCGGCAAGCCTTGCCGGTGCGCTTATGCATGAATCCGTAACTTCATTCAGTGTTGGTGAATATTCCGGAGCGATGGGTTTCGGCTCGGCAATATCCGATCCTTTCGCAAATACGTACTGGACACTGTGCTTCTGATATATCCAATTCACGAAATCCTGGTCGCTCATTTGATTTATCCACTTCTTGTTTGTCATCCTATCATGTGATTTCACACTGTTATCAAGCATATATAGATTGACGACGTTCTTCAGCAGCCTCAGCCTCGTGAGCAATCCCACGCCTCCGGGAACCGGACTCTGATAAGCAACGGGAAGGCCTTTCTCACAGTCTCCGATAAGTTTGCCATTGCCATCGAAATTGATTCCCACATCGAACATGACCGTACTGTCTTTCGCTCTGTCGGTGAAGTCACTCTTCTTTATCAATCCAGGAACGCCGGCTGCGCATATGATCAAGTCTGCGTTCTGTATTGCACGTATGCGGTTCTCATCGCTTGTCTTCGAGTGCATCACAGTCACATTGCAGTTCCGTTCAATGAGTGCCTTTGCCATCGGCTTTCCGACGATGTCGCTTCGGCCGATGATGAGAGCGTTCTTGTTGCAGAAGCCATATTGATTCTCGTTCAGGTAGTCGATGATTCCATACGGCGTGGCTGGATTGACGAATGGTGTGTTTGTGAATCCATCGGCATCCTTCGCCGGAAGGATATGTGCGTTGATCATATATGGATTGATATGATGCGGAAGAGGCATCTGTACGATATACGCGTCAACATTGTCGTCTTTGTTGAGAAGATACATACTGTTCAGAAGATCCTCATCGCATGCGGTATCATCAAGCTCTTCCATCATCGTCTCTATTCCGACTTCACTGCAGTCTTTTATCTTATTGCGTACGTATCGATTGCTCGCCTCATTATTGCCAACCTTGAGTATGGCCAATGTCGGATGACGTCCTTTCACAATGGCAGACCTATCGATTGCCGTCTTCACTTTCTCTTTCTCTGATTTGACATATTCTTTTATATCAACCATAGGCTTTCCTCCATATGATGACTATGATTATAAAGAATGAATTTCCAAATGTCAACATATAAAATAAAATTTCTCAGATTTGATCTGGGGAGGGGATATAATTAAAATGTATATTCTGAATTAGTCATGCTAATACCAAATGTTGATAGTGGTATCTGCATTTATCCTCCCAAAGCATGATATAGTATTTGGATCCCCGTCACATATAAACCTTGCATCATATCATGATTTTTGGCTAAGTAAGTGTAATTACCCCAAGTAAAACAAAAAAGTCGGCCAGCCCTATTTGGGGCTGGCCGTTTTCGTGTGGTAATGTATTCTAGGTGGAATTTGATTGGCTATTCTGGCTGCTTGGATGGCTCGCCGTATTTCTCAAGCAGGTCCTCAAGCGATATCTGGATGACGATCGGCCTATTCTCGCCCATGTAGGGAATGGCCCGGAGCGTATTGTATTCAATGAACTCATACGCCTCGGTGAGAGAGCAGGAATCATCATCCAACGTATTGTCCTCGGCGAACTCGGAAGCCATTCTTCCCTCGTCGTAAATGACGCGGTTGTCATCCGAGATTCCAATGATCGAATTGTCGAAGTCAGGATTGTCGAGGAGGATGAATGAGGCTTCGATATCTTTTCCGTACGCGTCGATGGCGCGTCTCAGGATATCGTTTCTCATCTGTCATCCTTTCCGAATATGGATGTGATGTCGGCGTACACATGGCTCATGCGCTTGACATATCCATCCTTGACGCCATCGACATGGCCATCAAATAGTTCGAGCAGAACCTTCTCGATGGTCTCGGCGGGCACGCCCGTCTTTCCAAGGCCATAGGCAATATCCACCGCCTTTGTGATGAACTCATGCTCCGTATAGCGAGGCTCGTCGTCGCTCTCATCTTCATCCGAATCTTCATCCGAATCCTCATCCGGCTTCTTCAGTTTTTTCGACAGCCCATCGAGCCAGTCGAGCCAATTGTCGAAATCGGTATCAAAACCAGGTTTGGCTTCACCTTTGGTTTCGTCATCGTCTTCGGACGGCTTTTCATCTTCATCCTCGTCATCTTCGGAGTTGACATCTTCCGTATAAATCAATGGGATGTCTTTGTATGATGTGTATGCGCGATGTTCGCATTCTTCATCATCTTCATTCTCATCCTCGCATTTGCCATCATCAACACCTTCGACGGAATCGGTTTCGGTGTCGACATAGCCTTTGTCAGCAGAGACCGTGAAGCTGATCTTCTCTCCGGGCTCAAGCTGGATATCCATCGATGCGCCATCCATCGTCTTAGGAGTCTTCGAAAACTCCTTCATCGAATCCGTCTTGAAGGCATATCCGTCGTCGGCATTCTGAAGCATGCCGATGACGTCACTGATCGATTCCTCGATGAGATCGACATACATACCGAGCTCATCTCTGTACGTATGGTACGAATTGTTCATCTTGTCACTGAGCTCGGTGATTCCGGCAATGGCGCCCCTGACTTTCGCAAGCTTGTAGTTCACTTTCTTCAATTCATCTTTACGCATCTTATTTTCCCCTTTCATTGGACATGATTGTGTTCCGTGGACCGAGTCCATCATGCAGCGCACCCCATGTGCCATAAAGTCTAGCACTGCGGAAACCAAATGTCAACGAGAAAAAAGAAAAAGATGCTCTTTAGCTAGGAGAGCATCTTTCTGCCGTTCGGTGGTAGCTAGTCACGTCGCGGCGCTATTTGGAAAGGAGTCCAAATGCGTGGTTCCGCAGATAGCGGCTGCGGTGTGTGTCATGTGTGGCGCAAAAATCCGGTGGGCTCGGCACAATCCATTCGCGGAAGAGGAAACCGCGTGGGCGGAGGAGATATTGCCGCCTTGCATTGCCGGCCGGCATCGGCCAAAAGTCGCCACATGCGGCTAGGGAACCGCAGGCACAGTCGCAATTCCTGTGCCGTGTATATTATCCCACGCCGCGCCCCAAAAGTAAATAGGGACTTTTGTTGATTTTCCCCTTTCAAATCATCCGCCGCGAATGTATAATCATGTATATCACAGAAGGGGGAATCGAAATGGGCTTGGATGTTCGGATTATGCACGTCGCTCCGGAGCTCAGCGAGGATGCGAACAGCGTCATCTTCGAGGGCAGCGGCCGCATGACGTACGCATTCCTTAGGGAATGGGTTGGGGACGAAAGATATGGCGAAGACATCATCTTGACGAAGGAGACGGCGGAAGAGCTGATCGATCTGGCGACAGGGCAGATGGCTGAGGTGTACATGGAGAGCAGCGAGAGCAAGGCGGCGTACGACCCAATTTCCGAGGCATGCGGTCTCGACAATCCGTACGGAATCGCCGAGTTCGTTCGTGTGATGATGATGGCCGAATCGGCAATCGCATACTACGATCGGCACAGGATTCCAGAGTCCGAGCGCGGACACTTCACGGTGGAGGCGGACTGGTGATGACAAGAAAGCAGATGTTCGACAGGCTGTACGATCTCGACTTCATCATACGTATGGACGGAAGAGGGAACATGACCCTGCGGCTGTTCAATCACACAGAGACATACCGCATTGACAGCGACGACTGCACGGCGCTCTACCGGAAGATCGCATCCGACTATTCCAGCGAGCTCGAGCTCTGCCGGGACATCAGCCGCGACATGAAGGGGAACCGGATGATCTTCTCCTACATGGCATACGCCTGGCTGTTCCTGCTCGCCGCATCGCTCATCGCCGCATTCGTCGCAGCGATATTGCTGACGGTCGGAAGATGACCGTCATACAACACATGACACACGACACAGGGAGGATTTATTCATGGGACGTGAAATTGGATTCGACGTATACGCAAAGGGACAGGACGACAGCGGTGGGAAGTACCTCCAGCGCCTCGAGCTCATCAACGATGACAACTGGGTCTGCGGGCGTACCGAGATCACCGACGGGTGGGGACGGTACTTCGACTGCAACCGCATGACCGACGAGTACACGACGCCGGTATTCGTGAAGGATTTCGACGGATGGAAGTGCGAGGGCTATTCGAACAGACGCTTCAGCGCTTCCGGAAATGGCCCTACAAGGCTCGCTTTTGTTCCGTATGAGGAATTTACCGCGGCAGCAAAAGAAGAGGCTCTAGAGTGCCTCAAATCGCGCGATAAGAGGAAATCAGGCAAGACCGAGACCCTCAAGACGCTGAAGGAGCTCTACTGCACGACGATGTGCACGTATCTGACTCTGAAGGACGACGACGCGAAGATGGCCTGCGAGAAGCAGATGGATAAGGTGCTGAAGAAGATCGAATCGTTCGAGGAGGATGACGGCGATGGAGGGAACGACTACTTCGAGAATCAGGCCGAGGCCGTCCTGAAGCTCATCGACGACATGGACAAGTTCATGTCGGTCGGATTGGTTGTCATACCGTTCTTCTCCGACTAAGCACAAAAAAAAAGACCCGCTGCATCAGTGGGTCTTTTTTTTTTGTGATCTTACTAGATTTCCGGCCTGTGGTCTCTGTCGTAGGCGGCATCCATCACGGAGACGGAATCATCATCCCGGACATCCGAACCGTCCCTTCCGAGGAAGCCGTTGACGCGATGCAGGTCGCTTGCGAACGTATCGTCCGTGTAGTCCCTCTGCTCGTTGATGGCCTGGCGCATGCCCTGGTCGAGCCAGTTCTCGCTCGAGAACACATGGTAGACGACGGTCTCCGCCTTCTGCCCGAGTCGCCTCAGCCTTGCGAGGCCCTGCTGCCAGTCGCGGAACACGGGGTAGTCGAAGATGATGCACTTGCTGTATTCCTGGAGGTTGAGGCCGGTCGACCCCGTCTGCCAGTTCAGGATGAAGATGTTCTTGCGGTTGTTGAACTGCTGGTCCGGCGTCTGTGCGGCGTACGTGTCGTAGAAGTGCGTCGACTTGATGTCGCCCGAAAGCACGTCGATGGCATATCCGAGCCTGTCGCATATCGCGAATATCTCGAACAGCTCCGGGGTGAACGTGTAGAACAGCACGTAGTTGTCCGGGTTATCCGCGAGGAATCTCTCGAGCATGTCGAGCCTCTCCCTGCTGTACCAGGCGTACCTCTCGGAGTTGCCCTGGAATCCGATTGAGAGCTGCCTTGCCCTGAGCCAGAGCGCGCCTGCGGTCTCCGCAAGCCATTCCAGGCTCGGATAGGCTATGTTGCGGTAGAACGGGTTGTTCTTGAGGTGCGGCGTGCTGTAGTCATGCGCATCATACGAATCCTGCAGGCGGACGTTCTTCGCCATGCAGTACATGAGGACGTCGTTTCCGGGAATTCTCTCCGACGTGAGCATCGTGAAGTCCTGTGTCTTTTCGTACGTATGCTCGACGAAGATCTGCTCGGGAAGCCTGACGACCGTGTCCGACTTGATGGTGATTGCGTACTGATGGACGATGCCGTAGAGCTCCTCGACGTTCCTGTAGCCGATGATCGGCTGCTGGAATCCCAGCAGGCCGGGGCGGTTGTCCCGTATGGCGAAACGCTCGATGTAGGCGGTCTTGCTCATCGGGCATCCGAGCATCTTGAGCTGCGTCCACAGGTCGATGTATCCGGTCGTGAACGGCGTGCCGGTGAGGAGATACGTCCACACATGCTTCCTTGTGCACACCATGAGCTGCTTCTGCATCTGGATGCACGTCTTCGTCCTCTGCGAGGAGTAGTTCTTCAGCGAATGGCTCTCGTCGATGATGATGGCCGTGTTGCATCCGGCGCAGGATTTCACGAACGATGCGAGTATCGGACGCATGGGCGCCGACCCGCCATCCTTGTTGCGCACGAACAGCGACTCGTAGTTGATGATGAGGATCTGGCTTCTCGACTGGTCGCACTCCTCCGGCTTCGATTTCTTGTCGAGGATGTCGTATCCGTTGAAGATGCCCTTGTATGCCCACCAGAGGAACGATCCCTTCTTGTCGACCTTCTCGCTCGCCTTTGCGTTGATCGAGATGATGATGAGCTTCGTGCACTCATGCTGCTCGGCGCACGCCAGCGAGAGCGGCGTCTTCCCGAGTCCGCAGTCAAGGAACAGGCCGTACGCCTGCCTGTCCTTCACCTGGTCGACTATCTTCCTCTGCCAGTCGTAGAGCATGTCGTATATTCTCATCTTGAGCCTCCTCCCACGCATCGTGTATCATGGCGCCGGAATGATTCCGGCGCACCTCTTTTTCATTGCGGTCCCAACATTATACGGCATCGGATACCAAAAGTAAACATGCGCGGCGGTTTTTTCTACGGGGCGCATGCCGGATTATAATCACCTGAGGGAGGATGCAGACGGCATGGAAGACATGAGACACAGGGAAGGGATGGAATGCATGAATGGCGCAGAAGAAGGGAAGGCGATTCCGAATCCAACGCCTAAGCCTAAGCCAAAGAGGAAGAGGACACGCAAGCCGAAGGCGGATCCGGCGAATGGGACGTACGCAGAGCCCAAGGCCGATGAGCCCGTCCCATACGTACGGCTTCCGTTCTCGGAGTATTACATCATCTGCTCGCGGAACTACACGCACCAGGAGACGCACGCCTGGCTTGCCGAGTACAGCGAGATCATATACAGGCACGGACGGCATACACACCGGGTGAATTACCAGGTGCGCTACGACCATGTCCGCCACTGCATACAGGCGATATTCCAGCAGACCGCGGACAGGAGCGACTGGCGCGCCAACTTCGAGTTCGCCGGCAGGCTCTACCGGGAGCCGCTCGATCTCGGCGGAGGGAAGACGCTCGCCATGAGGGTACACCGCGGATGGGGCGACATGTGGAGGGCATGCAAGAAGGCCGTGAGGCAGGAGATATCGCTTCTCCTGAAGGAGCATCCGGACGCGCACATCGAGGTGTTCGGATGGTCCCTGGGCTCGGCCATCGCGCAGATATGCGCCGAGGACGTGTTCTACCAGTTCTCACGCAGGCCGTACCTCTACACGTTCGGGAGCGTCAGGCCGTTCGCCGGAAGGAAGACGTGGCGGTACGTGCAGGGATGCTGCGAGAAGGCGTACTGCTTCTACGACGTATGCGACATCGTGGGATACATGGTCCCGTTCCCGTGGTACATGTCCATCAGGCACTATGCGCTGCACAGCGAGCGCTTCGGAATCCTGAAGCTGTTCAACCCGTGGAAGTTCCACACGCTCTACGGACAGGAATGGCTGTACGACGGAATCGACGAGTACGAGTTCTAGGAAGAAGAGAAAGGCCACCTGCTTTCGCGGGTGGCCGTTTTTGTTTGCCGTACGCATCGCATTGATAGTTTTATTCACCATGCTCGATACGTACTGATGCGTATTGGCGTGCAGAAAATGCAATCTATCTGCGAAAACATTGCAGAATCACATGGAGCAATGCCATCGAAGGGGATGTTTCTCACTTGCCGGATGGCTTGGCTGGCTTTGGCTGCTTGAGTGTCGACAAGACAGGCTTGCCGCATGGCTTGACGTACTTGTCTGTCTTGGCTGGTTTTGCGGTCTTTGCGGGCTTTGCGGTCTTCACGGAGGATCCGGAAGACTTCCTGGCTGCCTTCCTGGCCTTCTCCGCCTTCAGCTTCTCCTTTGCCGCGGCCTTCCTGCCGATCTTCGTTCCGGGCCTGTAGCATCTCTTCACGGGGTCCCAGTCCGGATCGTCCTTGACCCTGGTGTGCCTGATGCGGCCGTCGAGGACGTCCTCCTCGGTGAGGCGTATCTTGCCCTTCCCCGTGCTGAACTTCGCCACGTCCCTCGGCTCCTCCGAATAGATGCGCTCGCCCTCCTCGTACTTCCTGTCCGCGTCGGACTCCATCGCGGTCTTGTACATGCCGACCTTCGAGGAGAACGCCGCGATGCGGTCTGCGAGCGACCTGATGGATTCGGCGGTATGCTGCGGAAGCGAGGCGAACGCGCCGCTGCGCTCGATGCCCATGTAGATCCTGCGGAACTCGCCGGAGAACTCGCTGAGCAGCTCGAGCGTGTCCATGTCGTAATGCTTCGATATGTCGATCGGGGCGTCGATGTCCGTCAGGGCGGATGCGGCCCCGTCCACGGCGGACGGGGACACGGTCATGTCCGCTTCATCGTCCAGCGGCTTCCCGATGGGCTCCGAATACAGCTTGGCAAGGCTGGCGGAATCGAGCTTCGAATAGTCCCTGACGGCATCCCTCGGATCGTATGCGGCGTCGAGTATCGGATCCCACGGCAGCTGGCCGTTGAGCGCCGGAACCGAATCGTTCACCTGCTGCATGGCATGCATGGAGGATATGGCGGAGAACGCCACGGCGATCCTGTGCGAGTCCTCGGCCATGAGCCCCTGGGGCGGGATCTGTATCTCGAGGATGTCCCTGTCCGTGCCCAGGGCGCGCTTTGCGTACTCGTTGACGAACATGCCCATGGCGATGCGGTACTTCGACGCGAAGGAGTCGAGCTCGTTCTCGCCGCAGAGATTCAGTACGCACTGCAGGGCGAGGTTGTCGAACTCGATCATCTTCCTGTTCGTCTCGTCATAGCGCCTCATGCGGATGTCCGCGAGGCGGCCGTCGAGGCTCATGCATAAGAGGCGGTAGTACAGCGCGATGACGTTCTTCTTCGGGAGCATGTCGAGCGCATCGACGATGGCCGACGTGTCGGACTCCGTGAGGTGGTAGAGCTTTATGACCTCGCCGTCGGAGAGCATCGAGAGGTCCTTGCCGAGGAGCTTGTCGTCCATCGAGAGGAGCGCGAGGTCCCCGATGAGCTTCCTCCTGTCTGCGTATGGAATCTTGTCCGTCTCCCCGCCCACGAACGTGATGGGCCTCCTCAGCTCTGCCGGGACGAAGAGCTCGTTGAGCGACTCGATGCGCTCGTTGTACGTGATGACGGAATGGACGGACGGCGGCATGGAATTCTTCTTCTTGTCGTCGTACGCCATGTCGTACTCCCTGGATGTGATGCGGTGCGCATACGCCAGGTTCGACGCCGCCAGGTACGTGGCAGCCTGTCTGTGGCGCAGGATCTGCTCCTTCGAGAGGACGGCCCGCCTCTTCCTTCCGTCTACGGCGAACGTGCCGGGCGTGTTGAACTCGCGGTTCCAGTTGACGATGTCCCTCTCGTCGAGCTCCTCGTATCCGGACCACGTGTCGTCATGGCCGAAGAGGGCCTCCATCACGGCGACGATCTCCTTCCTGCGGTAGTTTCCGTACGTGCGGCGGTTGATGTCCGCCCTGTGGTGCAGATTGTCATCGCCCACGGTGAAGCAGTCGTCGAGCGGAATGCCGCCCGATCGGTACCGGCCGTCCCTCTCGGACAGGTTGCGGATGCTGTAGAGGCGCTTCCTCGATCGGAACCACTGCATGAGCAGGGGGAACTCGTTGTACGCGAGGCGCCTCCGGTCGAGGGAGAGGAGCATCGACATGAGCGCCTTCATGGCGTCCTCGGAGATGTTGTCGAGGTAGCAGTACACGTCGACGGGCCTGATCCTGATGGCCTCGTCGATGGTCTCTGCCGGCCTGTTGAAGATGAGATGCTCCGGGTTGGCGCATATGCCATGGTAGTTCGAGTACACGGTTGATGTGTACGTGCGCCGGAAATGCCTGTGGTACGAGTCGATGGACGAGATGGCCTCGTCGAGCGAGGCGAGGGACCCGGGAAGGGCGCCGGAGGCGACGGCATCCCCGAACCCGGGCGTCTGCCCGGTCTCCGGATCGGACGTGGGGATTCCCGCTGGCGTCTCCTGGTCGTCATCCAGCACGTATCCGAAATCGACGCAGTCTCCGTCCTCGTCGAACTCGACGTCGTCCTGATATGTATCATGTTCACTCGTGCCGTATACATCATGTTCACTTTGATGAACGCTTCGGTGAACATCGTCGGCGGATGATCTACAGAGGGGGGATGATTCGACAGATGATGCGGTGGAGGATGGGCTGAATGATTCGACAGCGGGTGTGGAAGCGGGTGATGGATGGATGGGCGTGCCTATCGGAGGATTGTGCGCGACGGCATAGGATTCGCCCGGGTCGATCTCTACGTGCGAGATTCTCTCTCGGAGGGCGTCTACGGTGAACGAGGATGGCACGGATGGGCCGGATGATGACTTGGATGATGACTTGGATGGCGTCTCCTCCGTTTCCGTGCCGTCTTGCGCACCGGCACAAGCCGGTGCCAATGCGGGCGAGGACGATGGGGATGATGGGGATGGGTGTGCGGAGATGGATGTGTGTGGGGCTGATGCGAATGGGGTGGGTATCTCAAGCTCGGCGGAATCCGAGCTCAGGCTTTCCGCGATGGCGGACTGGCATTCTACGAAGAGGGGTGTCAGATCGGATACGAGACGTACGTACTCGGAACGCTGCTTCTCCTCGGGAAGGCTCCGCATGTTCTGGAGGGCGACATCATAGCTCTCGAGAACGGAAGAGGGGACTTCTTTGTGCAGATACTGTACGTATCTATTCAACGTATGAAGGAACTGCGAGAATTTCAATGTGTATGACATGTGTTTTTAATCCTTAATGCGATTATATCATACACGAAAAATGACAAAAATTCCACCATATTGAAATTTAATATAAATTTTATGTGAAAATATTTTTTGACATTTGTCCAATAAAATAAAAATTTTTGCAAAAATTTCACGTGAAATTGTCGAAAAAGTGAAAGTTACACAAAATAATCTTTTGTAAACATAAAAATGCGCACAAATGAGCATGCAAAAATGAGCACAAATGAGCAAATGACATTGCAAAAATGATTTTCCCAAAAAGACCCGCCATCGTCAAAAAATAACTTTTGAGCAGCGAGTCTATTTTTGAGCGATTGTGAAATACTTTGCATTTGTCGAATATTTTTAATACGTACTGACGTCAGTCTCAACTAACCAAATATAGCACTTTTATAGCAAAATGACTTTAAGATATATATAATACACATGAGTAGTGTGTATTATATATATCTTATTCAATTTTACCTCCAACCCCACTCAAAAAATAAAGTTGTCAGTTTTTATTCAAAATTTGAAAAATTAATTTTTGCATTGTACTTAAATGTAAAAAAGTAATATTCTTACTTTTTTACATTTAAGTAACACATCATTTCGAAAAAGTCAATAAAATTCATAAAAAACCCCGAAAAAGCACCATTCGGAGAGACTGTCTGCCGGTATAAATAATACAAGTATTACTACGTAATACTGTATATTTATCGCCTTATTTGACATCTGTCAATTATCGAAGTTTTGCGAAGAAGCGCCGAAACACTCTTAGAATTATTATATAATTCTACTAGGGTCGATTTTGGATATCAAAGCTATATTTTGATATAAACATGTATATATTTCATATATACATGTTTACCTTTGGGAAATTTTGACGTTTTGGATCGCTCTTATACTTCGTATAGATTTTTTAAAAAAAGATTTTTTATTATTTTTTTCAAGTTACAGCAGGAAAAAAAAAAAAAAAAGAAAATAAACGTGCAATAAATGTGTAGTGATTCGGCGAAAACCAACAACTTTCCGAAAAATCGAACCCTAATACCCTTTAGGGTATATAGCGATCCAAAACCGCAAAAAACCTCAAAGGTAAACATGTATATGTTTAATACGCTGGAAAGCTTTGATATCCGGATTTCGGCCAAAAGCGCACTCCTACCGTAGGTAGACTGCAAGAAATCGGCCTATCGACACAGGGTGGGGGTATACATCCAGCCTCACGTAGTATATAATATATACAAGTATATTTAATATACAGCGTGAGAGCCGACCTTCCCGTACAGAAAACGCCTTCCCACACGTAGGGCAACGCACCGCAGAACCCCCAAAACCCTCCAGGACGCACAGAAATGGCCTTTCTAGCCCTTCCGTCGTCTTCCGTGGGAAAATATTCAGGTGAAGAATTTCCGAGCCTCCTAGGGCCATTTCTGTGAGTGTGAGGGCAAACCGCCCCAGAATCCATCCACACCCCACTGTCGAGTGTTCCGAGCCTTTCGGACGCGGATTCCATCCGTCAGTCCGGCGAGTCCTCCCTCGTACGCTGGCGCGCCAAAGGAAAGTTAATATCCCTTCAGAAAGAAAAAAGAGTTTCCCTTCTGATGAAACGAAAAGACGGGATGTGACATCTGTAACCGAGCGAAAGCCATGCAAATCCGTGAGCACAAATGAACAGAAATGAACACAAATGAACACAAATGAACATGAAATAATCAAAAATGCAATGTGCGCAAATGCGCAAAATGAGCAAAAATGAACATGTTCGGAGCTTAATTTTGATTTACAAATCGAACAAAACTGTAACACGAGATTTTCAATAAAAAAGCCCTTTCAAAGGAGGGCTTTTTTCGTGTTACATGAAGTGTTTCATGGCCTCATTTCGGTCAACATAATACGTACTGTTGAGGTCTTTGTCAGGGTCGAATACGTACTCGTCAAGGTGCAATTTGCCGTCTGCGTACTCGACTTTCGACGCGTGCCGGATACGTATTCCTGGGGCGGAGTACCAATAGTCTTTATAGATTCTATGTGTTGCCGCCGGGGTGTTGCTGTCTGATCCGTTCTGCTCATTGACCTCTCTGTACGTATTGCCGGATGCTGTTGTGTACGTAGACGATCCAGCGACGATGTCAAACAGGCTTTCGATTCTTGTATCGCAGTGTTCAGGGTCGGTGCAGTCGATGATCTTTCTCGGCTGGTCTGGAACCTCTTCGGCATCAGCCAATCCGGCGAGACGTGAATTGAGTCCGAGATTGAATGACTGCACACCGATGTCAGGTGCTGCACGCACGACATCGACGGGCGTCGATCCTCTCAGCACGAACACCTTCCCATTCCGGTCACGGAACTCCGCTGCGTACTGGTACGTAGCCGGCGTGTCGCCGGCATGGTCTCTCTCGCCATGCATCTCTTTCGTGTTGCTTGAGCAGCTGTCGATGTACGTAATCTCGTAATCCTCGTCCAGAACTCTGCTGAGAAGCTGGGGGTAATCGATGAGCGCTCCCCTGTTGTATAGGCTGTATACGTATTCGAGGAACTCGTGTACGCACAGGATCGTGATCTTCTTCTGCGGCATGGGTGATACGACCATCACGTTGCATCTCGTACCCTCCGGATTCCTGCAGTCGGCCTGGCATAGATACCAGTAGATCATCGACCCTGCTGGAACGAGGATGTCATCCTCTCCGCACGGCGCATCCATTGAGCTGCGCTTGATGTAGATATCACGGCAGACCCATAGCGACTGCGGGAACTTTCCAAGCATGTCTACGTACTCATGCATACGATTCCAATCCTCGCCGCCATCATAGAACCATCTGTCGATTTCTTTGTACATGTCCTGCCGAAGCAGGGTGTTTTCCTGTTTTGCCATTCTGTCAATCTCCTTTTTCCATCCGCCATTATTATATACCAAATGTCAACAAAAGAAAAGGGGTATCTCTACCCCTTCGTCTTATAGCGTCTTTCGATCTTTAGCATATATCTTATGCGATGATACGTACTGCCGCTGGCTTGATGGACTGTCGTCGACTTGATGATTCGATCGAACGTCATGCCATTGAACGAAAGAAGCGCATGTACGCATTCTGCGGGATCTGAATGAATCTTCGCGCATCTGGATTCGTCCAGCACATAGATGCGCATGAACTCCTCCAATACGCACAGCATCTTGGATTTATCGCTGATATACAAATCGAAGTATCCCAGCACGTCGACATACGGATCGAATGTCGGCGGCATCTTGTGCTTGGTGCCGTAGAGATCCTGCATCCAATCCTCGCTCAGCGCTTCACGGATGTAGAATCTTATGTACGTATCATCAATCAATTTGCATGAGATGGTTATACGTACTGGATAGAATCCATCGGTTGTGCGAATGATTCCACACAGGTTATCATCATTGATGGATGATGTATATCTTTCCATGAAGAACATCTTACTTGTCTTCTTTCACCGGAAGCACGTTGAACGCGCCATCCTTATCCGGTACATCGACATTCAACACAGCTTCATCGAAATCCTGATTACCTTCAACAACGCCGCACACTGTGGGAAAGATTTCTTTTAGCTTTTCGGCGAGGATCTTTGCGCACTCGTCTATTCGGCTGCGAAGCTCGCTCTGTACGCATTCCTTGAACTCCTTCCATGGCGATTCATCGCATGGGATGACATCATCCCCGCAGCGAAGCTCGGAGTTCCCAATCGACTTCCTGTCGCCGACGAGGGTGAGTGTGATGGTTGGGCAGCCTTCTGCATCGAGCTTGAGGCATCCACGTGCCGTAGGCACGCATCCGTTGAGCTCAACATCGATAATCGGGTAGAACCCGAACGCCTCGTCAAGCAGCATGTCCTTCGATATGCTGATGTCGAAGCTTCTTGAATCTGATTCCTCGCTGGCTTTGCTTGGGGCAATCTGCAGTACGTATTTCGAATAATCTGTCATAGTTTCAATTTATCCTTTCTATTCTATCGGCTTCATCTTATTGACGTCCGGAAGATTGCATGCCTTCGCTTCGGTCTCATCGACAACGCTGTATTTCCTGTACGTAGTGATGCCATCCGTCATCCTGATACTCTTCATCCAGAATCTGATCTCATGGGATCTGTAATCATTCAGGCGCTGTACGTATTCATCACGTGGCATGTCCATACGTACTGGATTCATGTCACCGGCCATCTGAGCCAAATCACGCATCATATGGAATCGGGACCTGATGTCATTGTTCCTGAGTACGTACGGACTGTCTTCGCAAATCCAATATGTGTTCGCAATCTTGCGTCCATTGAAGTCGATTCCGTTGCCGAGCGCTGCACGCTTCAGGGTGATTCTCGTCTGCGTCTTCTGGAATTCCAATTCGATCTTAAGCCGGATGGGGTAGTATCCATCCTGGCTGAATGCCGGATCGCATACGGCGAGTTCCCTGAGTGGTGGAATATCAAATAGATTTTCCTCTGTATTCACATACATATCAAGGGCAGAATCGAGCCTGGATGCCGTCTCTGCGTCGACGATGTCTCGGTAGAGGCCATCAACACGTAGCTGCAGATTGTCTTGCGGCAAGGTGATGTGCCCGTGCTGTACGTAGAGCCAGCATGCCTTTCCAACAAGAACGTCTCTCAGTTCCTGATTTATCAGTCCAGCATCAAGCTCACTCTGCGGGATGTACTCGAACGGATTTCTATACGTACTGTCAATGAGCTTCAGGCGCCTGAGATTCTCGAAGCATGAGTTCCACGGCGACGCCTTGATGTACGTAGTGATGGTGAGCGCCTTTCCCCCATTGATTATCCTGTACGTATCACCAGCCGAGAAATCCTTGCTCAGCACAATCGGACTTGCCTTGAGGATGATTTGATTCATCGCTCCGAAGTGGCGCATTCCGATATGATAAACACTGCTGTCAACGGCTGATATGACATCCTTGATGATGCAATGGTAATATCCGTCTATCAGCCTGTCGTCCTGATACATCATTCTGCTGACGAGGAATTTCTTTGCGAATCGACATCCCCATTCCTGGATTGATCGGAGGAGGTCGTCCCTCATCTCCTTCTCTTTTCCTGCGAATTCCTCCGTCGTCATAAGTTGATCTCCGGCAATCCAAGCTTATCTGCGCATGACTTCGGTACGTAATCGAACCATGTTACGTATCCATCCGGCTTCTCGATGGTTTTGATGCGTATATAGAACTTCATACGTATATTCTTCGCCAGGCTGCGGCTGAGCTCATCCACATCACCTTTGGTTACGGTGCGGTTCTGGAAATGGGTGCGTATGTCCTGAATGAACTCCATGCTGTCTTTGGTATTCGCATTGGTGCCATACGTTGCGATGGTGTTGATGTCTTTGATTAGAATGTCGAACATGCTCTGATTCGGATGAAGGATGCGTATCTTATCGATTATGCGATTCCCGTAGTTGCTGATGACATTGCCGAAGAGATCGATTCCATCGCCAAGGATACGTACTGTTTCGGTGACCATCGGCTTGTGGCTGCCTGAGACACCGCATCTTGCCATATACAGAACGGCAGGATAGTATCCGTCGATGATCGGATTTGTTTCCACTTCCGGAAACCTATGCGTGCTGAAATGCTCTATCATGATCTGTTCAATTCCTCCAGTCCCAGCGCCTTCACATCCTCATGTTTGACATACTCATACACTGTCTTGTACGTATTGGGCAGTTCAACCGTCGTGATACGTACATAGAAGACAGTCTCGATTCCGCCGATTCTACACTGTGCAAACGTTTTGATCGCGGAATCGGGCATGATGATGTCCGCTGCTATATGACGGATATTGAGATATTTATCATGGTCGGGCTCATACATCGCGATGCAGACGAGATGATCGTATAGCCTATAGTCTATTCTTTCATCATCTCCGTCATTGATTCCGAAGGTCTTGCCGATGCAGTCGACATCGGGAATCTTGTTTCCGTGGAAATCAATTCCCTGCCCGACGATGCGCAATTTCTCGACAATGGCGATGTGCCCCGTCTGTTTGATCGTACATATCGACGCGCCAACAATGCGACACGGATAGTATCCGTCAGTGATGTGGTATGGATTGATGTCATGTGTGTGCAGGGTGGCGTTCCTGATGCCTTTTGACAAATCATCGTACATGTGGCTGGACATAGCTGATTCTCCTTTCCATTCTGATTCCTACTCGAAGTCGTACGTACGGCAGTCTTTCCTGAACTGATTCGAATCTTTGCCGGTAATCATACGTACTGCTTCATCCATATCATCTGTCGGCACTTCATACGTACAGCCGAATCCGACGCTGTCGTAATACACGACTGTCTTTCCATCCCAGCACTGCGATGGCGAATAGCTGCAATAGCTCCTATCCACCTTTGCATTGAGCTTCGCACGAAGCTCCTCGAGAATTCTCATCTTTGCTTCTTCTGTCATTTCTAATTGTCCTCCAAGAGCTTTTGCTGTGCGTATCGGATGATCGCAATCCAGCACAGGAAATGTTCCTTCAGTTTCCATCCCCAGCGCTGGGCGAGTTCCCACACGTCCGGGTCGATGATATCAGCTATCAAATTGACGAACTCTATCGCCGAGGTCGTGCCATCGACTTCCTCGAGGCTCCCTTCGACATCCTCGTCATCCCAGGCATCACCGACGGTATTCCTATTGATGCTGTTCTCTTTGAAGTATTCCTTCACATCCTCGATGAATTTCCCGGGGTCGAACTCATATGGCTCTCCGGCCTCAACCTTTTCCGCGATGTAATCGGCGTTGAACTCTCGGGTTCCGATGTCTTCCAGATAGACATGCCACCAGTTCTTGCCAAGCACATACGTACTGTAATCGCCATAGCAGAGAATCTTATACTGATTCCCCTTCTCGATGACATCGATATATGATGTATACGCTCCATACTTGAACACGATATTCGTCATGTTTCCTTGCTTATCCAGTACGTACTGAACAGTGGCACCATTCTTCTTGAACGTCTCTGTCAGTTCTTCAATGCAATCCATTGCCATCTTTCTTCTCCTTTTCCAATACATACAAGTACTCTTTTTCCGTGAGCTCGACGATGTACGTGATTTCCTTCACATGCTTCTTCACATCGAACTCATGATACGGACCGAATGATTCCCATACAGTCTTTCTTCTGTGTCTGATTTTAAGCGTCTTCATCTTATTTCCTTTCTATACGTAATGCCTTCCTCCTGGCTGCGCCCGATGGCGCACCAGGATTTGGGCTATACGTATTACCTCTTGTCTTCCGGGAAGAGTTCGTAATACACATCATCCGGAATCTCATCGACACTTACCGGCGTGAGGATTTCCTCATGGGTGGATTTCTTCTGGCTGCGCCTGATCCACAGATACACATCCTTATTCTTTTCAACCGCCTGCTTCACTTTGTTCGTATCGATTCTCTCGCCGACCACTTTATTGAAGTGCTGGCTCTTGGTGAGATTGAAGTCGTAATAGTCATGGCCGGTGGATGTCGTACACTTGCAGAGGATTCTCTCCACATTGAGCCTGTCTTCCTTGCTGTTGAAATTGAACGTCAGCGTGAACCGGGGAATGCTCATGGGGATCACTGTCGGGTCATCACACTTCAGCGTGCACGCCATTGACACTCTCTTCTGGCTCTTGTCTTCAGCTCCGACGAGATAATTGATCATGCTGATTCTCGTCAGAAAGTATCCTGTTGGAAACTTCATATCTTTTTTCCTCCTTTAATATGATGTGTATTCAAGCCTTGCCGATGGATCTTCATCCATCAGCTTCAGCATTTCATCGATGAATATGACCAGCTCGACACAGTTGTCCTTGTATGTCTCATCATATGCCTCAGGCTTGTAGTTTTTTCCACTGTACGTAGGAAAGTGCTCGGTGGCGTATTCGATGAACCAATCCTCGCTCTTGCTGAAATGATCGATGACTTTGTCGACGATCATCTTCAGATCCTTCAGCTCATGATAGCTGATGTGAGTTGTGTCAAAGCGTTTGTTCGGATTGATTCCCGCCAATTCGCATACGTACTTATGCAGTGCGGTGAAGTTCTCGAACTTCCCGACTGTCATCGTGACTGTCGCCTGTCCGTAAAACCCCTTCTTGTTTGCCACCTTGACAATCTCGCCGGGGAGCCTTGCGCACTCCTCGTCGGCTGTCTTGTCCGCCGCAGCCCTTGTCAGGCTGATGACGCTTGTGATTTCTGCCACTGTGTATGAGTTTCCCATTATTTGCCATACCCTCCTTTCATATCACTTCGGCACTAAGATGCCCATCCCTGTCTGAGATGAAGTATCGCTTTCCGTCTACGTACAGTGCAAGGCTTGTGAGCGACACATCATCGGCTGAAACATCTTCTTCATCGTCGCTGCCATGAATTGGTTCTACGTACAGACAGAGATGGCGTTCACATGCGATCATGTCATTGAGCTTGGCGCAATCCTCATCGGTCAGCTCATGATAATCATCGTCGCCTGGATTGCGTACGGAAAGCTTGCCGCTCACTCTTCCGCCGAAGTCATTGACGTCAGCATCGCCTTCGATGATGTACGCATACTTCTTGCCATCGCCATCCGTGAACACAAACTCACTCGGTGAGTATTTGAATCCGTTCTTGGATTCGAGATCATAATACAGATTCATCTTTTTTTCCTTTCTTTCATGTCGTCAGTACGTATACTGGCGGGCTGCGCCCCCAGTATACTAATAGTTCATAATCAATAGTTCATCAACCATGTGCCTCCTTGTCCCTGTCGAACCGACTGAGTGTCTCACCTGAAGCGATTCGATTCTGTACTTGGCGTAGCGTGTACGTATGAACTCGGTGTTGGCGTTGGACATCATACACAGAACGCCTTTCGCTGTGAGCGAATCGAACAGATTGGCAAGCCTCTCCTGCTCTTCCCTGCAGAATCCGAACTTCGTATAGTCATTGAACATCTTTCCGTCTTCGGAATCATACGGCGGATCGAAGTACACGAAGTCATTCTTTGAAGCATCAATCACTGCATACGTATAGTTCACATTGATGATTTGGATGTCATTCCCAGAGAGGTACTTATGGATGTTGTCGAGGTTTTTCTTCGTGTAGATGATGGCACTCATATCCTTTCCATACGGGACATTGAAGTATCCATCCTTATTCACACGGTACAGACCATTGAATCCGGTCTTATTCAGATAGATGAATCGCGCCGCACGTATGAACGGCTCAGTCTCCAGGAAATCCGCCTTGCGATCGAGCGCACGGATCTGCCTATACGTATCTGCACTGTTGAGGGACTGATAATTCCTCAGCATCGGGATGAGATACTTATACTGCGTGGCATCCTTTATGGTTCTGTACGTATTGATGAGCTCAGGATTGAGATCGTTTATGACAGCCTTCGGGGGCTGAAGCCTGAATAACAGAGCTCCTGATCCGAGAAATGCCTCGTAGTACGTATTGAATGAGGCGGGAACATGCTTGATGAGTCGATCAACACATCTCGATTTGCCTCCGACCCATTTGATGAACGGTTTCATTTCCATATCTATTTGCCCTCCAGCAGTGTGAATCCCATCGCCTTCATCTTCGTCGGGTGAAGCTTGTACGTATATCGGATGAAGGCTTTGAATTTGGAATCATTCTCCTCGAAATACCTGATTACCATATTGATGATGCGCTCTTTGTGCTCGCCCATCCATTCCCTTGACGGGACTGAGACGGCTTCGCATACACCGAATGTGTACGAGTCATCCTTGTCGAAATGAATCGTGGCGCTGCTGTTGCGGTGCCACATGTCGCTCCTGTACGTAAAGGAGTTGTCAAGGAAGATCAGCTCGGCGGCTGAATCCTTGAAGAGTTCGAAATTAGTCATTGTCGGTTTCCTTTCTGTCATATCTGCTGTGGTCGACATCAAATCCGGCGTACTCGAACAGTGCGAATACGTACTGTTCTTCTCCGCCATAGAATTCCTCGCGGGGGAACCAATACACTCCAGTGTTGTTCTTGCTGACCCACACGTGGAAGTACTGTCTGAACGACGGGGAACGATAGTCCTCCGTGTTCAGCAGATCGAACATCTCATCGAGCTGTTCCTTCGTGCCCTTCACTTTGTAGCCAAAGATATCCTTCGTTGCGATACATGTGAGGACGGGTTTGTCATTTACTGTCAGTTTCATTGAATCACCTCCTTTCTAGTCTAGGAACCTCAGCATCTTTCGGACATCTTCCTTGCTGAAATTCTTCGTATCGATCATACGGTCGGCTTCATCCCATAACACATTGTACGTACTGGCGAGGGATTCATTGTGATTCTCATAATGCTCCCAAATCTTCCAGTTCAATACGCACACGAGCTCTGCGAAATCCATCGCATTGATTCTCGCCTGCGGAAGAACCTTTCTGTACGTATCCTTCACGGCATCGACACCGAACTTGTCGGCGATGCTGAAGTCATTCCAATACGTAGTCTTGAACTGATAACCCTCTGCTAACATACTTTTGTTTCCTCCTTTAATCTGTATGTCTTTTCAACAATCATCTCCGGATTCTTGCGCTCCTTTCCCTTCACATGCGGATGTACGTATACAACCTTCCCTGATTTCCTCATGTGTCTGTAATGACCGCGAACGTTCCACGCCGGACATGTGATTGTGCTATGATGCTTGGTGACTCTGCGTTCCCAATCATCGCTCAGATGAATCTGTCTTACGAGATTCACTTCTTTTTTATACTTGATCTTGCCATGCTTTCTGGATGCCACTGTACGTACTGATTCGGTTGATTCATTGACGGCGAGCGTCGGAAGATAGTCCATGAGCATGATGTTTATTTCGAAGAATCGATTGACCATACAGATTATGAATTTTTTGTCCTCCGGCGTATTCCCGAATTTCTGATCGATGACTTCTCCATTTTTTGTGGCTCTCACTTGAATGAATCCGAGAACATCAAGATCATTCTCCGGCTTGACATCTACAATGAGGGAAGTCTTCAGTACGTATTTGCTTATATCCGGTCGGGTTGACGTACATTCCTGGAACACTTTGAGCCTGCGCTTACACGTATCGAAATAGAACGTCGATGTGACAGTCGATGTGGGTGCGATGCTGATGTTCCTGAACTCCGTCAACGCAAAGTCCGTGATGCCATAGAGACGATTTCTGTACGTATTATGAATCAACGGATCTATTCTTTCCTCATCCTTTACATAAGTCTTGATGACATCCATATCCTTTTTCCTTTCTTCTCTGCGTTGGCGGCGAAGCCCCAACCTCAGAGAGTTTTTTCAACAAACATCTTTTCTTTCATTACATAACAACCATCCTTTCTCAACGTCGATTTGGGTACAATAATAGGCTCGCTTATGAGCGAACCTATTATTGCGTTTTTTGTTTTTCCTTGGCAACGGAGAACTGAGTTCTTCTATGATTACCATATTCATTATATCAATTGGATAATCAAATGTCAACAAGAAAAAAGACCCGCGGTGGATGAATCCGCGGGCGTAATGGAAAAAGAAGCTAATGGAATACCATCTATTTTGAAAGAGAGAAATAAATGATACTTTATTATATTAGCATCTTTCTGTACGTATGTCAAGATAAACCTAAGTTATCAGAGATGTCCTTCAACTCGGAATCCCCGCGATCATAATTGTAATCATACTTATGCTCGGCATTCTGTACGTAGAATCTTCCACCCCAATCACCGCTCTCGTCGATGTACTCGACTTCGAATTCGGTATTTGGGTACTGTCTGGAGAGTTCATCGATGATTGGGATCGCCGGTGACCACGCCGTATCAAACTCGATATAGCCGTCTTCATGGCTTACGTGCGTGTTGTTTGCGTTCCATTTTGTTCCCCATTTGTCAATGCTCCAGTCATACCAGTTCGCATATCCATACTTTACGTAATTGTCGGCGCACTGCTTGCCGAGTTTCAGCAACTCATCCTTAGGCTTATCCTTACATTCTTCTGTCAATCTGCATGTATCAGCCTCGAACTTCACTTCATCATATTTGCCATGATACATCTTCGTCAGGATCATATGTCTGGTGATGACATCCGTCATGCTACGTACATACATATGAAGTCCTGCATTTGATTTACAGCTTACTTCGACTTCGAGTTCCTTCGGCATCGGAATGATGAGGTTGAAGTCGATGGCGTTATCCGTGAAGTACATCTCTTCAATGCTCTTGATGACTGCTGTGCTGTTCGTATGCAGTCTTTGTGTTACCCAATTTGGCATTTCTTTTTTTCCTTTCTTTATTTCCCCTCGTCGGGCGAAGCCGACGAGGGTACTGTACGTATTCTACTTACTGCTCTTATGACGGTTACAGTCTTTACACAGCATCTGAAGATTGTCATACGTAGTATGACCGCCTTCGCACCATGGCTTGATATGATCCCCCTCCATCTCGGAATACTCATAGTGCTTGCCGCATATTGGACAATAGCCCCCCTGTTCCAAATACTTCTTCTGCTTCATCGCATCTGTGAACTGACGGATGTTCAGGACGGATTCTTTCGTGCCTCTGCTCAATACGTACTCGATGATTCCGACATTACGTACATCATCGTCGAGAATCAATTTTGCAATCTCAGATTCCAATTCGTCTGGGTTGTATTCCTCATCCTTATACGTATTGTATAGGATTCCCCACGCCTGTGCATCCGTGATTCCTTTTCTGTACGTAGGGAAGAGGCTCTGTGCCCATCGCATCACATCTTTATAATAGTTCCACAACTCATCAACGGACGTATCATTCTGATGCTTAGACATATAATCTTCAATCTTCTTCAGTCCTTCATCATTCGCCTTCCACTGATACACCTGCTCGAGAATCTCCTGACGGATTGGATTGCCTCGTACGTATTTCTCGAATCCACCTTTTTTTGCTGGGCACCCGTTTTTGCTGAAGCGATCTCTGCACATAGTAACCCATTCACCTGAATACACTGCATTGAGGATCTCCTGGTCGGTGAGTTTCTCCCCGGTGAGATTGATTGTACGGAACCAATTCAGCCTATCCTCCGCTGCCCCTCTGCATTCGAAGACCATCAGCTCATATTTGCGAATTGCATCTGCTGTCTCCGGATATGCCGTAAGCATGTTGCTGAATGTGCATGGCGATCCGTTATATGTGATTGCATACTGATTGTCTACGTACTGGCAGATGCTGATGGTTCTCTGCTGTCCGTCGATGAGATCCCATACCTCGGCATCATTCGACTTTCCCCAATACATGTTGCCGATTGGGTATCCTTTGATTACGGACTGGACAACTGCCTCTCTCTTCTTGTTGTCGTAGACAAACTCCCTCTGGTACGCTGGACGAACGTTCAGCTTGCCATTGTATGCGACAACTCCGCCGAAGATGGTGTCTCTGAAGCCCCTGCTCAACTGATCGACTGTTACGTACTTCTTTTGAATCTTCATTTTACTTTTCCTCCTTGATGATTCTACGAATAAAGATGCGGGCGTATGTTGCCTTGCCATTGATGTTTGTCTTGAAATCATCATCAGCTGAAGACTTTGTACCACAATAGATCTTTCTGATGATGTCGTCTTTATCCCAACCTTGACTTCCTAATATCTCAAACTCCTCAGGGTTATATTTGGTTAAGAACGTAACCGGCACACCCATGACTCCGAAATAGTCTTCAGGAATGTCAGACACCTTATCGACATTGATGGCATCATAATTGTCATACTTCTTATACAGTTCAGGACTGTCCTTGACCGTACGTGTGAAGATGAACTTCTCACGCTGTGTTTCAACCGGCAAAGTGGTGAACCAATTGATGTTTCCAAACTTCTTTGATGTGCCATCAGGCAACTTGAATTCCTTCACAGGATTATATCCAATACGTATTACATTACGCTTAATCAATGGGAAAATCTCTTTGTAGGTGACAGCATTATAATTCCCGATGATCAAGAAATCTTTCTTGTGCTCCAATAACGTTGTTACGTAGGATCTGAACAGACTGAATGGTGGATTGGTTACGACGATGTCTGCTCTATCCAACAGTCTCAGGCATTCTTCGATTGCGTAATCTCCGTTTCCCTTTAACGAGTACATCCTTCCCATCCCACAGTCGATGTCATTTTCACCGCGATAGTTCAGTACGTACGATGAACCATTTGGTTCATAGTGTGTGCTGACGAGTTCCTTCAGTCCAAAGGTGTTGAAGTAGATGTGGAAGTACTTCCAGAAGTTCGACCATTTCGGATCATCGCAGTTGCAGAAGATCGTCTTCCCTTTGAAGTACGTACGATAATTCCAGCACTCTTCTTGGATATCTTCCAGTCTCGTATAGAACTCATCATTCTTCTCTACCTTGGCTTTGTTCATGTTCTTGTTGCTCATGATACGTGTTGCTCCTTTCCTCCTCGTGCGTTAGCCGAGGATATGCCTCTTCATCTTAGCCTGTCTGATGATCTTGTGTCCCTCGATGGTGAATGCGATTGTGTAGCAGGTGATATTCTCATCATCGTCATGGGCGACTGATTTCGAATCGATCTTATCTCCTAGACGGACATCCTTCTCGAAGAGGCCACGGACATAGTCCGTGGCCTCTTCATACGTATCGAACACTTCGACCTCAGGGTCGAGTCTGTTGTCCGAATGGACAACACTGTAGACTTTGCTTGTCATCTGGATACCAAATCCTCCTTGTTTTCTTCGACATACTTCACGGCTTCTTCAATGGATACGTACTGAAGACGATCCTTCAGTCCTGTTCCTGACGCTGGATACTTCTCACGGATATACTCCGCTGGATTTTTAATGTAATTATGGATACATTTGAACAGATAGAGTTGCCACTCATCTGCGGTAAGTCGCTTATAGTTGAAGCCCAGCAGGTGTTCTCTATTCTTGTTTATCACTCCTCCAGCATCATCATCTTCAACGGTATCGGCATCAAACACTTCATACGTATGCGGATTCCAGAATCCATACGTACACCCTTTGATGAACTCCAGGGGATTATCATCTGACGAATGGTCAACGGCATCGACATTGCAGGGTTCCCTATCCCAACTGATGTTCGTCACGTAATAATCTGTGCAGTCACCGTTTGTGTAGTAATACTGGAAATCCTCAGCATAGTATCCATACGTATTGGATAGCCAGTCCGCGATTCCTTGATCGGTGTCGACATCACTGGGGATGGCACTGACTGGAATCTCGACCTCACTCGGAAGATCCGCATCATCGTATACGAACAGCTCGGTGAACTCTTTGTCATTGATGTAATCTTGCAGTGCGTACTGCGCATCGAGGATTTGCCCCTCCGTTGGATTCTTTACGTAGTCGGACACGACAATCTCTGCATAGGCTTTGTCGATGTCCTCGAAGAGTTTCTTGGCTTCCGCCCACTCCTCTTTGGTGAACACGCCAGTCTCGACGAGAATGTCGTGACTGTACGTACTCAGCCTGTGATTCAACTCCTGTAGTAATTTTTTGGTTAGCATCTGTCTTTACCTCCTTTTTCAAAGAAATGCTTCTTCCACTTCGTCAGCTCTTCTTCTGTACGTATCTTCTCGAAGTCTTCCAGATAAATCCCATCCGATCCTATCAATGTACCCTCCTTATACACTGCGAACTCGAATTGACCGTCTTCATACAGCCATATGTGCGCGTCATATGGATGATCGCTGAGGCCATATATGAATATGGCTTGGCTACGTGTCATCTGAGGTACGAGACCTTCTACGACAATATTGCCATCGGAACAGAATCCGTGCTGTTCGAGCATCTCTCCTGCCAATCCATCTTCATTCATATCAGTCCATTCCTCTATACGTATGCGCCCATTCTCATTGAAGAGAATCATTCCACGGGTGTTGCCTTTGCACTGCAACGAATACGTACAGCCAGCATAGTCGATATCAATGATATTTCTGCCATACCAGATGTTGTCTCTCTGCTTGCCCGTCAGGATCCTTTTGTCATAGACCGTGACTTTCGCGAAGCGTCTAATCGCTTCAACTGCTTCCATCATTGCTGTCATTGTGTCATTCTCCTTTCATTACCACATCTTATCTCCGAACGCCGTTATCACAGCGATCTTATCATTGACAGTTGATTTGTATTCTGCATTCCCTGGTGAAGGAATTCCGCTTAGGATATCTGGAACATCCATCGTCGGATCAATCTCACTGTGTAAGTAATCCGCCATTCGGTTCAGTTCATCATCTGTTCCTCCGAAGAAGACTTGCTTATACGTATTTGTTCCTTCTTTATAGATCTCAACGACAAATCGAGCCGTCGGGAACCACACATCACTGGTATCTGTATTGTAATAGACTCCAATCAACGGATTATACGCCAGTGCGTACATCTTAAGCAGAGGATATTGATCTTCCAGAAGGGTTTGTATCGGGTTATACGCCGTACAATACGTAGCCACCGTTGTTATCTTTACATACGGCAGGACAACGTTTCCTTTAACATCCCTTTCAAGCAGTTCAATTCTTTTGACGAGAGTTCCACAGCACGCATCATAGATGCATTTATTGACCAAATCCATCTTCGTATACCCTAATACAAAAAAGAAATCCTCCAAGGTATAATTGATTCCTGCAAGATGTCTGCTACGTATTGCGTCTAACGGGCTCTCACCATCGAACCCTGCGGTTATATTATTGTATAACTCCAACAACGAACATGTATCTCCTGTTATTACATACGTAATATTCATTACTGACATGTCTGATTTCTCCTTTTCTATTTTATATTTACTGCCGTCTGGCGGTGCGGGCAATCACCCGCGCCCCATTCGGCATTCTACGTATGAGCACTGATGACGATGATCCAATCCTCATCATCAATCTCTTTTGGCTCTACGTACCGACAATCATCTGCACATCTTGTTACGAGTGCATACTTCCCTTGGAAGAGTGTTGGACCTGACTCAGAGATATGCTCTCTGCAGTCATACCCATTCCACTTATTGTTGATCTCTTTGACATCTACGTACCGACCAGAGATCGCCTTGCCATGACATCCGTCATCCCAACAGCGATAATAATAATCGCACACACCGAACACACCATCCCACGTGAACATCTCACGGTTGGCTTCGATGAAGTCTTGACACTCCTCGATTGTCTGGAACTCATCATGGCGCATCACAACCAATCCCAACTCAGTCATTATTGTTTTCCTCCTTTATAATTCCTTACGTCGCCACAGATACAGAAACAGCCCCAACACTATCCATGCTAGGGCTGTCTCCGCAAAGGAAATAAAATGTCAAAAGTCAATCGCTTGACAATGATATTCTACTACCTCACAATCTAAATGTCAACAGATATCTTCGTCGTATGGCAGAATTCTGCAGTCATAGCAGTCTGCGTTGAAGGTGTGGTCAGTCTTCGACTCTACGTAGAAGAGTCTATCCTCACTGCGCATCGTCTCTAACCCATAATTCCACTGAGCGTTAAGCGTATCCACCTTCGTCAGAATGAACTTCGCACACACTGCTGAGATGAGTTGGTACGTATCAAGAATTCCGCGCGTGATCCGAAGTGTATCATTGCCCTTTGATATAAGGGTGCACGTATTTGTCTCAGTCAGGACAGCGTGACCCTTGATACGTAATGCCTCAGCCAAATCCCGATCATCCGTACCGATAATGTTCGCCTCATTCAGCAACTGAAGATCACCTTCGAACTCCATCAGAATCGGAGGATTCACCATTCTTCTCAATGGCGTGGGGTAATCCTTATCTATGATGCACGTATACGTATGAGTCCTATCATACTCGTCGGCTTCATCGATATACTGCTTCTCGACCTTGCGCTTCTCATTAAGCGCCTTTATCATCTCTTCATAGTCCCAACCGCACTGAATGTACAGTGCCATGACAATTTGTTTAGCCGTGTTGACCATTTCTTTTTTTCCTTTCTATACGTACTGATGCTGGCGGACGTCAGTCCCCAGCCTCAGTACCATCCAACACTTCATACGTATCGACTTCGGGATTCACTGCACAGCCACCCCACGTGCCATGGAGCTGTCCCTCATCATCAACAGATTCGACAATACCCTCCTTTCCATCATACTGAGATTCACCCTCCATATGGATGATACGTATCTTCGTCGGGAAGTCATCGATATCCATCGTTGGCTCAGGATACATCAGTCTCGACGTATACGTAACACCGTCATCACCCTTCTTATACTCAATCATCTCTTCAATCCCCACACCCGGTTCTGTCGAATGGATGATGAGTTTGATGACACCACAATCCTTGCAGAGCTCCTTCAGTGAAAGATGCTGTTCGGTATACGTATACCCCAACACCTTCGACTTCTCGAACGTAGGATAGATGAGATTGCGAATTGTCCATTTGCATTCGATGTTGAATTTGTAGTACGTATTCATCGCATTCGTATCATAATCCACCATCTCATCGAAGTAGCAATCCAACGTTGTTGGAGTCTTCCTTGCGTTGAAGTACTCATCACTTCCCGGAAAAGCCTCCATGAACTTCGTGAAGTTCTCTGTCGGCATCACGACCGCAACGGTCGTTAAAGTCAAATTAGCCATAATCTCTTTCCTCCTTACGCTAATTCTTTACGTATATCGTCCCAACTGAACGGCTTCATCCCAAACCAATCCTCGGATTTAGCATAATCGTCTGCATTCCACAGGGCAAAACCCTTTCCATTATTGTATTCGAGCATCATTGGATACGTATTGCACACATCCTTGAGGGGTTTATACGCATTGATTCCGATTTTACCCAACATATTCACGAACTGAGAGAATTCGATGATGTTTTGGATAATAATTGTATTGCATCCACTGAGGAATGTCACTACTTTCGAGTCATAAGTTACCATTTTCTTTTTCCTTTCTTTGTTTCTTGTTATGCTTCTGATTCACCTGACGGACCAACTCTGCCTTGGCGTACGTATGAGTCTCCTCATTGATGATGCGCTTGATCTGATATGCGGATCCGCCATCGTGGTTATACGTACTGACGCAGAGCTCATCATTATCTTCATAGACATCGACATCATCCTGATTGTGGATTGCCTTCAGGATCGCATCCTTGACATCATCGAAGTGATATTGGTCTGCAATCTGATACTCTCCATTCCATCTACGTACTGTACCGAGAAGGGCGACAGGATAGTCATAATCCTTGAGGAAGTCCATGAGATCATTCCAACCATTCTCTACGTATTCATCAACGTCTTCCCTATCAGGCTCACGATCGATACAGGCACGGATCTCATCCTTCATCTGCTTCAGCTCTTCTTCGGTATACAGACCGAATGTCTTGAACAAAGTGATCATTGTGTTTCCTCCTTCCACTTTATCAGTCATGGTTGTTCCACATATCATCAAGATACGTATACCAACCAACGCCATCCCTATCATCGGCATTCTCATTCCACCAAACATTGAATGCCGAGTTGATTGCGTCGATAAACGCTTCATACTTCTCATCGGTAAGACCCATCTTCTTCTTGAATTCATCCTTCGTATACGCACGGATTGGCGTTGCATCGATGTCATTCAAGGTAATCTCGGTAACCGTGAGGCAATCCCTATTCCCTGAGAAATCGTAGCAATCCTCTTCGGCATTCGGGCTCATGGATGAGTACGATAATTCAAGGGCGAGTCTATCGTTGATGTCGAAATGGATGGCAATTTCGTAGTCAGGCCAATCAACATTGACCTCCTCGAAAAAGAAGGTGCCATTGCTGATGGCACCATCGATAAATTCGTATTCGGTAACTTTACCGTCAAATTCAAGTCTAAGATTGTTCATTTAATTTTTCCTTTCATTTTTATGAACTATACGTATCGGATTGAGCAGTTTACCCACTTACTCAGGTGCAGGCATCACAGCCTACACTGCATTGCTAGCTGTTTGATAATCTCCTTTCTGAACTCGGTGACATAATCCTTACAGAGTTTCACCTTTGCTCTCGGACAATACTTAATATACGGCTCATTCTCCGTATCGCATATGATAATGTAATTATCGTAATTGAATAACTCGAAAAGCTTCGCATAATTGCTTCGATACTTTGCCGAATGATTATTTCGGTGTGCGTGAAGCAACATGTCTCCATCCATGAGGATAAGAACCTTATTGACTGCATTCTGCTTGAAGGTGCTCCTGATCATCGGATCGATCTTTTCATCGACGTTACTCCCCTCATTTGGGTTATATTCTATGTTACGCTTATCGTAATACGTAGCATGCTCGCCCATGGAGATGTAATCGAAGCTGAACTTCTTGCATCTCCGTTCGCATTCACAGAGTGACATCAACAATGCTCGCACGTCACTCTTGTTGTCTTCCATTGATCCGGAAGAATCTATAACAAGGGTGAGATGAAGCTTGGCGTACTTCATGATATCCCCTTCAACAGATTCATGGATGAACGCCCTGTAATCCTGTCGGGTTGCGAGCATTCTAGGCATAATCTTGCCTGAATATCCAAGCCTTGCACCGGTTTCCCCCTGTAATCTAGACTCGAATTCATTGAAAATCATGATCATCTGATTCGTGTATTGCGGATCGCGATAATCATAATAATTAACAAGATCCTTTCCGAGGTTATTATTTTTGACATATCCGGAATCAATCTTCTTGGCGTCACGCTTTAGCTTTTTGACAATATCCTTGATTGCCTGTTCACGCTCTTCGCGTGCCTTCTGCTCTTCAGTTCCACCATCCCCATCGCCGCCTTCTTCGGATGAAGGGGCTGTTGATGACTGCTGAGCTGCACTCTCTGACTGATTCGGAGAGCTCTTGGAGTCATTCGACGATCCACTGTCATTGGATTGAGAACCCTGATCCTCAGCTTCCTGACTATCCTGATCAGTCTGATTCTGTTTTTGAGCGCTCTCGTTCTGATTCTGCTTTTGATTGCCTCCTTTCTTGCTTTGCTTTTGAGAGCTACCCTTCTGATTCTGCTGACAATCAAAGTCTTTGCAGCACTTTTTGAATAACTCAAACACTTCTGTAATGTATCTCTGTACGGTGGTTGTTTGTGTATATCGAGCGTCGACATATTGATATACATCGATTATTCTAGAGACCTCATTAACAAGGTCTTTTGCTCCCCAACGATAACGGACCACCTGAAAGAAATAATCCATTGCCGAAGTCGGTTCTTTCGGATTCTTTGGATCCCATCCGGTGATCCTCATAATATTCTTCTTGAAGTTCACCTTGATGAAGGTGTTCTTCTCAAGCGTCTCAATGCGCTCATCCTCAAAGATATTGATGATATCTGTACCATTAGGGATCTTATTCGCATCCGCGATCACCTTGGCATCATGAAACATCGTCTTCGGTGTACGCAATGCATGAGACACCTCATGAAAGAGAACGCTGCGAAGCGTCTCTTCCAGGATCGCCTGATCGGCACTGCTGACGTTCGCCATCGCCTGATGTACATTGTTCACAGCGATGACAATCTCCCAATTCATTGGATCGAAATACGATGTAGAATTGACACCATCAGTGTCGAGGGTGACGGGGATATATTCCCCGAGATAATAACCAACATCGAGCTTATTGAACTCGCGTCGGATTGTTTCATTACTGAAGTTCATATTTTATATCCTCCTTAGATGCAATATTCCTTACCTTCATAAGATAAGGAATATATTTTCAACAAAGACAATGGAAACGTGTAGTGCGCTCCATCTTTACTACTCTTCTTGATCGGCGAAGGAAGATGCGAGGCCGGTAACTCGTTGCGATTCGGATCAATATACTTCGTCTTGATCTCGAGGCCACGCTCAATTGCGTAGTCAAGATCCACGGCCAAGAATTTCTCGCCCGTCTTCGTATTCAACAGGGCTATTTCCCCTGATTTTTTGAATACATTAAGGGGCTTCTTTTCCGGAAGCCCCAACATCATAGTCAGCTCAGAGATCGATTTGGCTGAATTGAGAATTTCTCGCATCTCCTTCACACCTTCCTCAATCACTTTATCAACAAGATCCTGATGTTCATCAAGAAACTTGTTGATGAAAAACTCCTTGGAATCATTATCGGTTCCAAGGAGTACATCGGCTTCGACAACCTTCAAATAGCCTTTGATGGACGTGTCTTCCATCGAAAGGCTATTATACCACACGATATGAACCGGTTTGCCCGGAACATATCGTGTCTCCAGCTCGTCTAAACAGGCTATTGTAAAGATACCCATAATTGCATCCTCCTTTCTTTGCTACTCGAAATCATAACTGACGTCGTAGCAGTCGTCGGTTATGTCAAACCTACGGATATCGTAGGCTCGATCAACTAATGCCTCAGGCAATGGATTGATATGCCCGTTGACTTTGAGGTTCATCGTTCCAATGATCTCGAAGCCCGGATGGATATCGATCTTCTGGTTGTTATACCAGATGCAGTCCTTGTTGTCTAACAAGTTCTGCAAGAAGCATAACGACACTTGCGGCAATAGTCTAATCTCCTCAAACACGATCTTGTACCCGAGCTTCAGCGCTTGGGTCAACAGGGTGTCATGGAACTCCGCCTCCCCTGATTGGAAGTCGAACTCCCTCATCAGTACATCAGGCGTGACGTCCGACGAACACGGATACACATACTCCTTATTCGTCAATTCGCTGACGGCTTGATACGTCTTCCCTCCTGATGGGTCTCCATAATACAGCTTCAATCGTTTATTGATTGGGGTTGCATTCAACCCGAATGTCGATAACAGATCAAAGAGTGCATTCTTGAATTCATCACCATCCAATTTAGGAATGATGATGTCCTTCATCGGATGGTCCGTCAATTCGAATACTCCGATGAGGTATCGTCTTGTTCCGAACCATCCGTATTGTTGTCCGATACGGAGAGACGCATCAAAGATACGTCTAGACAACACATAGTCGGCGTCTTTGAAGACGTCGCAATACCTCATTCTGGCTTTCACCAGATCATTCCTCTGAGTTTGAGGAATCTTCAATTTAAAATACGGCTCTATCGGACCGGCTGTGAAGGATCCCCATACCGACTTCTTATAGTCAGACAATGTCATGCCGTGGGGCATGGCATTATTGGTCTTAGAAGACGTTGTTGCTGTTGCTGCCGTCTGAGCCTGAACAGTAGCTGCCTTTCTGGTCTTCACAGCCTTGACGTAATCCCTCATGTAATCAAGGATTGCGTCTTCATCAAGCGGAGTTCCACTCCGCTTTGCATCCTCAATCTTCAAGAATGCTTGAATGATGATCGTTCCTTCATCCCAATGAAGGCAACGATTGTTGGGATCTTTTCCGATGAAAGATTTATATTGGAGGATTTGCTTTCCTCCAATATCATCCTCATCGGCATCATCAAGCATACTCCAATTGGAGTATACTTGAAGCGCACCGCAGTCGAATGCGGCTTTAAGGTCAGCGCATGCGCTGACCTCATCTGCGGTGAAGGTCTGCAGTAGACCTACCGACTGGCTAAAGGAATATCCTTTAGCCATTGAAATAATCGATAAATCTGAAGTTTTTGTTATTTTTAATTTTTGAATATAGGGCATTTTTATTTTCCTTTCATTGTTACATCCCTTCCCATCCCATCCCATCCCTTCCCGAATATTTAGCCTCCTTTCTGAAGTGTTCACACACTTCTAACACTTAACAAGTGCTTGCTGAGTGTTAGAAATCCATGAACATGAAAGGGTGAGGAGCAATCCTCACCCTCAACATTCACTACTCGGATTCTTCGTCAGGTTTTACCCTGACGAAATCCAAATCGATCGCTACTCGCCACTGTAGCGATCCTGTGTCTTCCAACGACGAAAGATTTTCTTTCGTCCATTTCTTCAGCAGCTTGCTGCTGCCGGAGAATATGTGCTGGCAGTAACGATTGGTTGGATCGTATACTGCCGGAATATCATCGACGGAGCTTAGATGCTCCGTTCCGGCAATCTTCTTTGACATCTCCTGATACAACGCCGTATCATTGGCGTTGTATGCCATATTCATCTTATCAACCGCAGAATTGTATTCCGCGGTGATTTTGTTGAAGAGGTGCTGGCGCGCCTCTTCATATAGACTCTGAAACGAGTCTAATGATAGGACATACGGCTCATATCTAAGGGTTGCCCTATAGATATGATTCGTATCGTCTTTCAAATCCCACAGCTGATCCACGATTAGCTGTGGATTGTCGCCGAGGCGCTTAGTGTAGCAGCCTCGGTTGTTTGTGGACCATTGTCCACCGGCGCAAGTGGCTTTCTCACTTGCGCCTTTCGTATGGTCATATATAATGAACTCTCTTATGACCATATTTTGACTTTCGCAGAAGTCAATTGCTTGCTCCGCGATTGTCGACTCTTCGTTATTCACAAATTCAACGAAGAGTCTCTCATCCATGAACTTAGAGACGGTATGGCCGTCTCTGTTCATGATTATATACTCCTTCTTCGGGTTGCCACCCGAATTAATTATTGGGTTATACCAATATGCATAACCCTCGAATTTTTTGGATAAAGTATATTGCTGAAATATACAATTTTTTAATTTTGGCATATTTATATCCTTTCTATATTTGCCACGTCCCATCCCTTCTAATATTAACCTCCTTTCTACACTTTTAAAGGGCGCCTTACTCTTTCTTGTAAGGCGTCATCAACAGACCTTCACAAACATACGAATGGCCTAATTTCTTAGGTCTATCCGGTGAAGCAAGATCATCTCGTTTCATGTTTAAGGCAAGTGTTGCCTTAACTACCTCCGATGAAACGAGGTAAACGACTCCATCTTCTTTTGGAGGAAGATTTAAAATGGCCATCGGAGTTTGCCATTTAATCGTGATTCCCGATTCGAGAATCACCGAATTTGTATCAAAAACAACCCGGCAAGAATTCACCGGATTGATCGACAACGGATCGATTGTCTTAATCGATCCAAACGACTTTATGCTCACCGGATGTGAGCATAGATTTTTAATCTTCATTTTATTTTCCTTTCTATTATTCGTCTCATCCCGTCTCTTCTCGTATATTTAGCCTCCTTTTTAACGGGCTCTTGGGCGCCTCAGCGCCCTCCACCCACCTAAGCTTATGAGACTTAGGATTTTTCATGGGTATCCTTAATGGGTGACACCCATTCTAGGCAGCCCAGAGTGTATGGGATTCAGATCCCACACCTCTCTAGGCAGCCTACAGCGGTTTATGATTTAAGGCATACTATACGGTAGCATGCCTTACCCAATCAGCGCCCGCCATATATGACTAAAAAATTTCCACGGTATGTTTACTTTTGGTTACCATTTGGTAA
Source organism: Wujia chipingensis (assembly GCA_963605535.1). Lineage (GTDB taxonomy): Bacteria > Bacillota > Clostridia > Lachnospirales > Lachnospiraceae > Anthropogastromicrobium > Anthropogastromicrobium chipingensis_A. The sequence goes on from CAVCXB010000003.1 coordinate 59,816, forward strand.
AATTTTCCGCACAGAAAATTCCATCTGTGTTTACTTTTGGAATATCAAATTTATTTTTCCCGCACGCATTCCTATTATGTATAATATATGCAGAAGGAAGATCACGAACTATGAAAACATATTACATCAAGGCTGACACCATGAAGGACGCCATCGACAAGTACAAGGCTCTCCGCAGCAAGGCCGATCGCCATGACGACGATGAGGACATCAGATCCGCGCTGAGCGCATCGGACTGGGATGATGCGGAGGACTATTCCGCCGAATCCTCGGCTGACGCGCGAGGAACGGATGTCGAGGAAGCTGACTGGGATGGATCGGATGATGCGTCCGGCGTTGAGGATGACGACGGCATCGACATCACCCCTGTTGACGAGGACGGCAATGACATCGAGCCGGAAGGCGATGATGAGATCCATGAGGATGGCGAGCCCGAGGAGCCGGAGGAGGACGAAAGACCGAAGCCGGAGAAGAACCCGAGAGTCGACGAGCTCTGCGAGGCCATCATGGGCAACGAGCAGTTCGAGTGCGAGAGCGCAGTCGTCGTAGGACCGAACAAGGTCGAATGCGTCGGAGGCGTCATGACGAGCGACTGCCCGGAAGGCACGAAGTGGTATGCCGTCATCGACAGCGACGGAAGCGTCATGACGTACGTGGACTGTGACGGCATGATGAAGGACTTCGCCGTGTATACGCCGGAAGAGGCCGAGAAGCAGTTCTTCGGAAAGTAAATCATGAGGCGCCCATAGGGCGCCTATTTTTTTTTTTGCGCGCATCGGGGAGGAGCATGTTTACTTTTGGGAATGGAAAAAATAAAACGGGCGGGAGGGTCATGATGTTATATAATAAGATAAGATATAGAGGTATCATGCGATATGAACATATACAGAGTTGTGATAAATGACGACAAGGCGAAAAGCGTTCCAGCCGGAACGGGCTTTGAGGAATTGGTCAAGGGATACAATGAGATTCCAGGAAACGAGAAGCTGGACGATTCCGTCGTGAGGGCCATCAGGAAGTATCTCGGCGAATACAGGGCGGAGGATGAGTATCCGTATGAATTCATCGAGAAGAACAAGGACGTCTATGACACCGTCATCTTCAAGTGGCTGGATGATGTCGAGCTCTTCAGACGCTACGTCGATACTGCGCTGGACAGATCAGACGCCATCCGAGTGAGAATCGATGAGCTTTATCGGACGCTGAACGAGGATGTCTATCCGAAGAGCTACATCAAGCTCAAGAGGAAGCTGGCCCCGCTGTACAATGGAAAGCTCAGAAAGATCATGAACGGCGAAATCGACAGCGACGGCATCAGGATTCCCGTCGAGCTGATGGACAGGGTTGCATCGTACACGATAAGAATCTACACCCTCACCATCGACAGATTCCATAAGGGCAAGGACGGCAGCGGAGTAAGATTCGAGCGCAATGTCCCGATGTTCACCACGCCGATGGACGCGAAGAGACAGATTGAGAGCATCCTCGCCGCACACGGCATCCAGACCAACACCGGCGGATCCAACAGGATCGATACGAGCGGCAAGTTCGACATCGACAAGGCGGGAAACAGAGTCGAGAAGAAGGTCAAGTACAACCTGGTGTTCTCGGAGCCGAGGGAAGGCAGGTTCGCTCCGCCGGATGCGGATGCCGTCCTCGACATCAACGTCATATCTCCGATAGACGACGAATCGGAGCTCGGATCGAAGATGGATGAGCATCGGGATGCCGCATACAGGGCGGCAAAGACGATTGCGCGGTTCCTGCGCAGCGACATCAAGGACATGTTCAAGTCTGCGGTCAGCACTGACAGATACGGCAATGTCTATGCGTACCATCTGGATATGAGGCTGATCAATTATGACAGTCTCCACGGACGCGACATCGTGAAGGAAGACGGCTTCAGCAATGACAACTACGCCTACAGCAGATATGGCAGTGGCGACAGCAAATACGGTGGCAGCGGATCCAATGACCAGAGCGGCGGACTGACCGGAGGCGAGAACACACCGAAACTGTCGGATCTCGGCGCATGGTTCGTGGCCGCGTACGATGAGAGCCAGCTCAATGCCATGATGGATGCCATCGGGAAAATCAATGAGGGCCTGGGAAACGGCACCTACTACAGTGCCTCGAACAGCGGAATAACGAATGAGACGGTCAAGGATCGCGGCACATCATCCAATGATCCGGTATACGATGCGAACACGAAGGCGGGAATCGCATTCGAGAACTGCCTCACCAAATACAGATGCGTCCATGACAACAGGAAATACCGTCTTGACGCAAAGAATCAGCAGAGCAGGGATGTCGGAGAAGCCAAAGTCACGACATACATGATCCCTCTGAATAAGCTCTACACCGGAAAAGTCATGTTCGCCGAGAAGGAAGGCGACATCCCGTATGAGACATCGCTGCCAAAACTGATCAACAAATACCTGCTGGACAATTCAGCCGGCCCATGGAAAGTATACCGAACCATGACTGCGATGAATGCGGACATGACTGCCAAGCATATGAAGGGCAAAGGCGTCAAGCCGTTCTCATACGATGATTACGGCCTGAAGACCGACGGATACGACACGCAGGCGATGAACTGGGATGACAGGCAGTCATCGGAGTTCGACAAAGCATTGGACGATCTGATGAGCGGCAAAGCCAAGTTCGATCCGAATAAGGCCTATGAGAACAACCCGATCATCAGGCTCCATGCCGGAAACGCCACCCTGGCCGAGAAGCACGGATTCAACTATGCGTTTGTCGTCACGTTCACGCCCGTTGCCGATGCCAATCTCGATGATTCCGGCGATCTCCGAAAGCTGCACCGTGAGATACGCGAGGCGATCGACGCGGCTATGCTGGAGAATATCGTTGAGTATGTGCAGTACATCAGCGATCAGAAGGCCTGCTATGGATATGATGAGATTGCGGTCATCTCATTCAATTACCGCATAAAGGAAAACTACAAAGGCAAAAAGGACTACATGGAATGGCTGAATGAGATCAAGGACGGCTTCATGACGAAGCTGTATCAGACATGCCTGAATCATGAGGCGCACGGGTCAGACATCATGACTTACGACAAGGTCGATTCGTATGTGACCGAATTGGTGAGACCCGCCTATAATGAAGAGTTCGATGCGCTGAAGAAGAGATACAATGAGCCTCTGACAGAAGAAGAGGGGGAGCAGGCCAAGCCAGAGACGGCGGAAAACAGAAAAGCCGTTCCATCAGAGGTTCCCGCGCCAAAGCAGGAGAGGGTCTCAACCATGCCGAAATCATATGACATCGTCATAACGATCATCGATCCCGATGGATCCAATTACGACTTCATCAACGGATTCGTCAATGGCTATCTCGATTCCCATCTGGATGGCTTCGATGTATCCGATGCATCATGGAACACCACCCTGGATGCATATCATGTGACAGCCGTGGCGAAAACGGCGCAGAGCACATTGGATGCGAAGGCAATCAGCCTCGACGCCATGAGGCGATCCATATGCGATGCCGCCATGAATGAATGGGGGTTCGATGACGGAGTCGCAGAACTCATTTCCAGAGTGGATGTAAAGGAGAAGTGATCATGCCCGAAATAAGACTCAACCTTGACGAGCCGAGATTCGACAAGGTCAACTTCTATCGATATGCCGTATGCGTCGTGCGGATGAGCTCATCGGATTTCTTCGATGGGCTCCGCGCCGGCAGTCTCTCCTTCAGCGGATTGGATATATCAAAGGCTTTCCGTGAATTCGACGATGATGCGTACATCGCCAATCAGCGGTTTGAGCCTGCGGACAAGATAATCAATGCGACGAATCCTGTGCGCAAAGGCGAGTTCATAGGATACATCTATGGGAAGCATGTCGCCGGAAAGTCTGGCATACCAATCAACAGCGTCAATGGCGGATACGGCAATGGAGCGCCTGTCGCACAGTTCATATGGTGCGATCGGGGAAACCTCGATTCAGAGAAATTCAAGGTGAACCAGAGCTATCAGGCATATGACGGCAACGCGGATTCCGTGAGCCTTGTGACGAAGCTTGCGTTCTTCGGACCGAAACCGGCAGCCCAGAAGGTTGCGGACAAGACACTGAGACAGACTCTCGGACTGTCGTATGACACTGCATCGCTCGATCATGTCGAGACAATCAATATGTACAGGCCGAAGGAGAATGCAAAGCCGTCCGAGGCCAAGGAGGCGCCCGAATCGGAGCATTCGGATGAATACTTTGAAGTGATGGCTGAAAGAATGAACGTGGCTGAGCAGGTTGTCTGTGCGTATTCGTACGGAAACAATGCGAAGAATTTCGCATTGGATAAGAATAGGAACAAACAGTATGACATATGTGATAACCTCGGAGTGATTGAATGGAATAAGGCCCGTCCGTCCGTGCGTCCGTCAATTCCAGGCAATGCAAGATTCTACGTATTGATGGGCATCGATGATTTGTCACTGTTCCTCAAATCACTGTATCTCAAAGCTCCGTATGCCGGGCCGGATGCGATAAAGACGGCTGACGACATCATAAAAGACGGAAAGACATATGATGTGACATCTGCGAACATAAGATTCCGGACGGATGAACAGTTCGTCAAGGAACTTGGGAACAAGAGATTCACGGGATACAATGCTGCGCCATACATCAAATATAATCCGGCGAGCAAATCCATCCATCCAATCATAACGACGCACCTATCGGATGTGACGAATCTGTTCACGCCCATGAACAGATACATGACTGCCACCGAATTCACGGATAAGACTTTGAAGAACGCGGGCATCGATACCTTCAAAAAACTGGTTGATTACGTCCTGTTGAATGTGATTGCTGGCGGAATGAGCCTCAAAGGCATATATTATGCCTCCGGGGGAAACATCATCAAATTGAAATAACTATCGAAAGATAGTTATTTTATTTGGTTTATGCCGGATTTCAATTATAATTATTGTATAGGATAATCGGATATGGCCAAGAATAAACTGAAACAGAATGACAAGATTGTGACGACGGTTCTCCCGAAGACCGATGGGGCCGCCGTCAATGTATACGATAGCGAGACGGAGACGCTGCTGAAGGCCTATGCCAGCAGCATCTTTCCGAAGGAATCACAGGGTTTCTCCCTGAAGGATTCCACGGAGAGGGGCATGCGCGCAATCAACAAGGAAATCCGCATGCATGCAAGCGACGACTACTACAATTCCCTCCTTCAGATCGGATCGAAGGATCCCTCCCGCGCGTTCGATTCGTATTCGCTCGACAACGATACGCTCAACTGGACGATGTGGACGACGCTGTACTGTGAGTCGTGGGTGTTCAGGAGAGCCATCGACAAGCCGGCTCAGGATGAGGCAAACGCAGGATTCATCATCAAGAACGTCTCGGACATCGACAAGGTGAAGAAGATATACTCCATTTACGAGGAGCATACGAGCGACTTCATCGAACTCCTTTCATGGGGTGCGCTTTACGGCGGAGCCGTGGCAGTCATGATGTTCGATGGAATCTCGATGGATGACATGCGCAACCCGATCGACTTCACCAAGATCAACGCCCATTCGAAGCATCTTCTGAGAATGTACGTGACCGACAGATGGTATGGGTGCGCCCCGTCGTATGGCGACACGGTGTCGAATTTCCACAACATCGATTTCGGCCTTCCGAGATATTACAATATCACGTTCGCGGACGGCAAGACGTATACGATACATCATTCGTATATCCTGCGCTATGCACATAGGACTGCTCCGAAGTTCATCAAGAACGGCCAGCTGAGCGGATGGGGCTATGCGGAAGGCGCGCACATAATCAACGAGATCATGCGCGACGACAAGCTCAAGTCGACGATTCAGTCATTGCTTGACAAGTCCTTGATCGAAGTCATCCAGATGCCCGGCATGCGCGGCGTGTTCATGGGCGGAGACCCCGCCACGAACGAGCAGCTCAAGAAGCGTCTCGAGATGGTGCAGTGGGCGAGAAACTTCAATTCGCTCACGTTCCTCGACAAGGATGATGTATACAATCCGCAGACGGCTGTCGCAAGCTCGTTCGGATCGTTCGCACAGCTCATCGAGCAGAATATGTGGCTCATTTCGGCTGCGCTTGAAATGCCTGGATGCCTGTATGGACACCTCAACAATGGATTCTCGGGCGACGAAGGCGCCGAGGATAGATACGCCGAGACGATATACGGAAGATGCAATACGTACTACAAGCCCTGCGTAAGAAAATTCCTCAAGGTCATGTATCGCATATTCGACATACAGCAGGATGTCAGCTTCGAGTTCAAGCGCATCAACGACAAGACTGTGAACGAGGCGAAGATTGATGGAATCTTGAAGTACGAGACTCTTCTCTCGAATATGAAGAGAGATGGATATCTTGACGACAATAGCGCTGCCGATGCCCTCAGGGATTATATCGAGACGGGAAGCGTCAGCATCAAGGTCTCAAGCGAGGAAATGCGCAAGAACGAAGCCAAGAAGGCCGCGAAGAACGAGAACAACGGCGGACAGCCGGACAATCCGGATATGGGCGGAGGAATGGACTTTGGCGTCGGAGGCGACATGGATTTCGGATCGGATATGGGCGGAGGAATGGGTGGAGGAATGGATGAGAGCGTCGGCGCAACGAAGCCTGAAGCGACTCCAGCTCCGGCACCTGAATCGGCCCCGGCACCGGCTCCATCGCCAGCCGGAGACATGGGCGAATCAACCATCTCATAGGAGGATAGGATATGACATTCAATGATGTTGCGACATACTATGTATACTGCACAAACCCCTACATCAAGCCGACGACTCTGATGAAGATGTACGGGAAGGCGCAGACTGAGTTCGCAGGATATAAGAGACGTTCCGGAAAGAACATCGTAAAGATTATGCGAAGGAAATACGACGGAAAGCTCGTTCTGACCGCCACATCGCATGATTTGATCAAGGCTATGAAAAGCTATTTGAATAGCAGATTCGCATCGGGAAAAGATCTGTTCCTGATTGACAACAATTACTATAGGGACATCAAGAAGGATGAGCCACACGATGTCCTCGAAGTCGATGAGCTTCATGACGCAAACAAATACTACGTGTACTGCGCAACGGATCTGACGAGAAAGCAGGCCATCGAAGTGTATAAGGGATACTTCCTCGCGATGAAATCGTTCAAAGGTGAGATGGGCGTCAGAGATGATAGAAAACAGGTGTTCACCACACCAAATCTGAAGAACGCAAAACTGGTGAAAGATTTCATGAATGAGCATTATAATAATTACGTATTCAAGATTGACAACTCTTATTATAGAGATGAAGATTGATGAAAGGGATAAGACAATATGGCAAAAACTGAAAATACATTTGTGACGTTTGCGAATGATAAGCCGGAAAACGTCTATGAAAGCACAAATGATGTCAATGAATATAACACTGGATTCATTGCCGGCACGCTGATCAACTGCCGTTCAATCAATACGGCACTGAGAATGACGACGATGGTCAACAACGCCTTCCTCAACGCGATCGGAATCGGAAACGCTGAGGAATATCCCGGAGAGGTTAAAACCGGATACATCACTGATGTAAACAGTGATGTATCCGAGGATATTGATTCAAGTTCGACAACCGGAGTCAGCTTCAAGGACCTTGATGTGAAGGAATCCATCGGCAACAGATCGACCCTGTTTGATGCCACGAATGCGATATTCAACGCCATGCGCAACTTCAAGCCGAAATTTGCAAACTGCGCAGAGATGGTCTACTGCAGACGAGGTGAGGTCAGTAAGCCGACGACATCAATCAGTACGGCTGATAGAAAGTACTATCATATGGATGATGCGTTTGTGCATCTGAATGGCAAGGAAACAGTAAACGGTGAGAAATCCTTCAAGAACAACGTCCATTTTGGATCGAGATGGGCAAATGAAGCAAATGCCTCGGTAGAAGTGCCGTATGTCCATATGTATGGCGTGCTTGATTGTACAACATCATACAGCAAATCCGATGCCGACAATGTCACCATATCTAAATTCAATGTCTCCGACGAGGCCGGCTTATGTGCCTCAAATTATTCTGGTGATTCAAAGCGTGGCAGCATATTGCGCCCAGGCTTCACCATCGGGCATAATCATGTCAGCGAGCTATACGGATCGGCACTCGGCTGGAATAATATCGTGAGTGATTCCGATGGCACACATCAATATGCCATGTGTCTCGGAAACGAGAATTATTGCAGCGATGCGAAATACGCAACCGTTATCGGAACTGGCAACAAATCGACCTATGCAAACACGAACCTGTTTGGAAAGGATCTGGCATCGTTCGAAGACGGACAGATAATCATAGGAAGTCGAAATCTGAGCAGATATACAACCAAGCCGAGTGAATATGAGAACACCAGCTATGCTTCATCCTTCATCATCACTGCAAATGCAGGAACCGCAGGCATAACAAATGGCGTAACCAATATGATCGAGGGATATTCCTGGGTGAATTCCAGTGCTCCGACGACAGTGAAGCATGCGTTATATCTGAACTGTTCTACGTATTGTTCATCCACCATCACGTCCAACACATTCAATACGACATCCGACAGCCGACTTAAGGAAAACATCACGGACTATAATTATCATGATTCCATCCTCGACATTCCCGTCAAGGAATTCGACATGAAATCGGATGGAAGCCATCATATCGGATGCATCGCACAGGATCTTCAGAAAAAATACCCGGAGCTTGTTAGCGAGGATGCAAACGGATATCTCAGAATCGAGGAATCGAAACTGGTATATCTTCTGATGGAGGAAGTCAAGATGCTGAAGACCAGACTCGAAGCTCTTGAAAAGGGATGCTTATGATATGAGTGAAACCATAAAGAAGATTCCAGTAGGATATTATAATAAAGACACACACGTCACAATGGGTGAAAAGCTTGTTGTGGATGGCGGATGTATAGTGAATCCATATAAGGATCCTGATGGAACCGGAATAATCACTTTTACAAGCGAAGCAAAATATACGGATTATTACACTGAATCAACAAAAACAATAAGTAATGAATCCAAACCACTGTCGCCGAGCGATGAGCGCACTTGGCCAAAATATTTAATGCCTGAAAATATCAATGTTCAGCCATCCTCCATTTTTCTCGGCTCACTCTATGGAGATATGATCAACTATAAGTATGATGGCACTTCCATCATACTTGTCAATCCAGCCAAATTGAACGGATTGTATACGGCTAGACTCATGCATAAATGCGAAAGAGTTGCGTCTACCACATATTACAATCATACGCTGCAGCTTGTGAATGATAGTGATAAGCCATTATATTATGTCGGGTATTTTCCGAAACAATCACAGAGTGACGCTTTGACAATATCGGTAAAAGACACGTCCGGGAATGATACATCAATCACAATAGATCCGTTGAATGAATATGGCTATTATTATAGATATCTTAATAATCAATTATATAGAATCTATTTATCGAACAATACTCAAATTAATCCGCAGTTACAGACGTGGCTGAATTTGACTCCATATTATGAAAAGCAATCGTATGAAAGTGATGCTGATTATAGCCTTCGATTAAAAATGCGATCGCGTTACAACATGTCCATGCTTGAACTGTGCAATCTTGTGTATAATTCATCATTTAATGTTTTGAATTACAATACCTCAAATATAGGATCGACATATAGCTCCGTATTATGCAAGACAGTGGATCCGTTCAGCAAAATTGATCTGTGTTCAAAGACATCGTATTCCAATTCATCCGACATCGCCTTTCCATATTTCTTCTTATGTGCATCATATAACGCCGATCGCTTTAGAGATTCTGATTTATGGGCTTATGATTATCTGACGACAGATGAATATGATTCGAATAGATCATTGTCTCAATATGCACATGCGGTCACAGTAAATAGCGACACACAGAAAATACAATATACAAATCATCGAACTTGGGACACCTACACATACAGTTACAATAAAACTTTATATGATTATATGGATGGAGCCGGATCGTCAAAGTATTCAGACATGCTAATTGTTTACGGAAAGAATATCGTATTCAAGGAGGAATAAAATCATGGAATGGTATTGGTATTTGGTTATTGCGGGAGCCGTAGTCATCATCCTGCTTCTGATTGCCATGTTCGGCAACAGCAAAATCAAAAGCTGGGCTTATCAGCTTGTTGTGAATGCCGAGAATCTTGTCGGTTCCGGCAAAGGCGAGGAGAAATTCAACCTCGTCGTCAAAAAGCTCTCTGAGCTCACGAAAGGCATGGTTCCCGAGGCGATTCTCAAATCTGCGGCGAATTGGGCCGTCAAGAGAATGAAGTCTCTCCTTGCCGAGAATACGGCGTCCACAGAGAAGCATCTCACGGAGGAATCGGAGAATGAAACTGTTCAGAATTCTGGTGAATGATCAGGATTACTATAAGCCGACTTCCGAGGAAGTCCTGAATAAGATTCAGAAGTGCCTCAAGGCGAACAATTACGCCTGCAAATCCGTTGTCACGGAAGGCAATGGAACGGTCATCTTTTCTGTCTTTCCGATGAGAGAAATGAATCTTGACGATGTCATGAGAGTCTTGAACAATCTGCTGGCTGATCGCAGAATACGTACGGACGGTTTCAAGATCATAAATAACAAAAGTCTGCGCTGTCTTGTGTCGAAAGATTGTTTCCGCATGTAGAAAAGTGTTTACTTTTGATTTGTACATACGTATAATATCATTAGTCAACTCAATGAAAGGATAATGAACTTTTATGGCAACAGAAAACAATTCAGAGAAATTCGTCAAAATCAGTGCGATGCAGACATACATCGTCACACCGAACCTCGACTTCTATGATCGTACGGACAACAATCCATCAAACCCGAACAAACTTAAGGTGGTTCCGGTCTGGACACGCAAGGAAGTTAAGATTAAGGTAGGCTTCAATTGGTACCCGGCGAAGATTCTTGAATGGAATACCGTCAAAGCTCTTGCCAAAGATGGCAAGATCAGCATCGGTGAAATCAAAACTGATGTCAGCAAGGAAACGGATGGTGATTCGGCCATTGAGATTAGTAAGCAGCTGAAGAAGGCTGACAGAGAAATCGAACGCCAGAAGAAATCATTCGAACAGGCAAAAGCGTCAAGACAGAAGTCCTTGAGCGAAATCGCCGCTTCTCAGGCTCAGTAATAGACCAGCGCAAGGTTCATTGCCTTGCGCTTTTTATTTAATTGATATGATTTTTAAATTATAATATAGTTATGATAGGAGACTATGTAATTCCATGTATAAAATCAAAGATAATGATGAGCTTGAAATCGAAGCTCTGAAGAAGCAGCCTGATGCAATAACCTCGAAAAAGCCTGGCTCATACACTTTATCCATCCGTTTCGATATCCACAAGGACATCAATCCGCTTTTCAATGCGCTTATTGAAGCCAACATCCCTGTTTCCATCGAGCCGCACAACGACGGATCAAAGACTCTGGAAGCCTATGGAACGAAGGAAGAGCTTGAAGACATCATTGATTCATACGTATGTCTGGATGCCAGCAAGAAGTATATGTTTGATCTTAGGGAATATTGATTCTGATTATGATGTTTGATTCCATTGAGATTGATGCAAAGACAGATGATCTGAATTACATCCTGAATTATACGTTCAAAGCAGATGATGTCGATACATCAAAGATAAAAGAAAATACCAAATTCGTGCTGCCGGATTCAAAACCTTACTTCAATGTTGATCTCCCAAATGGGATGAGCAGGGAAGAAGCCGAGAGCATCGGCATGTTTGCGTCAACAGTATCCTACACAATCACAACGCGGGATCTCACGAACGACATGAAGAGTGTCCAGGTAGAATGGGAACCGCATGTAGTATACGGATCAATCAACTATAACGACAAAGTTGTCGAGTTCAAGGCCGAATGTGATTACAAGGCGTTGAATTCGAAAACGGAATCACTGTTGAATGATGTTTACGGCATTGACATCAAGAAAGCCGTAAGAGTCGATTAAGGTATTTATAGAAAGGGCATAAATCATATGGCAAAATATTATGAAAAAGAATGGTCGTTGGAGTCGCATCCGGAATGGACTTTCCGCTACAAGAGGGTCTCTCCGATCAAATTAACCGGATTCTCTATCTCGCTTAAGGATTCGAAGACGATGTCCGAGCGTGTTGAAACCAACGAGGAACTCATCAGATTCGCTTTGGAGAACATCGAATACAAGGTGAAGACTGAATGGTTCCCAGTCAAGGTTCCGGGGCAGGATGTATATTATCCATCTGTGCTTGAAGACGATCTCATGACGACAATTGAATTGGCGAACAAGTTCCTCCAGGAAGTGTTCTACCCTTCTTTTATGAAATCCAGCGAATCGCAGAAGTAAATGACTGTTCCAGATTTGATCTGGGCGATAACGCTGGTGCATCATATCATTCATCGGAACGCGTACCGAATCCGATCAGCGTGATCATAAGCAATAATATGGCTACGCTGAAGGAGCTGCGCGATGACTATGACATCCTGGAGATGTTGGATTTGTATGAATTATGCATGGTTCAGACATACAACAAGGCTGCGACCATTGACTATAACAACCGGAGGCTGACCAAGAGATGAACGGCACACATAATGTAAACATCAATTCAAACCTAAATGATGATCTGATTAAGAAATTCATCGAGTCGATGGATAAATTCGGAAAATCATTCGAATCAATCAGCGGAAACATTCGCAGTGCCGGAACGAACATGAGCGGCGCCAAGGATGAGAATTTGGATAAGACCGGTCGTAATAATTACAATATTACGTATGGCATCCAACAGATTGAAAAGCTTTTGGCCGGCAATAAATTCAAAATCGACAATAAATTGATTAAAGGATATAATGATGCATTCAAGAATGATGCCAGCAAATTATATCAGGATAAAAATAACGAAACGGCCAATGACATAAAAGATCTTCAGGCAACCATCAATGGTCTGAAGAAGATTCCGATTGCCGACAAGAAAGATCGGGACAATATTGAAAAGCTGGTTGACGAACTGACCGTAAAGCTTGCCGAAAAACAAAAAGAACTGGCTAATCTCCAAGTTCAATCAATTGAGCATCAGACGATGATGCGAGAAAATCTGGCTCAGCTTGAATTGGACAACATCCTTCTTGAGAAGGAAATGCATAAGATGACCGGAGACAATATAAAGAGTACTCTCTTGACCATTGGTTCCGGCTTCACAAAAATATTGGGCAGTATGTTTCCATTATTCAGCGCCATCAATGACACGATTGGCGGTATGTACAAGAATGCCAAGGATACGTATGAAAAGACAAAGAGCAAGCTCTCATCTTCGGAGAATAAGAAAGTCATTGCGGCCAGACTGCGTAGACGTGATGGAATTACCGATGATCAGTACATGGCCATGTCCGAAGATGACAAGAAAAAGAATGATGAGAAATACAACGCACTGGCTGATAGTGAAATCAAGGCTATGTCTGCTACGAAATCGTTCGCCGCAGCATTGACGTCCGGCATGCAGTCCATCATAAAATCATGCAGCGACTATGTCGCAAATCAGGCGAAAGCCGCTGTTGAGATGCTGAAATATGCAGCGTCATTCAGTTCGGCGGCAAATCAGGTCAATACAAGCGCAATCAATCAGCAGCTTGAAACCGGATTATCCAGTGCGGACAATTATGGCCTGTCAATGGCGCTGAAGAAAATCGGATTGAGCTCTTATGATGATTATCTTGAATATCTGCCGTTCATGACTGAAAAGCAGAAGAGCATATTCAATGAAAGATTGACTTCGGCAAGCCAGCAGTATTCCGATTGGGAATCTTCCGGCATCTATGACACCATTACGGACTGGGAAAATACGTATGAAGAATTCCAATATAACATGCAGGTCGCGTTCGTTGATTTTTTCTCCGAAAATAAAGAAACGATAACAAATTTGATGGATTCTTTGATTGATGCCATGCCAGTCATCTTGAGCGTACTTCAGAGCATATTGACTGTTGTGACGGGCGTTCTGAATTTCTTCGGTGGAAATGGAGGGACAAAGACAACGACGAATGACATCATCAAGAATTATTCTAATAGCAGTGGAACAACTGTGACGAATAATATCTCTATCCCACAGACATACAATACTAAGAATGAGGATTCTTTAAGTATGAATGACTCATTCAACAAGGGTGGCCAATTTGCCACTTCATTCATTACTAGCATATTCAAATAATGGAGGTGATAACCAATGTCAGATGAAAGCAAATCAGAAATCGTATTGACTGATTCCATAAGACTTCAAAACAATCTCAATGGCATTGGCCGTCAGGAAGATTTCAGCAGTTTCATAAAAGGAACTGGTGTGGGCACTTTGGATGACCCTGAAAATAATGAATTTCCAGCAAACGATGAAAGATATCAGTATGGAATAACTATATCCTATACGGATTCATATATTGAAGATGGGAAGATTAAGACAAAGAATTTCTATCAGCCTTTGGACTTAATAACATCCGTCAGTGAAAAGCTTAGTTCGCAGATAACATCCTATCCAATGACAGATAAGGACTATGTTATGGATCATGCCTTTTCTGAGCCGATTATAGTATCCATATCTGGAATGTTTGGCTTACGTGGCAGAAACGCTCAAAAAGAACGTGTAAACAAATCCAAAGGATATACTGACGGATATGCTGAAGACATATATCCACCAGCCATCGAGACATTGGCCCCAACCAAAACCAGTAGTCGATTGATGAAAATCCAGGAGACGTTTGAACGTCTAAAAGATGATGGATATATAGTTTCATTGACAACAATAGACAATTCGTCGTCGGCGCGTCTGGCATTTAAGCGCAGACCTTCAATGGTTTTGACAGATATATCATGGGATACGGAAAACCCCAGCGTATTAAAATATTCATTCACATTCAAGGAAATCCGATTTGCGACGATTTCCGAAGAGAATATGTTTGTATACGACAGCAGCGACGATTCTTTGGTTGGATTGACTGATCCGACAGAACTGACATTCTCTCAATCTGTATTGGATTTCTCTGATATTGTCGGCCAATTTGTCAAAGCGGCATACAATGATGAGTTCATTACGTACGATTTTCTTGATATGTTCATCGAGGATGTCCAGTCAGACACATCGATCACATCTTTGGATTATGAGACTGCAAAGAAAGCCGTCTTAAAGATGTTTAAGTCAAATGACGGTAAGCTTGATCCAGATAAGCTTACTTATGGTGGGCCTGATGCCGGATACACCATTGCGTATGCGTTCTTTGGCCTTTTCATAAGCATGTTCAAAGATACTGGAGCAACATGGAGATCAATTGGCGTAAGTACTGCGGTTGTGACTACGGCAACGATCACGATAGCCATTGCATTGAAAGTAGCTGCAGTAGCCGCTGTGGGATCCGGTCCGGTAGGCTGGATTGTCGGTGGCATAATAGCCATCGCCGCCAGCATAGGATATATTGGATATACTCTCTGGAAGAATTTTGTCGGCTTGAATCGATATAATATGGAGCGATTCTATAAAAGCTGGTTCGGATCGAAGAACAAGAGAAATATTGTTCGATTCGCGGCGCTGATATCTTCGCTTCAGAATGAAATAAGTCAGTTTGACTCATATATCAAGGCGTATACATTCACCACAGACGACGATCAAGTGGCTGGATTGATATACGATAATATCGTCTATAGATTTAAATTCACAAAAAATAGTACTGCTGACGGGGGTGGATACAACCTTACAATCATAGATGATGATGGCGCTGAGATTGGCACATCCGGGGCTAATGGCAGGGTTATTCTAAATGAAAACCTAATTCCATCATCGGGTGGAAGTCTTTCTGGCTTCAATACTCTTGACTCCAGACTTGGCAATCCATATAAAGTCGCATTCATCCGCAACGCTTCAGCTGTGTCATCATTCCTAAGCAATGGCAATGATCCTGATGATGTCAAGAATCATCTTACAAATTACACTATGCTTATTACAACGGTGGATCTCACGAGATTCGAAGAACTGCTGAATAAGACGCTGCAGAATATATTTATGAAGGACTAATTGCATATGAGCATGATTGTATGGCGACGCATTCTTCGCGTAACATTATTCAATGATTCAAAAGATGCCATAGTCTTCGGAAATGCCGATGATGTGTCAGAAGTCCATTCCATGGATGGAAATATCAGAAGAAGTAGAAAGAACAATTTGAAAATTGAAGCGACTGGAACAAAGTATCTTTCATCGATGAAGGATGAATTCATTGTTGCAATCTATAATCTGGATTATCAAACCATTCTGAAAATCGTTGGGAACGGGAAAAAAGAACTGCCTGGATACAATTATATACGTATCGAATGCGGATATAAAACCATCAACAATGGGGAGCCGATCAAAGTTTTTGAAGGTGGAATCCTTTATGCTTCGAATGATCGAAACGACTTCAAACAGAATAAAGTGATATTGGTATGTACGAGCAAACTGATTGCAAATGCCGGACGCACAAGGCTGAATCTCACGTTGAAAAGCGGATTGAATATATATACCGTATTTAAGTATCTCAGTGATAAAGCCGGAATACAGAACGCATATATCACGGAAGACATAAAGAATCTGACTCTGAAGAACGATCTTCCGCTGAATGGAGATATTCTCACACTATTTGACAACACTGTAAATTCATCAAATGGATTAAATTCGAGTAACATCCTAGCTGTATCGGCCGATTCGACAACTGATGCAAACGGAACGGAATCGACATTTAATGTCCTGTCACTATTCAAGACCGCAAAGCGAGCAATAACCATCAAAGCCTCGGATGGATTGCTGATCAATAACTATGCAACAATCACAAGCGAAGGCATCAATTTCACAGCCTTATGTACAATATGCCTGAGTCCCGGTGATCTGATACGTATGGATAATAGCCTCATTAATGTGTCATTCAGTTCAAAATCCGAAGCGCTTAAAGCAACCTCGACATTGCTTAAGATTGATGAAAACCGTGAAACGGATGAAAATGGCGCAGAATATTACACATCGTACGGGTATTATTACGTATGGGAAGTGAAATACAGCCTTGATAATACAACAGGCGATTTCTCGCAGACTGTCATATGCAAATCAAAATCTCTTTTGAGTGGAATTCAGAGCAATACGTCATCATAGGAGCATGTATCATGAGCACAGTAAATTACAATGCAAAGAAGAGAATCAGCGATGTCGGTACGTATGAATCGAATCTTAATGATGTCACGTCGAACAGCAGACGAAACTTCGGAAAGAATCTTTATGTTGCGTCAATGGCCAAAATAACGAGTGCCGATGCGACGAATCGGTCATACGGCGTTGAATTATTTCCAACTTTTAAATCTGACACATCAACAAATGGACAGGAAATATCCGTAAAGGCATTAAGCCAATTCTGGAGCATCACGGAAAATTCAGTTTCCCCAGAGCTTAATGTCGATGATATTGTGCTAGTTCTCTTTCTGGATCTTGATTATAAGGATTCTCTTGAATACATGCTGACATATGATGGTGATAATCCAGTTATTCCTACGGTAGAGAATGATATTCTTACACATACAAAGGATTATGGGATTATTATTGGAAAGGTTGTATGCTGATGAAGGGCCTATATGATGGGCTCTTTTTATTTAAATAAGGTATGATTTTAATTATAATAATTGAAGAGGGTATTTAATATGGCTGATACAGATTTCAATAAGATGTTGGCGTTTGCTGCAAAAGGTGAATTGAGTGCATCATATCAAGACATTCGAAATATTTTGGTTGCGCGAGCAAAAGCCGTTTATGGTGATGATATTGATACATCATTAGATTGTGCCGATGGGATTCAATTATCCAATGATGCGTTGCTTATACAGAATGTTTTGACGAGCATAGGATCGATATATGAGAATATGAACCCAACTACCGCAAGTGGAAAAAATCTTGAGGTATGGGCGTCCTACAATAATGTGAAGCGCAAATCGGCAACGAAATCAAAAGCCTACATAACATTGAGGAATACTAAAAAATCTGGCACAATAACAATCAATGAATATAATGCATATAATGAAATCAATAGACTTGCCCTTATGGATAAGAATCATAATATTTGGTATGTCAGCGATAAATATATCAATGAGACTATAGCGGCTGGAGAATCGCTGTCGGTTTGGGCCGAGTATAGTGCCTATGGCGCATATGAAGCCAAAGCCGGATCCATCTGCGAGACTGTGGAAGCCATATCAGGTCTTACTGTTGAGCAGGCAAAAGACGCGGTTGTCGGTTCAAGTGAAGAATCTGATGAGAGTCTGCGAGCAAGAAGATTGTCAGAAGCCGGATCTGCCGGAAGATCAAATCTTCAGGCAATCAAATCGGCGTTAATGCAATTGGATGGAATCGCCGATGTGAAAGTCATTAACAATAATAATGACTTTTCGATTGGCCAAAATAGCGACTCGATTAATAAATGGGTTGGTGGAAATAACAGCACTGTTGATGTAGAACCCTTTGATACTACCATCAAGTCACATAAGGTTATGATATTTATCAAGCCGAAAATGGGCGATCGATTGAATCGAGATGATATTGCTGAGGTTATATGGAATAAGATGACTCCTGGAGTTGCAACACAGGGTGAGACTTTATTGGATAGAATGGATGAGAATTTCGCATCGAAATTTTATACACAGAGTTACTATGTGTCAAGAAGCGTTGGTACCGATGGGTATAAGTCAACTAGTTCTAGTGAGAGTGATTTCAATAGCAATCCAGAATTGTTTGAGTATCCTCAAATCGCATCAACTGGAGAAACCGGTGAGATTTTATGCAATCTAACCGGTGTTATCAAAGGCAAGAAGATGACGTCTATGGTTCAGAATCAATTCGTGTTTTGGAAAGAATTGAAAGCTCTAAATCCAACCTTAAAGATTAGTTTCATTGGAACGACTAATTTCAATATCGGTGCATTGAATGTGTGTGCAGACGCCAATGGCGTTTATAAAATCACTGATCCTGATAATGATATCGATGAATCAAGTGTTGCGTCAATTATTGCAAATAGAGTCATTGATCACATAAATAATGAATTGGGTATATTTGACAATATTGATGTTGATGAGATTCAAAACATCATTATGGATTCCGATCCATATGCTAATGGGAAAAGAACCATAAAGAGAATATCCGTTGCTGACGGTGATGGAATGAATTGGGATTTATCTAAATATGTCACGAACGATGATAAGAGTGAAAAACCATTAAGCGCAAATCTAGCTAACGTTCCTATCACTCAGAATCTCGGATCATATTATCATTACAGCAAGTGGACAGCTGAAATAACAAAAAACACTGATAATACGTATAAAGTTGATATAACAATCTGTTAAACGGGATATTGATATGGCTAGCAATAAATTAAGTAAATTTGATTGGGAATATTACAAACGCCGATATCCCGAATATCTTAAGAATGATGGCGTCATTGATATGTCTAGGATTTTATATGACATCCTTATGGTATGCGAAAGCATGAAGCCAATATTGATTAAGATGTTTGATGTCAACAATGTCCTGAAATCCGAAGACGGTGTTGATTATATCGACTATATCACTGGAATCAAGGATTATTATAATAAGTCAAAACAGTATCGATCCTCAATTGGTTCATTGGAAGCATCATCAAATTTGTCTGATGGATATTACAATAAACTTGAAAGTAATGATGATATCAAAGATGACATCGAGCATCTTGAATCATATAACGGGACATCCATGAAACATTGGTTCAAGGATAACGCCGATTTGGACGGCTGTATTGTATCCAAAAATTTGGAGCAGTACAAATATTGGAATGATGAAATGGTATCGCAGGTGCTAGATTTCATAGGACAGTCATTCGGTGTCAGTCGAACAATCAGCATCAGATGGCTTGCAAATACTCCGGAATATGGTGGCACAGTATATTACGAAGATGGGAAGGATAAGGATTGGCATCCCGTCAAATTGAATAACTACAACTATCTTAAGCTGATACGATTTCAAATCATCAAAAATAACACCGATGGTTCCCGGCAGGACATGAATAATCTGTATAAAAGCATTGATCTTCCGATATCAATATACAATTCTCCGGCTGGGGATGATTTGGTTGCTGAATTACATTTTGAACTGAAATATCTGAATAATGCGGATAGTGAATACAATGTCAATTATATGGATAGGCTGATGTTCCTGAACGGATATTATGATATGAATATTCTTGGCGTATCCATCACTCGATTTGCATCGTTTGCCGACTACGTATCGAATTATGCCATGCTGGCAAACGAATATGATACAAAAGAAGAGCTATTGAAAAATGATTTCAGTTCACCATCAAAATTCGCAGCCATATGGTTTGATGTAGAAAATGTCGATAATGATGCAGTGTTTGATGTTGCCAATAAAAACTCTGAAGTCGAATCGAATTTCAATAAGCATATGGATGAGATTGAAGGATATGTCAATAAGTTTCAGTCGGGTGCCGGAACACCGACATTCGATAAAGATAAAAAGAATCCTAAAGCCGATTATTATGTTATAGGATATGGTGTATGGAATTAACGGAGGATTGAGAAATGATTTGCAGAAGATATGTGACATTGACTGATCCGACCACCAATAGGCAGGTTCGCCGACTTGTTCGATTCGGTTCTCTTGGTAAGGATTCAAATGGCCATGGTATATTTTATAATGATGGTAAATTGACGCATCGAAAATATCTGTCTTATAAATTGATTGCTGGATATGGCATGCCGGAATATCCTGAGTTAACAACTTATACGGGGCCGTATTATTCAAAAGAACATACAACAACCGTATCCAATATCGAGGGCGCCACGGTAAATATTCCATACAATAATCCATCAACTCTGACGATGGATTATAGCTTTGCGAATAATTTGATTGCGAATGATGAAATTATTGAAAATGGAACTGATGATACAGTGACTCATGATCGTGGTGGAAACACGTGGACATGCCATGCCAAAATAATCGATGCCGATGAATCCGCATCAATCGATGATACGAGCGATGATTCGTCATCGGCTGATGGTATATCAATGAAATACGTACTGAATGATTGCTCATGCGGAACCATTTATTATGATATCGATACCGGCTGCCATTATATTAGATTCAATTATGGAAATCAGAAATGGGTTGACGTAAGCGATTGGATTAATTCAATGAATCTTGGATACAATAAATCCAGTACATTTATTCTCGGCCGTGGATATCCGAATGAGAATACATCCAAAGGCATTCTTGATTCTGATACTGAAACCGTCCGGAGCCAACTGAAATCAGCGCAATCAGGGTGGTGCTATGTGGATGTCGATGATTGGAATATATATAGATTCAATGAAAGTGCCGACGATGAATTTGATTGGACTATTACCATGCCTACAGTAAGTCTGTTGAATGATAAAACAAATGCTGAACGCCCGGAATATTTAATTGATATCACATTCAAAAGCAAGGTTGAGATCAATGAGATGTTTAAGACAATCGATCGTGATGGAGCATATGCCGAAGGCAATGAAGCCGTTATGCATTCGCTCAATCAGAAACTATCCATATTAGAAGGCGAAATATGGAATAGAATCGATAAAGGCTGGCCATTGATGAATAAATCAAGCAAATTGATTTATGATACGTATTTGCTTGATACTATATCAAATCATCCAAAAGTCGTATCAATCAAGGAATTTCAGTCAAGTTCTGAGAATAGACGTTATTCTGCTTATGTACGTATTGAAACAATCTATGGGACAACCGAAGTTGCAGTATCAAAATGACATGGGTTAAATTTTAGACCTATGTCTTTTGATTTATAATAAATATAGAACATTATTAAATTAAGGAGTTATTATATGAGATTCTTATCATTAGAAAAAATTTCAGCCCACAAATTCAAAGATAATAACGGCCAGATGGTCTGCACAGACTGCATTCTTGCCCGTACCGGAAAACAGTCCTACACGAGAAAAGAAGTGTTTGGCGATTCCATCGACAATCCTTATGGTGAAATTCAACTCGATAGACCGGCTGATGAAGTCTTTTCAGATTCAACAATGGCCAGTTTCGAGAATAAGCCTGTCACACTCGAACATCCAAGTGAGAATGTCAATACGGACAATTATGGCAAATTTGCTGTAGGGTTTGTCAGAGATATCCATAAAGGTGTTTATATTGATGATGATGGCGAACAGCATGATGTCATGATGGGAACAATCGTGCTGACGAATAAGAGAGCCATTCAGCTTCTTGAAGACGGTGAAGAGAACTTCCTTTCCTGCGGATATGATTGCGATGTCACCACAGATGATAATCCGAGACAGATCAATATCCGTGGAAACCATATCGCAATGTGTGCCAATCCCCGTGCCGGATTTACACAAATCCGAGACTCAGCATCAAACCGAGTTCTTGCAAGAATGTCTGATCTTCCGACATTGATGGCTTGGATCAACGAAGCAAATAAAAAAGAAATCACAGCAAGAATCACATGTACGTATAGCTCCAATCTGAATACAACATTCATAGGAAGCAAGCATTATTCATTGTCATCCGAAGCAAAGAAGAGATTCAAGGATATTCTGAATAAAGTCAGAGTCAAGGATGATGGCAAAGGCAACGCCGTCATGTACATCAATGGGGCTGATGACTATGCCGAAAAATACGCCTCTGATTTATATGATTTCTTTTGGCATGCGTTAGGCAATCGCAGTAATTTTATCTTTGACTTCAAATTGTTCGAGGATTAATTGAATGAGCGTAACAGCAAAATATATCAAGTGGCACGAAACGAAGAATGATGCCGACACAGATCTTGATGTCATGGTTGATTATTCGAAATGTGATTCTAAAGGAAATGATATTTCAAGTACCTACGCAAAAAGAAAACTTGTCGCTGATGATGACCACAAAGTTGGCAGCTGCACATTAAGGTGGTCTGAAACTTTTGCATCAAATAGCAATAAATACATCAATCAACTTAGCAATAGCGAGATTATTTCAGAATTGAGTAAATTTTGCAAAGATAGTACGTATTATTTACCAATCGTCAAAATCAAATCTGATGATGGAACAATCAATATAGTTTGCCATCCAATTATTTCCGATGATTGCAAATTTGGATTCAAGAATTATATTGACTCAACGGAAGTCATTGTCGACACTTCAAATGGAGAAATTTCAGCCATATCTGATGCTGATAAAAAGGATGCCATCACATTAAATTTCTATTTCAATACATTGGAGGCTTAATTTATGGATACGAAAAAGTCTGAGCTGGAAAAGCTTCTTTCCAGTGTAAATAGCCTTTCAGATCACATCAATGAAGCAACCACCGATTTATCTTCATTGAAGAATTCTCTTAAATCAACAGATGCAAATTTGACTAGCCTGAAATCGGTCGCCGTCACACAGAGTGAATTAGCCAAAGTGACACCATCCATTTCTGATGCCGGCTATTGGAAAATTGGCGGTGTTGATACCGGAATTCTTGCCCGAGGCGTCAATGGCACAGACGGCGTCGACGGAAAAGATGGAAAAGATGGCGAAAAAGGTGACAAGGGAGACAAGGGTGATCAGGGCGTTTCCATTAGCACAATAAAAAATTATTATAAGAAATCAAGCAAATCAAGCGGCGAGACAATCGGCGACGGATGGAGCGAATCCATCCCGACTTTGGATTCGCTCAATAAGTATCTCTGGAATTATGAGGTTGTGTATAACAGCAATGGGATCATATTTAGCCAATCAAATCCATGTGTCATCGGTTCACTCGGTGCCGATGGTGTCGGCATTGAATCAATCGTTGATTATTATGGATTAAGTGCTTCAGCCGATGCAGAGCCAATTGATTGGTCAACTGAAGTCAAAACAATCACGGCTGAATTGAAGTGCCTTTGGAATTATGAAGTCATTACGTATTCGAACGGCGAATCTTATACGACGAATAAATCCGTCATCGGCACGTATGGCCGTGATGGAGAAGATGGCGTATCCATTTCAAGTGTTGAGGAATGGTATTTGGCATCAGCAAACAAGACTGGGGTCAATGTCAATACGTCCGGATGGTCCACATCCATACCAACTTTAACGGAAATTAATAAGTATCTCTGGAATTATGAGAAGATTTATGATTCCAAAGGGAACATCATCAACACGATTGCTCCGAGCTTGATCGGATCGCTCGGTGATTCCGGAGCAAATGGCCGAGGAATCAAATCCATTGCCGTGATTGAGTATTATAAGGTGTTGAGCATATCATCCGCCGTTACGCTTCCGTCAGGATTGACGTGTGGAACTGATGGAGATGATGATTCCGATGATGAAATCAATTCTGATAAGGCAAATATAACAAAAGCCGGATGGTCGACTGAAATGCAAGTTACAACAGACACAAACAAATATCTGTGGAATTTTGAAATGGCCATCTATACGTTTGATGATGGCAATAAAAACGTCACATACACTGACCCGGCGATCATCGGAACAAAAGGTGACGTCGGCAACGGTGTTGAATCCATCGAATCAAAATATGCTGTATCCGCAACGACTTCCGTTCCAGCCGATTCAGAATTTACAACTACGTATAAGACACCTGATGCCGATCATAAGTATCTCTGGGAAAAGACCAGAACAAAATATACAGACGGTACGTATGCCGTTGCAATCAACAGCGGATGGACTGATGCGCATATCATCGGGGTATTTGGAAAAGACGGCTCTGACGCCGACGTCAATTTCGCAAACTGCTGTTCGGCACTCGGAATCACTTCAGATACAAGCGGTTCGGGAATTTATCAGCAGAATGGCAAACTTGCCATCAATGCGGATGTCATCTTGACAGACGATTTATTTGCCACTCGTATAAAATCCGTTGATATCGAAGCTGAAAATCTCAAAGTCAGTTCGGCAAATATCACCGGAAAAATTTCCGCAAATTCAATCGAAATCAAGAATTCCAATGGTGCAACGGTTATGAAGGCGGATGCAAGCTATCCTGATCAGACGGTTGTTGGCGGATTCACCGTCGATTCAACATCATTGAAATCAGGATTGAAGTCATTTGATGATACGGATACGGCAAAAGGCGTATATGTGGGCACAGATGGTATTAAAGTCGGTCAGAACTTCTACGTAGATGCAAATGGAAACGTCACCGCAAAGACATTAAGAACCATCACCAAAGTTGAGACTACGTACGCATCCAGCACAAGCGGAACAACTGTTCCAGCATCCGGGTGGAATTCGGATATCACGAAAATCACACTAAGTACGTATACTTGGACTCGTACTATCACTACATATTCAACGAACGAAAGTGATACGAAATACTCCGTTGCAAAAAATGGAAATGATGGTGAGGATGGCAATGATGGGAATACATGGCTCCCATCATTGGATTCCAGCGGAAATTTAAGCTGGAAAATCGATAAGACGACGATTGCTCCGACAACGACAAACATCAAAGGCCCCCAGGGTGCAGATGGAGTAGGTATCAAGTCAGCCTCGATAGTTGACGGAAAGCTTTCCATTGTCAACACAAAAAACGTCACTCTTGTTGACGCAGTTCAGGTCAAAGGTGATGATGGGTTGACTCCTGAAATCACACAGAGTGGCAATATTCTTACCGTAAAACTCGGAGGCGTTCAGAAATTCAACGCTGATTTAAAAGGCGAGCAAGGTGAAAAGGGTGAGCGAGGTGAAAAGGGTGATCAAGGTGAAAAGGGCGCAACAGGTGAGAAAGGTGACACTGGTGAGACTGGCAAAGGCATTTCATCCATTGTTACATACTATGCCCTTTCATCTACAACAGCTACTCCTACAAGCGGATGGGATGCAACTGCAAAGACACCAACCGAAGACAATAAATATCTTTGGGAAAAGACAAGAACAACATATAGTGATGGAACATATTCCATTTCCACAAATGATGGATGGACTGACCCACATATCGTTGGTGTCTTTGGCAAGGATGGCTCGGACGCTGATGTCAACTTTGCAAATTGTTGCAGTGCTTTAGGTATTACAACGGATACAAGCGGTTCGGGTATATATCAACAGAATAACAAATTGGCAATCAATGCAGATGTCATTCTCACTGATGATTTGTTTGCCAATAAAATTAAATCCGTTGATATTGAGGCTGAAAATCTCAAAGTCAAGATGGCGAATGTTGATGGCACATTGAATGCCAATAAGATTACAATCACCGCAGATGATGAGAACACCATCTATGATGCCTATAGCACGAGTGGAAAATACACTTGCATATACAATACAAACTTATCTTCTTATACGATGATAAATGGCAAATTCTTCGGAGAAGCAGTCTTATCCACAGTCAAGCCATATTTCCGTGATGCCGGTATCTCCACTTATTCCGAAAAGCCTTATGGCACTTACCCTGATACAAGTGTAGTTGGAGGGGTAGGAAAGTCAAATGGCGAAAGTTATGCCACAAACTACTATGCAAGAGGCATATGCTACACACATAAGACCTTTGATAGTGATGGAAACCAGCTGACTACTGGAAGTTACACTTTGATGCTTCCAGATAAATCAGGAACTATCGCCACAACGGATGACATAAAAGCCGCAACTGGAACCGATATGAGTTCTTATTTGACTACAACTACCGCTTCACAAACTTATGCTGCAAAATCACATACTCACGCTATCTCTGATATAACGGATTTAGCGACTACATTAAGTGGTAAGGCATCATCTTCTCATTCTCACACAATCAGTGATGTGACTGGATTATCCACCGCATTGAGTGGCAAAGCCTCTTCTTCTCATACTCATTTCACTGAAGTCTCACTTGGTTACAAAGATTTGTTATCAGCAGGCTCTATCCTTACATTCTTGAACAAATTATGCGATGCCACAACTATCAAAAATGTCTATCTCCATTGCAGTGGTTTGCCTTATGTATCATTGTATTATGATGTCATCACTGGTGACTACGCATTGTATGCAAGTGGAACAATGTACAATTTAGAGACAATGCAGAAGATTTCAGGCTTTGTCGATAAGATTGTAGGTATTGTGTATATAGCATAAAAGGGGGCATAACAAGTTATGGATTATCAATCACAAAGAACTTTCATTGGTAAGTTTTTATATAATTTAACAATGAAATGGGCTAAATGGCTTTCTAAGCATATGTGGCTATGGTATGTACTTAATTTTACTTGGGGAATAATCTACACACTTATAGGAGCATTTATGGCTCTATTCGTAAAGATATTCTTCAGAGCGAAGTTTGAGAAATTCCACAATGTACGATATGCCATGGTTGGTGATAACTGGGGTGGACTCGAAGCGGTTTTCTTCATATTTGTCGCCTTAAATATGAGTGAAGAATGGACCGCTCAGGTTAAGGAACACGAATTTGGGCATTCATTCCAGAACGCCCTATTCGGTCCGTTCAATATCTTTCTCACTTTAATTCCTTCTGCCACTCGATATTGGGTTCATACCATAAGAAGCAGGAAAGGGAAATCGAACAAGCCGTATGATTTGGCTTGGTTCGAGGGAAGCGCCACGGATGGTGGTAAATTTGTCTGTGAATATCAGGATAAATAATGTTATAATCAATACCTATATGAAAGGGTATTGGTGACATGATTAAACGGAAAGTGAAGGTTTATGATACGTACAATCATACAACGAAAGTATATGACACCGTAAAGGATTGTGCCGATGATTTGGGTTATACCTCAGCACAGATTATTGTTGGAATCCGCGTCGGAGTAACCTCGAGAAGTGGATTATACGGAATGGAACTCTCATATTGTGATTGACGAATTTACACAAGTGTAAAATTATGATATTATATCTCCGGCCAGTGTTTGACCGGAGATTTTATTTTTATGCGATATGAAATTTTATATATAATAATATTGAAACAGGCTACATAGGGAGATACATCATCATGATTAACTTTATCAAAATTTTAGCCGACACTGCTGCAAATGGATCCATCACACTGACGATCACATTGGCATCTGTAGCCTCACTCGTAGGAATACTCATGCCTGTAATCAACTTCTTCTACAACAAGAAAAGCTCGAATAGTAAAGAAGTCAAGGAACAACATGAGAAGCTCGTCAAATCAAATGCTGACTTAAAAGATGCGATCAATGATTTGAGTAATCAGAATAAAGAAAGCAATTTTGAATTATCCACTTCAATCAAGGATTTAAATACCACGGT